>NZ_CP007597.1:2760983-3026282 GCF_000661955.1 Stenotrophomonas rhizophila
CCGATGGCCAGAAGCGTGTCGGGAAGCCTGGCAAAGCCGAGCGCCACGATCACTGCGGCAAGCACCAGCAGCGTGATCGCGCCGGGCGACAGTGCCGCCTGCCCGGTCTGCGCGGGCGTGGCGTCGCCTCGCCACGGGTTGGGTTTGATCATGGAAACGTCCCCGGTAAAAGGGACGTTTTGTATCACTTGGATTGATGTCTACGGCAGTGGCAAAGCCGCCAATGGCCTCTTTTCTGGCTCGCAGTCGCGGCAAACTCTGACGCAGCGCACAGGTGAGGGCGGCCAGGCCGCCCTCACCTGCCAGGTCAGCGCAGCGTGCCGGCCACGGCCGGCGGTGCGGCATCCTGCTGCTGGCCCCAACCACCCAGGGCCTTGTACACCCCCACCACGCTCACGTTGACCGTGGATTCGGCCGCCGCCAGTGCGTCGTCCGCCGCCAGCTGGGTGCGTTGCGCATCCAGCAGGGTCAGGAAGTCTTCCGAACCCTCGCGGTAGCGGATCTGCGCCAACTGCTCGGCACGCCGCGCGGCCTGCGCCTGCTCGGCGACGATGGCCAGCCGCGACTGCTGCTTGGCATACCGGGTGAGCGCGTTCTCGGTGTCCTCCAGCGCCAACAGCACCGCCTTCTCGTACTCGGCCGCCACACCGTCGGCCTGCGCCTTGCTGGCACGCAGGCGCGCCCGCACGGTACCGAAATCGAACGCGGCCCAGCTGATCGACGGGGTCACCGACCACGCCTTGTTGGCACCGTTGACCAGGCCGCTGGCATCGCCGGACAGGAAGCCGACGAAGCCGGTCAGGCTGATCCGCGGGAACAGATCGGCCGTGGCCACGCCCACGCGGGCAGTGGCGGCGGCCAGGCGGCGTTCGGCACTGCGCACGTCGGCACGCTGGCGCAGCAGGTCGGTGGTGTCACCCAACGGCAGCTGCTTGGCGTAGGCCGGCACTTCGCGCGGCTGCAGCAACTCGTCCAGTGCATCCGGACGCTGCCCCAGCAACACCGCCAGGCGGTGCCGCGACTGCACTTCGGCCACTTCCAGCAATGGGATGTCGGCCTCGATCGCCTTCAGGCGTGCGCGGCTGCTCTGCACGTCCAGCTCGCTGCCGGCGCCCAGCTCCCAGCGGGCCTCGGTCAGGCGCTGGGTATCGCGCAGGTTAACGAGGGTGCGCTTGGCCACGTCGATGCGCTTCTGCGACCCACGCAGTTCGAAGTAGTTGCGCGCCACTTCGGCGGCCACGGTAACCTGGGCATCGGCAAGGTTGTCCTGCTCTGCCCCCAGGTCCGCACGCGCCGCTTCGGCGGCACGGCGCTGGCGACCGAACAGGTCCAGCTCCCAGCCGGCGTCAAAGCCGAGCTGGTAGGTTTCGCTGAAGACACGCTCGCCGCCCACGGTGGCATCGGGCTGCTTGCGGCGGTCGTAGCTGCCGCCGGCGGTGACGTGCGGCAGCTGGTCCAGCCGCTGCTCGACGAACACCGCGCGCGCTTCACGCACGCGGGCCATCGAAATGCGCAGGTCCAGGTTGGTGCCCAGTGCGTCGTGCACCAGCTGTTCCAGCACCGGGTCATCGAACTGCGCCCACCAGCTTGCCACCGGCGAGGCGGAGGTGAACACCGGCGCGGCGGCGCCCTGCAGGGTCACCGGCGTAGCCGGTGGCGCCTGGTAGTTGGGGCCGACGCTGACGCAGCCGGCCAGCAGCGCGCTGGTCACGGCCACGGTCAACAGGCGGATCACCATGGCAGCACCTCGCCGAGGTAGGTGAAGCTGCCGTTCGGGCCGTCGGCACCGATCAGCGCCATGCCCACGCTGGAGCGTGCGCCTTCGCTGATTTCGATCTCGCCTTCGCCACCGTTCATGTCGGTTTTGACGTAGCCGGGATGCACGGTGTTGACCTTGGTGGTGCCGTCGCGCAGCTCATAGGCCAGCTGCACGGTCCAGGCATTCACCGCGCTCTTGGAGGCGTTGTAGGCCGGCACCGCAAAGCCATAGATCGGCGAACCCGGCTGGCTGTGCAGGGTCAGCGAGCCCAGGATGCTGGACACGTTGACGATGCGGCCCGCCGGCGAGGCGGTGATCAGCGGCAGGAACGCCTGGGTAACGGCGATGACCGCGAACACGTTGGTGTCGAAGGTCTCGCGCCAGGTCTGCAGGGTCTGCGCCGACGGTGCCAGCTTGATGTCATCGAGCAGGATGCCGGCGTTGTTGACCAGGATGTCCAGGCGGCCGTGACGTTCGGTCACGGTCTGCACGGCGGCGGCGATGCTGGCAGCATCACCCACGTCCAGCTGGATCGCCTCCACCGGCAGGCCTTCGGCCTGCAGCTTCAGCGCCTCGGCCACGGCGACGTCGCGCTTGCGCCCGGCCAGCAGCGTGTGCACGCCGGCCTGGGCCAGCTGGCGGACGGTTTCCAAGCCGATGCCGCGGGTGGCACCGGTGACCAGAGCGATCGTTTGGGTAGCGGTATTCATGTATGAAACCTCGCGGGGGATGGGATCAATGGTGGATGGTGGGTTCGCCGTGGGTCACCAGCTGCCCGCCGCCGTTACGGCTGACGAACTTGCGCAGGGCCACGTAGAACACCGGGGTCAGGAACAGGCCGAACAGGGTCACGCCCAGCATGCCGGCGAACACCGTGATGCCGGTGACAGAGCGCACCTCGGCGCCAGCGCCGTGCGAGAGCACCAGCGGGATGGTGCCGGCGATGAAGGCGATGGAGGTCATCACGATCGGGCGCAGACGCAGGCGGCAGGCTTCCAGCGCGGCCTCCACGATGCCCTTGCCACCCATCTCCAGCTCCCGGGCGAACTCGACGATCAGGATCGCGTTCTTGCATGCCAGGCCCATCAGCACCACCAGGCCAACCTGCACGAACACGTTGTTGTCGCCACCGGTCATCCACACGCCGAACAACGCCGACAGCAGGGTCATCGGGACGATCAGGATCACCGCCAGCGGCAGCGACCAGCTTTCATACAGCGCAGCCAGCACCAGGAACGCCAGCAGGATGGCGACCGGGAACACGATGAAGGCAGCCTTGCCCTGGGTGGCCTGCTGGTAGCTCAGGTCGGTCCATTCGGTGGCCATGCCCACCGGCAGCACCTTGGCGGCGATGGCGGTGAGGTTGGTCATCGCTTCCGCCGACGACAGCATGCGCGGATCGGCCTCACCGGCCAGGTCGGCGGCCGGGTAGCCGTTGAAGCGCAGCACCGGGTCCGGGCCGAAGGTTTCCTTGACGGTGACCATCGAGCCAATCGGCACCATTTCACCACGGTCGTTGCGGGTACGCAGCTTGCCGATGTCCTCGACGCTGTCACGGAACTGGCCGTCAGCCTGGGCGATGACCTGCCAGGTACGACCGAACTGGTTGAAGTCGTTGACGTACGACGAGCCCAGGTAGGTCTGCAGGGTGTCGAACAGCTCGGTGAGCTGCACGCCCTGTGCCTTGGCCTTGACGCGGTCCACTTCGGCATCCAGCTGCGGCACGTTGGCCTGGTAGCTGGTGATCGGGAACGCCATGCCCGGCGTCTGCGCGACCGCACCCTGCATCGACTGCACCGCGTTCTGCAACGCGCCGTAGCCCAGGTTGCCACGGTCCTGGATGAACATCTGGTAGCCGTTGCCGTTACCCAGGCCGAGGATCGGCGGCGGCATCATCGCGAAGGCAAAGCCTTCCTGCAGCCCGGCGATCTTCTGGTTGATCTCGGCGTTGATCTGCGCGGCGGTGCGGCCATGGCGCTCGTTGAACGGCTTGAGCGGAATGAACGCCACGCCGGTATTGGGCGTGTTGGTGAACTGCAGCGCGTTGAGGCCGGGGAACGAGATCGTGTGGGCCACGCCATCGGTTTCCTGGGCGATCTTGGCCACCTTGCGCAGCATTTCATCGGTACGCGCGATCGACGAGCCTTCCGGCAGCTTCACACCGGCGATCAGGTACAGCTTGTCCTGGGTCGGGATGAAGCCCGGCGGCACCAGCTTGAAGATGAAACCGGTCCCCACCAGCAGCACCGCATACACCACGAACACCGCACCGCGGCGACCGAGGATCTTCGACACGCCGCGCTCGTACTTCTCCGAGCTGGACTTGAAGAAGCGGTTGAACGGACGGAACACCCAGCCGAACAGACGGTCGATGATGCGGGTCGGGGCATCCTTCGGCGCGCCATGCGGCTTGAGCAGGCGGGCGGCCAGGGCCGGCGACAGGGTCAGCGAGTTGATCGCCGAGATCACCGTGGAGATGGCGATGGTGACCGCGAACTGCTTGTAGAACTGGCCGGTGACGCCCGACAGGAACGCCATCGGCACGAACACGGCACACAGCACCAGCGCGATGGCGATGATCGGGCCGGACACTTCACGCATCGCCTGATGCGCAGCCGCCAGCGGGGTCAGGCCTTCTTCGATGTTGCGTTCAACGTTCTCCACCACCACGATCGCATCGTCGACCACGATGCCGATGGCCAGCACCAGGCCAAACAGGCTCAGCGTATTGATCGAGAAGCCCAGCAGGTACAGCGCACCGAACGTACCCACGATGGACACCGGCACGGCGATCAACGGAATGATCGAGGCGCGCCAGGTCTGCAGGAACAGGATCACCACCAGCACCACCAAGGCGATGGCTTCCAGCAGGGTGGACACCACGGCCTTGATCGAGTCACGCACGAAGATGGTGGTGTCATACACCGCTTCGTACTTCACATCGGCGGGCATGGTCTTCTGCATCTCGTCCATGCTGGCCATCACCGCATCGCGGATCTCCAGCGCGTTGGCGCCGGGGGCTTGGAAGATACCGATGCCGACCGCGTTCTTGCCGTCCAGCTGCGAGCGCAGGGTGTAGTCGCCGGCGCCCAGTTCCACCCGGGCCACGTCCGACAGCCGCACCACTTCACCGTCGGTACCGCTCTTGAGCACGATGTCGCCGAACTCTTTTTCGCTGCGCAGGCGGCCCTGGGCATTGATCAGGGTCAGGAACTGGCTGTTGGGCATCGGCTCGGCGCCGAGCTGGCCGGCCGAGACCTGCACGTTCTGCTCGCGCATGGCACCGACCACATCACTGGCGGTCAGGCCGCGCGCGGCCACCTTGTCCGGGTCCAGCCAGGCGCGCATGGCGTAGTCGCCACCGCCGAAGATCTGCGCGTCGCCCACGCCCTGGATACGCGCCAGGGCGTCCTTGACGTGCAGGCGGGCATAGTTGCGCAGGTACAGGGTGTCGTACTTGCCGTTGGGGGACGTCAGGTGCACCACCATCAGGAAGGTGGGCGACTGCTTCTGGGTAGTCACGCCTTGGCGGCGGACATCCTCGGGCAGGCGCGCCTGGGCCTGGGCAACGCGGTTCTGCACCTTCACCGCCGCTTCGTCCGGGTCGGTGCCCGGGCGGAAGGTGATGGTCATCTGCAGCACGCCGTCAGAGCCGGCCACCGACTTGAGGTAGATCATGCCTTCGACGCCGTTGATGGCCTCTTCCAGCGGGGTGGCCACGGTTTCGGCGATCACCTTGGGGTTGGCGCCGGGGTACACGGTACGCACCACTACCGACGGCGGCACCACTTCCGGGTACTCGCCGATGGGCAGCATCGGAATGGAGATCAGGCCGGCGGCGAAGATCACAATCGACAACACCGCCGCGAAAATCGGCCTGTCGATGAAGAAACGGGAAAAGTCCATGGGTGGATTCCTGGGGTTTCACCATCGCCGGCGTGCACGACCCCGGCCGCTGTCACAGGTGACAGCGGTGGCGGGCTCCCCTGCACGGGGCGATGGCAGTCACGGTAGAGCCGACCGTGGGTCGGCTCCTACGTAGAGCCGACGGTCAGTCGGCTGCTCTTCAGTTCTTTGCAACAGCCGGCGCAGCGACCGGCGCGGCAACCGGCTGCATCGCAACGGCCTTGGCCTGCACCGGCATGCCGGGCATGAAGACCTTCTGCACGCCGTCGATGATCACCCGGTCGCCGGCCTTCAGACCCTGCTGCACGATGCGCAGGCCGTCGGCATTGCGGCCCAGCGTGATGTCCTGGCGCTGTGCCTTGCCGTCCTTGTCGACCACGTACACATACTTGCGGTCCTGGTCGGTCAGCACGGCCTTCTCGTCGATCAGCATGGCCTGGAACTGGCCGCTGCCCAGCAGCTGCACGCGGGCGAACAGGCCCGGGGTGAAGGTGCGGTCGGCGTTGTCGAGCAGCGCGCGAACGCGGATGGTGCCGGTGCTGCGGGTAACCTGGTTGTCGAGGAAGTCGACCTTGCCTTCGTGCGGGTAGCCGTCCTCGCCCGACAGGCCCACCTTGACCGGCAGGTCGCTGTCACGCTCGCTCGGGCGCTCGCCCTTGCGCGCCATCTGGGCGTACCGCAGGAAGGTGGCTTCGTCGGCATCGAAGTACACGAACACCGTGTCCAGCGACACCAGCGTGGTCAGCACGCTGGCGCTGTCGCCGGCGGTGACCAGGTTGCCGGCGGTCACCATCGCGCGGCCGGCGCGGCCGTTGATCGGGGCGCGCACCTTGGTGAACTCCAGGTTCAACGCGGCGGCATCCAGCGCGGCCTGCGCGGCCTGCACGCTGGCACCGGCCTGGTCAGCCGCGGCACGCCGCTGCTCCCAGGTTTCGGTGGAGATGGCCTGCTGATCGGACAGCTTCTTGGCGCGCTCGGATTCGCTGCGGGCCAGCGTGGACTGGGTGCGGGCGCGCGCCAGTTCGGCACGGGCGCGGTCGTACTCGGCCTGGTAGCTGCGGGCGTCGATGGTGAACAGCACGTCGCCCTTCTTCACTTCCTCGCCTTCGACGTAGTTGACCTTGTCGATGTAGCCGGACACGCGCGGACGCAGCTCGACGCTCTGCACCGCTTCAACGCGGCCGCTGAAGTCGTCCCACTGGCTGACGGGCTTGATCAGCACCGGCGCGGCGCTCACCTGCGGCGGCGGTGGCATGCCGGCTTCTTCTGCGTGGCCACCGCTGCAGGCAGCGAGCACGGCGGCGGCGAGGATCGAGACGCCGGCCATGGCCAGCCGTCGGGTAAGACGATGCGGAGTGGAATTGGGGGAGGTCATGACAGGCATCCGTACGGAGGGGTGGTATTCGAAAATCGGGGGTAGTGCTGAACGTGGGTGGCGCATCCTGCGACCTCAACCTTGGTAGAGGTCAAGCAGCACCAGCGGTGTCGCGCGACATCGGGGGAGGCCAATCCCTGTGCAGCAGGCCGCGCGGCAGTTCGGCATCGCGCGCATCGCAACGCACGATGGCGCGGTTGTCGGTACAGGTGTCCAGCAGCGATACGAGGCGGCGGCCCACCAGCAAGGCGCTGGGCCACTCGATACAGGCGTTGGCCGCATTGGCCGGGGTGCAGACCGGGTTGCACACTTCAAGCATCTGCGCGCGCACGCCCAGCGCCTGCGCTTCCTGATGCAGCACCTGCGCGTACATGCGCGTGGCGGACATGGTGATGGACGATTCACCGTGCCCGGCCCACGGCTTGAAGCCGGCCGGACCGCCGATCAACACATAGCGACGCGGATGGGTGCCACCGCGCAGCAGCGGCAGCAGGTGGCGGCCGGCATGCACGTGCGGCATCACGTCGGCCTGCAGCGCCTGCAGCAGCGCGTCGCCACTGCGATCGGTCACCCGGCCGCGGTTGTAAGGCCCACCCATTGCATCGACCACGGCCGACAACGCGCGCCGGCGCGGCGCGATGCGCTCGGCCACGGTCTGCGCCGAGGCGTCGTCGCCGAAGGAACCCAGCAGGGTCTCCAGACCGGGCTCATCGGCGAACTGTTCCTGCAGGGCCGCCAGCCGACCGGGGTCGCGGCCGACCACCAGGACCGGGCTACCGGCCTCCAGCAGCGCAGCCACGATGCCCTGGCCGACACTACCGGTGCCGCCCAGAACAAGGACCTCGGGGGCCAGCGTCCCACTCATGGGACTTTCACTCCCGCCGCCGGGATAATCCCAATCCGGCCCAGTCGGCCCAGATCGCGATTGCCCAGGCGCAGGCTGCCGCCGCGCTGCATCTTGGCGGGCGGGGTGAACTCTCGGAAAGCCTTGTAGGACAAGGACGAGGGCCGCTTCTCAACGGTCATCGCCAGGTCCAGCGGGGCTGTGCGGCCGGTCAGTACGCGGCCAAGAATGTTCCGCAACCACATGGCGGAGGTCCTTCAATTCGGGAATGGCGCCAGATTAGTCCTCAAACTCCCACTTGATTAGTCCGGATTAAGGGGAATAATCGTCCCGTACCCGGCACAATCTTTCGGGCACCCTATCCCCTCCCCGACTTCGGACCCGTCATGGCCCACGATCTCAACGACACGCTGATCTTCGTCAAGGTGGTCGAGCAAGGCAGCTTCATCGCCGCCGCCACTGCGCTTGGCCTGCCCAAGACCACGGTCAGCCGCAAGGTGCAGGAACTGGAAACGCGCCTGGGCGCGCGCCTGCTGCACCGGACCACGCGCCGGCTGGGCCTCACCGAGGCCGGGTCGGTGTACCACGAGCATTGCCAGCGCATCGCACGCGAACTGGAAGAAGCCGAAGGTGCGGTCAACCAGCTGCAGTCCGGTCCGCGCGGCTGGCTGCGCTTCACCGTGCCCTACTCCATCGGCATCACCTGGATCGCGCCGCTGCTGGGCGAGTTCCATGCGCAGTACCCGGAAATCCAGCTGGACATGCACCTGGGTAACGAAAAGCTCGACCTGATTGCAGGCGAAGCCGACCTGGCGTTGCGCGTGGGCACCCTGCCCGACTCCAACCTGGTGGCGCGCAAGCTGGGCAGCCTGCGCACCCAGGTGTTCGCCAGCCCGGCCTACATCGAGCGCTACGGCGAGCCGCTGCATCCGGACGAACTGCAGTTCCATCGCATCCTGGCGATGCGCAAGGCGCGCAACCTCAACAACAACCGGTTCTTCTGGCAGCTGGGCGAAAACGGTGGCGACCTGCGCGACTTCCCGGTCAATCCACTGCTGGTGGCCAATGATCCCTCCGCGCTCAACGGCGCACTGGTGTGTGGCGAAGGGTTGCTGCTGACCGGTGACGTGATGGCCAAGCCGTTCGTCGAATCGGGCATGGTGCGCCGCGTACTGGCGGGCTGGACCGGCCCGGAGGTGGACTTCAACGCGGTGTTCGCCGGCGGCCGGCTGGTCTCGCCGAAGGTGCGTGCGTTCGTCGATTTCCTGGTGGCCAAGCTCGACTTCGACGCCAACTACATGCTGGCGCAGTGCCCGAACGCGAAGTTCGCCAAGCAGCAGAATGCACAGGTGGAAGAGGAACTGCAGGCCACTGGCAAGCGGATCCTGGAGACGGTCACCGCGACCTGATCGCGCGCTTTTTCCCTGCGGTGGATTGTCGATCCACTGCCGCACAAGGCCGCCCTCGGGCGGCCTTGTCGCATCTGGGCGCCATGATAGCGCAGATACCCAAGGATTCTGCGGGACGTTGCGGGTAGCTGCGTCACATGCGGATCGTCGGGCTGGGCTGGGCTCGATCGGTATCCGATGCCGACCTGCCTTCCGTTGACCTTCGGCATGACAATAGCTAAATTAGAGTGAACACTCTGATTTAGAATCCGTGCGCAAACCCAATGCAGCAAGCCACGCCGCTCAACGCGCCCATCTCATCCAGGCGGCGAGGCGCTGCTTCGCGCGCGCCGGTTTCGATGGCTGCAGCACCGAGTCTGTCCGTGTTGAAGCCAAAACCAGCACTGGCAAGCTGTTTCACTATTTTCCAAACAAGCAGGCGTTGATCCTGGCGGTGGTGGAAGCCCACACCCGCAGCACGCATTCATCGCTCAGCGCGCTGGAACACCACGATGACGCACGCGCGGCGCTTCGGCTTCTGCTGAAAGGCGTCATCGAAGCCGCGGCCGATCCGGAAGAAAGGTGTCTCATCCTCGAAATATCCGCTGCCGCTTCGCGCGACGAAGAAATTGCCAAGCTGAGTGCCCAAGCAGACAAGGTCCTGGTGCAAACACTCAGTGCGCTCATCGCGCGCGTAAAGAAGGGCTTTCTCCTGCCCGATGAGCAGATGGTTGCACTGCTGTCATCTTGGATCGATGGAGTATTCAGTCGCGCCGGGACCGATCCTTCCTTCAATCCACTGACCATGCTCGCGACCATGGACAACCTGCTCGCAGTTCTTCAAGGCACACACCGTGGCAGCGGAGATGTCTGAACGCATCGACGCCATCGACGCAGTCCGAGGGTTCGCGCTTGCAGGCATTCTTGTGGTCAACAGCCTGGTCTTCGCCTCGACCTTCTATGGGACCGGTCTGTCCACGCCCGATGTGAGCTGGCTCGATACGCTCATCGGGGGCCTTGTCTCAGCAGTGTTCGAGCTGAAGTTCTACCTGCTGTTCTCCTTTCTCTTCGGTTACTCCGTCACGTTGCAGATACGGTCTGCCGAGCGTTCCGGAACCCGCTTCATGCCCCGCATGCTGCGCCGGCAGGCAGGACTTTTCGTCATCGGCGCGATACACGCGGTTTTGCTTTTCCACGGCGACATTCTGACCACCTATGCCGTTCTGGGACTGGTACTGCTGGCCCTGCGCAAACGCACTGATCGTTTTCTCACTACGCTTGCAGTGATCCTGACGGTCGCAACGGGCCTCCTATGGGCAGGAATTGCCGTTTGGCAGGCCGGTCTGCCCGTACTGGACCAGACCGATATGGCGCGAAGCATGATCCTCGCTGCGGCAGAAAACTGGCGGGACAACCCCATGCAGATCATTGCCGGGCACCTCGCCGCGCTTGCGGACTTTCTGCCCCTCCTGCTGCTTCTGCAAGCGCCGACGGCACTTGCAATGTTCCTCCTGGGGTATGTGGCGGGCCGCCATGAGATGTTCAAGCACTTGGAGACAGTGCGGCAGAACTGGGCTGGCCGCATCTATACGCTCGGGTGGCTTGTTGGCGTGCCCGGTGCCTTGGCATACGCATTGGGCTCGACGTTCTTTCCCGCCACCCACCTTGAAACCGCCGGTCTGGCGGTGTCCGTCGTGACTGCGCCATTGCTCTCCGCTGCCATGGCCCTTGGGGTTCTGGACCTGCTGTCGCGCCCTGCTGCGGCAGGGCTGCGCAGCCTGCTGGCTGCGGCAGGACGAATGGCGCTGACCAATTATCTGTTGCAATCGGTGCTCCTTGCCCTGGTGTTCCATGGCTATGGGCTTGGCCTTGTCAACCGCCTGTCGATGGTCCAGCTCGTTATCGTCGATGGTTTGATCTTCGCCATGCAATTGCTGGCGAGCACGTTCTGGCTTGCCCGCTTTCGCTATGGCCCACTGGAATGGCTGCTCAGAGCGCTCACACGGTTCTCGTTCACATCCACCAGCGCTGCGCAGTAGCCCGGATGCGGCGGTCAGAATTTCCAGCGACGCCGTAAGCTGCCAAATCGCCACGGCAACGTTGCCTTGCACGTGTGCGTTGCTGTTCGGCGTCTACCTTGACCATGGCGTTGTGGTGGAGGCGGCAGCAACGCCGCCTGGAGAAGGAGACGCTGTACATGCCCAATATGGCCTGCAAGACCGGCTGAGCGCAGCGCCGCCCAAGCGGGCAAGTGGGCCATCAGGACGCATCTGGCTCTGTCTGCGCGGATTGTCGTGATCGGCGTCGTTGCGCGCTGCATCCATCGCACTCCTGCGGATGCGTTCGGCGCGATCTGCATCACACCTTTGATCGTTCCAATCGCTGTTTCTCCAACCCGCGTCACATTGACGAGCGCTGCCGCGAACCACTGCGCACTTCCACTGTCTACGCGGCGTTAGGTTCCGCCCCACGCGACCTGGCCAGCCCGGCCGGATGCACTGGAGGCGAGACATGCACCACCCGTTCCGCGCACGGATCCAACCGCGCAAGGCCCCCCTCTCCCTGTTGCTGGTGGCCCTGCTGTCGCCGCTGCCTGCGCTGGCGCAAAGCACGGTCGGGGACATCCTCGGCCATGTGCCCGGGGCCACCCAGGGCACCGTGCAGATCCGGCACCTGGACGCTGGCACCACGCGTGAGACCCGGATCAACCCTGACGGCCGCTTCCGCCTGCCGGCGCTGTCCACCGGCCAGTACGAGGTCCGCATCACCCGTGCCGACGGCAGCAGCGAGCAACGCCAGGTGACCGTGGTGGCAGGCCAGACCACGCAGGCGGACTTCGCCCGGGCGGCCACGCTGGAGACGGTCAAGGTGCGCGCCAGTGCCGCCGCCCCTATCGACCTGGGCAGCGTGGAAACGCGCACCACCTTCACCGCCGAGCAGCTCAACACGTTGCCGGTGGCACGCGACATCACCAGCATTTCCCTGCTGACACCGGGCACCGTGGCCAGCAGCAGCTTCTTTGGCCCGGCCTCGTTCGGCGGCGCCTCGGCAGCTGAAAACAGCTACTACGTCAATGGCTTCAACGTCACCAATCTGTTCGACAGCCTGTCCTTCTCCGAGGTGCCGTTCCAGGCCATCGACCAGTTGGACGTGCAGACCGGTGGCTATGGCGCGCGCTACGGGTTCTCCACTGGCGGGGTGACCAGCGTCAACGTCAAGCGCGGCACCAACACCTGGAAAGGCGGCTTCAGCTGGACTACCGTGCCCTCTTCGCTGCGCGAGAATGCGCCGGACACGCTGCGCAGCGATGGCAGCATCCTGCGCTCGTACGACAACAACAGCAGCTCCAGCGACGTGGCCAGCGCCTGGGCCGGTGGCCCGCTGATCGAGGACAAACTGTTCGTGTTCGCACTGGGCAGCCTGAGCCGCTCGGACAGCGTTACCTTCGGCGGCCGCACGGCCAGCGGCCCGCGTCGCGCCAGCGACCCGAACACCCCGGTACCGCCCGCCTCGCTGTCAGCGTCGGCGCAGGACTACCGCTCGCGCGACCCGTACTGGCTGTTGAAGCTGGACTGGTATCTCAACGACCGCAACCACCTGGAATACACCGGTTTCGACAACCGCCAACGCTACCGCTACGACTACTACGACGCCGAGTACAGCAGCGACCGTCCCGATGCCGAGCCCGGCAAGCGCGACTATCGCGGCCGCAAGGAAGGTCGCGCCGGTGGCACCACCCATGTGTTCAAGTGGACCAGCCAGCTCACCGACGACCTCACCGCCAGCGTGCAGCATGGCCGCATGCGCAACCACACTGGCGAATACACGATCAGCCCGGACGGAAAGCGCGGTGACTATGACGGCGACATCAACGCCCCCGAAGGTGAGTGCCCGTACGTGGTTGACCGTGTGCTCGGCAAACAGGTCGGGTGCGCGGTCGACAGCCAGCTGGGCCTGCGCAGCGGCAGCAACGAACGCCGCACCACCCAGGCCGATCTGGTCTGGCAGCTCGGCAACCACCAGCTCGGTGGCGGCTACAGCCAGGAAGACTGGACCTCGGTGCAAGGCAAGGCGTATTCCAGCGGCGCCTACTGGAACCTCTACGCGAACTACGCCCAGCGCATCAACTTCCGCACCGGGGGCGCGATCGGCGTCAAGCAGGCGTCGTGGTACCTGGAAGACCACTGGCAGGTCACCGACCGGCTGATGCTGTACGCCGGGCTGCGCAACGACTCGTTCGACAACCGCAACGGCAGCGGCGCCACGTTCGTCAAACAGGACAACATCTGGCAGCCACGGCTGGGCCTGTCGTGGGATCCCACCGGTGACGGCGACAGCAAGCTGTATGCCTCGCTCGGCCGCTACTCGTTGCCGATCGCGGCCAACGTGGCACTGCGCGCGGCCACCGCCTCGTACTACACCATGGACTACTTCACCTACGACGGCTATGACCCGGTGACCGGCAAGCCGAACATCACCGGCTCCTACCGCAACGGCAGTGCCGACGGCGTGGTCAACGGGGCCGATGGCAGCACACCCAACCCGCGTGCGGTCGCCTCACAGGGGCTCAAGCCGTATACCCAGGACGAACTCATCCTTGGCTACCAGCGGCAACTGCACTCAAGCAACGACTGGGTGGATGGCTGGACCCTGGGCGCCAAGCTCACCCTGCGCCGGATCAACCAGGTGATCGATGACACCTGCGATTCCCGTGCGCTTTACAACGCCGCCAAGGCGGCCGGCTACGACGTCTCGCATTGGGACAGTGAGTGGGAAGTGCCCAGCGGCCTGCCCGGCTGCTGGCTATACAACCCGGGCAGCGACCTGGTGCTGGACATCGACGTGGACGGCGACGGCACGCCCGACAACATCCGCGTTCCCGGCGAGGACCTGGGGCCGAAGGCCAAGCGCCGCTACACCGCGTTGACCTTGTCGGCGGAAAAACGCACCGAACGCTGGTATGCCAGCGCCAGTTACACCTGGGCCAAGCTGCACGGCAACTACGAAGGGTTGGTGAAGAGCACCAACGGCCAGGATGACACCGGCACCACCTCGGACTTCGATTTCAAGGAGCTGTCCTACGGCGCCGACGGCTACCTGTTCAACGACCGTCGTCACAGCATCAAACTGTTCGGCAGCTACCAGTTGAGCCCGGAGTGGCAGGTCGGCGCCAACCTGCTGGTGCAATCCGGCACGCCGATCAGCTGCCTGGGCGGCGGCAACGGCACCTTCGGCACCGAATATGGCTATCGCGGGGTGTTCCACACCTGCAACGTGGGTGAGGACGATATCGCCAAGCTGGGCAGCAGTGGCCGTACGCCGTGGACGGCGACCTTCAACCCGAACGTGGTGTATTCGCCGGCCGCGCTGGCCGGGCTGAGCGTGCAGCTGTCGGTGATCAACCTGTTCAATTCGGTCAAGCCGGTGCAGGTCTACGAGACCGGCTATGACGTCAATGCGGCCGGCACGGTGACCGACTACTTCAACTACGGCAAGGCGCGCTACAACACCACCCCGCGTTACGCCCGGCTGCAGGTGCAGTACGACTGGTAAGAGCCGCGCAGGCGGATGGGTTGATGGCGTACCGGCCAACGGCCGGTACCTACCCACCGCCGGTAGTGCCGACCGTTGGTCGGCACGGGTCCGCGAACGGGCCGACGTTTTCATGGCGTACCGGCCAACGGCCGGTACCTACCCACCGCCGGTAGGTGCCGACCGTTGGTCGGCACGGGCCCGCGAACGGGCGGACGTGTTCATGGCGTACCGGCCAACGGCCGGTGCCTATCCACCGCCGGTAGTGCCGACCGTTGGTCGGCACAAGCCCGCGAACGGGCGGACGTGTTCATGGCGTACCGGCCAACGGCCGGTACCCACAAAAATGCCGCCTGCAAGGGCGGCATTTTTGCTCCGGCCGGTGACCGGAGCCGTAACGCTGCGCGTTACGCGTTATTGACGAAGCGGAATCACCCGGATTTCCACGCGGCGGTTCTGCGCGCGACCAGCGTCGGTGCTGTTGTCGGCGATCGGGTAAGCCTTGCCGGCACCCAGCGTTTCGATACGGGCTCCCTGCACGCCCTGGGCGGTCAGGTAGGCGGCCACCGAATCGGCACGCTCCTTGGACAGGCGATTGTTGACCGCGTCGCTGCCGATGCTGTCGGTATGGCCCACCACCTCGATCATGGTCTGGTTGTACTCGGCCAAGGTGCTGGCCACGCCATTGAGCGAGCCGTAGAACTGCGGCTTCAGCGTGGACTTGCCGAAATCGAAGGTGATGCCATCCGGCAGGTTCAGGGTCAGGTTGTCGCCATCGCGGGACACGTCGATACCGGTGTTGGCGGTACGCTCGCGCAGGGCGCGTTCCTGGCGGTCCTGGTACTGGCCGATGGCCGCCCCGCTGAGCGCGCCGATACCGGCACCAATCATCGCGTGCTGGCGGCGCTCGGTGGCGCTGTTGCCACTGAGCAGGCCGGCGGCCACGCCCACGGCAGTACCGATCAGCGCGTTGCGGCCGGTCTTGTTCTGCTGCTGGGTGGGGTTGCCGTACTGATCGGACTGGGTATACGAGCCGCCGGTGGCGCAGGCCGTCAAAGCAGCGGCGGTCATCAGGGCCAGGGCCACGTTACGGGTTGCGGGTCGAATCATGGTGTTCTCCTTGGTTACCGGTCTACCGGCGTGCGAGCGCCCAAAGAATAAACACGCAGACGCGATGCCGGCATGACGATGCAAAACCCTGCGGGCTCCCCGTTCAGCTTTCTGAGCGGCGCCCGCGCGGCCGGGTTTACACGGTGTGACGGTAAGCAGCCAGCGCGGCATCCCGCCCCGCCGCGAGGTCCACCAATGGCAGGGTGGGATAGGTCGGCGCGTGCTCGGCCAGCAGGTGCGGGTGCTGCCACGGCGCAAAGCGGGCCTTCAGCGGCAGGGGGGCCAGCTCGGGCACCCACCGGGTGATGTAGCGCGCCTGCGGGTCGAACTTCTCCGACTGGGTGACCGGATTGAAGATACGGAAGTACGGCGCGGCGTCGGCACCGGTACCGGCCACCCATTGCCAGCCCATGGTGTTGTTGGCCAGATCGGCATCCACCAGGGTGTCCCAGAACCAGCGCGCGCCTTCGCGCCAGTGCTGGCGCAGGTGCTTGCACAGGAAGCTGGCCACCAGCATGCGCACGCGGTTGTGCATGTAGCCGGTGGCCCACAGTTCGCGCATGCCCGCATCGATGATCGGAATGCCGGTGCGGCCCTGCTGCCACGCCTGCAGCTGTGCGGCGTTGGGCGGCGCCCAGCGGAACCCGTCGAAACGCGGATTGAGGTTGTGGTCCGGGGTCTGCGGAAAGTGGTGCAGCAGGTGGTAGGAGAACTCGCGCCAGCCCAGCTCGCGGATGTAACCGTCGATGTCGGCGTCACGGCTGGCACTGCGTTCGTCCTGCAGCCGGCGCACGATCTGCCAGGGCGCGATCTCGCCGAAATGCAGGTGCGGCGACAGCAGCGAGGTGCCCACCCGGTCGGGCAGGTCACGCTGCTGGCGATACCCGTTGAGCGCGCCGTCGATGAACACCGTCAGCGCCTCGTGCGCGCCGGCCTCACCGGGCTGCCAGTGGTCCCAGAACTGCGCGTCCCAGGGCAGCGGCGCGGCCAGCTGCAGCGCGTCCAGTGCAACGCCCTGCACCGCGTGCGCCGGCAAGGTCGCCGGCGGCGGCGTGGGGGCCGGCAGCTGCAGGCGGGTCAGTGCGTTGCGCCAGAACGGGGTAAATACCTTGTACGGGTTGCCCTGGAGCGTTGCGATATCCCACGGCTCCAGCAGCAGGCTGCCGTTGTGGCTTTCGGCGTTGATGCCCTGCTCGCGCAGCGCGCGCTTGATGGCCGCATCACGCGGTTGGGTGGCCGGCTCGTATTTGCGGTTCCAGTACACGGCCACCGCCCCGGTCTGCGCGATCAGGCGCTCCAGCTCGGCGTGGCTGTCGCCCTGGCACAGCAGCAGCGCCGAGCCGCGCGCACGCAGGTCGGCGTCCAGCGCCGCCAGCGACCGGTGCAGCCAGGCATTGGAGGCCCCGCCCGGGGCCCAATCACCCTCTTCGTGCGGCGCATGGATGTAGACCGGTACCGGCAGATGGCCAGCATCCAGCGCGGCCTGCAGGGCCGGGTTGTCCTGCAGCCGCAGATCACGGCGAAACCACACCAGCGCTACCGTCACAACCACCACCCAGGCGAAAAAACCGTGGCCATGATAGCCAGCCGCGGTGAAGAACACGCACTGGCCCGGCGCCACACCGGGTTTGTGCGCCGCCTCGATGCTGGCTAGTCTTCGCAGTCCCGCCCCGGATGGACCCGCACCATGCACGCACTGCACGCTTCGTTTGCCCGCTTCGGCCCGCTGAAGGCGCAATCGACCGACCTGTGGCAAGGCGACATCGCACTGCCGTCAGCGCTCGCCGCGTTCTATACGCAGGTTGGTTCGTGGGGCGAGACCGTGCATGCCAGCGTCGGCCCGGTCGGCATCAGCGTGCCCGGAGTCAACGTCGCGTTCCCGCCGCTGCACCGTTTGTGGGCGCTGCAGGCAGGCTATCGCTGGGAAGGCGACGCCGGGGCGCGCATCGCGGAGTGGCCCGAACAGTGGCTGGTGATCGCCGACCAGAACGCGGACCCGTTCATCCTTGACCTCGACAGTGGCCAGGTGCTGTTTGCCTTCCACGGGGCGGGTACGTGGGAGGCAACGGTGCTCACCGAGGACCTGCCCACCTTCGTCGCCGTCCTTGCAGCCGTTGGCACGGTGTACCTGGAGGCCGGCGACGACCTGGAAGACGACGACGGCGAGCTTCGCCCGGCGCATCGCGACGCGGCCCTGAAGGCAGCGGCGGCCGTGCTGGGCGATGACGAGGCGGCGGACACCTTCTTCGAGACGCTGGAGTGGTGACGCCGGCAGGCGGCGGTGGGCACCAGGGCACGTCCTTCGCACGGCAGCCATGCGCCGTGCACCGGCCTTGCACGCGGCGGCGTTCAAGGTGGCTGCATGCAATGCCCAAGCCGGCTGCTGCCAGGGCGTAACCCACGGTCACCCCAGCCGGCACTTCCTCCCGTTGCCAGGATGCCGCCTCATGACCCCGTTCGCGCCCGCCGTTGCCTACTCGCCCGACGTTGAACAGCGCGCGCCGGACGAAGCAGAGACCATCGCCGCCCTGGCCAAGGTGTTCACCGATATGGCCCGCACCGTGGCCGACCATGACGGTCATGCGCATCGGGCGGTGCATGCCAAGGGTCATGCACTGCTGCGCGCACGCTTCCAGGTAGCACACGACCTGCCCGCCGACCTTGCCCATGGGCTGTTCGCCCGCCCCGGCGCGTATGACGCGCTGGTGCGGCTGTCGTCACCGCCGGCCGAACAGCTGCCGGACAGCGTTTCCACCCCGCGCGCGATGGCCGTAAAGATTCTGGGCGTGCAGGGCGCGCGCGTGGAAGGCGGCGATGAGCAGCACAGCCAGGATTTCCTGATGGTCAACGGACCGGCGTTCAGTACGCCGGGCGTGCAGGGTTTCCTGCGCGCGGCGAAACTGCTGGCGGCCACCACCGAGCGCATGCCGCGCACCAAGCAGGTGCTGTCGGCCACGTTGCGCGGTGCCGAAGCGGTGCTGGAAGCAGTGGGCGGGCAAAGCGCCACCTTGAAGGCCTTGGGCGGCGAGCCACAGCATCATCCGCTGGGCGAAACCTTCTTTACCCAGGTGCCGTTCCTGTACGGCCCGTACATGGCCAAGTTTTCGTGGGTGCCGGTGTCACCTGCCCTGCTGGCGCTGCGTGGACAGCCACTGCCCTCCGGCGCCGATGCCCAGCGCGATGCCATCGCCGCATTCTTCGCCGACCTGGCCGCCCCGGTGATGTGGGAGCTGCGCGTGCAGTTGTGCCGCGACCTGGCGCAGATGCCCATCGAGGATGCCTCCGTGGCCTGGCCAGAAGGCCTCAGCCCGTTCCTGCCGGTGGGGCAGTTGTCGATCGGCGCACAGCCGGCATGGAGCGCCGATGCGGAAGCGCGCGAAGATGCCCTGGCCTTCGCACCCTGGCACGCGCTTGCTGCGCACCGCCCGCTGGGCAGCCTCAACCGCGCACGCCGGGTGGTGATGGCGGCATCGCGGCAGTTCCGTTCCCGGTTCAACCGCTGCCCGATCCACGAACCGTGACCGCCCTCAGCGGACCCGCCGTTCCAGCAGGTAATAGGCCAGGTTGCCCAGCCCGGTAGCGCCCAGCAACAGCGCGATCGCGCCCGGGGTCACCTCGTTGATGCCAAGCAGGTCGATCAGGCCAAAGCCCAGCGCCACCGCCACCAGCACGCTGCCCCAGTGCAGCGCCGACTGCCGGCGCTTGCTGGCGTCGCCATCAAGCAGGGAGCGCACCAACGCCTCGGACCCGTGCGCGGCGATGATCCGGCGCCGCGTACCGGCGTCGACCACGCTCTTGATGGTGTAGACGACGCCGAGAATCAGGATGATCGGCAGGATGAGGTTGAAATCCATGGAAGGCCTCGCTGTGGTGGGGGTGTGTGCAGAAGGAGATACGGTGCGGGCGGCGGCGGTTGCACCCAGCGCACTTGCAACCGATCGGCCGCAGGACGTATCCCTATGGGAATGCCCGACCCCATCGCTCCCGACGACGCCGCACTGCACGCCGACCACGCGCTGGTCACCGCTGTCCTTGCCGGCGCGCCGGGTGCGTTCGAAAAGGTGGTGCGCAGCTACCAGGGCCTGTGCTGGCATATCGTGGACCGCATGGTCCGCCATCCCGACGATACCCGTGAGCTGTGCCAGGAAACCTTCCTGCGCGTGCATCAGTCACTGCACCAGTACCGTGGCGAACGCCCCTTGAAAGCATGGATCGCGCAGGTCGCCTACTCGGTGGCCAAGCGGCACCTCGAACGCCGTCGCATTCCCATCGCCGACAATGGCCCGGATGGGCAGATGCATGCCGCAGCAGAACGGGTCAGCGACGGGTTCGACCTGGAGACCCATACCAGCACGCAGGAGGACCACGCCCTGCTGCATGCCGCCATCGAGGCACTACCGCCGCTGCAGCGCACACTGCTCACGCTCTATCATCTGGAAGAGATGCCCATCGCGGAGATCGCCAGTGTGACTGCGCTTGCCGAAGGCACCATCAAGAGTCATCTGTTTCGCAGCCGCCGGCAGCTGCGGCAGATTCTGCACGCCCGCATGGGAGTTACCGCATGAACCGTGATCGCATCTCCCCTGTCGATGCCGACGAATGGGCGGCACAGGAGCAAGGTCGGCTGCATGCAGGCGACGCAGCAAACGCCCGTACCAGCGCGGTGTCGGCCGACTACCGGCAGATCGCGATGGCCCTGCGATCGTTGCCGCGCAGCGCGCCGCCACCGGACTTCACCGCCGCGGTACTGCGACAGGTCACCGTGCACGAGGCCGGGGTCGAGAAACGCCTGGTGCCTGTGCTGATCGCCGTGCTTGTGGTGGTGAGCGCGGGCATGGTGCTGCTGTTCGGCCGGTACTGGTGGCAGCTGGTGCAGCTATACGTAGGCCACGATGGCATCCACTGGGCCGTCGCCCTGGCTGCCTGCATGCTCGCCTCGCGGCTGTGCCGGCGCTGGTTGCGTCGACCTGCCCCAACGATGGCTGACGCGCTGCACCGGCACGCTTGACCTAAACCATGCTTGAGGTCCGAAGATGTCTCCTCCCCTGAAGGAGTTGTCTTCGATGACCTACACCCTGCCCGCCCTGCCCTACGCCTACGACGCCCTGGAACCGCACTTTGACGCGCAGACGATGGAAATCCACCATGCGCGCCACCACCAGACCTACGTCAACAACCTCAACGCCGCGCTTGCCGACGCCGGCGTTGAACCGATGCCGGTTGAACACCTGATCGCCGATATCGAGGCGCTGCCCGACAGCGTACGCACCGCCGTGCGCAACAACGGCGGCGGGCATGCCAACCACAGCCTGTTCTGGACCGTGCTCAGCAGCAACGGGGGCAGCCCGGCCGGTGCGTTGGCGGCGGCAATCGAGCGTGACCTGGGCGGCTACGACGCCTTCAAGGACGCCTTCACCAAGGCTGCGCAGACCCGCTTCGGCAGCGGCTGGGCCTGGTTGACGCTGGGCCGCGACGGTCGCCTGCTGGTGGAAAGCAGCCCCAACCAGGACAGCCCGTTGATGGGCGCCTACGCCAACCTGTCCGGCGGCACGCCGATCCTGGGCCTGGACGTGTGGGAGCATGCCTACTACCTGCACTACCAGAACCGCCGCCCCGACTACATCGGCGCGTTCTTCCAACTGATCGACTGGAGCGAAGTGGCACGTCGCTTCGAGGCGGCGGGCGGGCGCTGATGCGCGTGGGCCCGGCACCTGCTGCGGCACCGGTCGTGGCCGCCGACGCGTCCGGTGCCGGGCTCGACACGGCTGCATTGCGCCATGTGTTCGGGCAGTACCCGACCGGCGTGGCGGTGGTCGCCGTGCACGGCGCGGCGGGCATGCCGGTGGCGATGACCATCAACTCGTTCACCACGCTGTCGTTGCAACCGCCGCTGGTGGCGTGGAGCATCGGCGAACGCGCCGCCGACCTGCCCATGTTCCGCGACGCGGCGTCCTTCGGCATCAGCCTGCTGTCAGCGGGGCAGGAAGCGGTGGCGCGTCACTTCGCCGACCCGCTGCGGCGTCGCACACCGGCCGCTGCGGACGTGCTCGACCTGGGGGGCGCCGCACCGCGGGTGCGCAAGGCGGTCGGCTGGCTGCTGTGCACGGTGGAGCGCAGCCTGCCACTGGGCGACCACGTGTTGATCGTGGGCCGGGTTGCGCGTTTCGAGGCGGCACCGGGCGCGGCACTGGCCTACCACCGCAGCCGCTACACCCGTATCGATGGCCGCGCCGACGTGGATGCGTCGCCATGGACATGACCGCCCTGCAGCGCATGCTCGACGCCGGTCGCGACAGTGCGCTGCTGCGCTTCAGCCTGGGCAAGGGCCTGCTGGACGCGGGCGAGCCCGCCGAGGCGGCCGCGCACCTGCAGCGCTGCGTGGCCCAGGACCCGGCCTATTCGGCGGGCTGGAAACTGCTGGGCAAGGCGTGGCTGGCCGCCGGCGATGCCGATGCGGCGGCACGGGCGTGGCAGGAAGGCATTGCCGTGGCGCAGCGCAACGGCGACAAGCAGGCCGAGAAGGAAATGGCGGTGTTCAAACGCCGCGTGGACAAGGCGACCGCCGCGCGCGGTTGAGCGCGCCTACGGCAGCGGCGGTGGCGTGGGCACGCGCTGGGATACCACCAGCATGTGGCCCAGCGGCACCATCACCGGCAGCCCCAGCACGCCGACAAAGGCCAGTGCGTTGAGCCGGTTGAAGAGGCCGGCAATCAGCAACGCCCCCAGGCACAGCAATGCACCGGTGCCGGTGCACCAGCGCGCCCAGCGCGGCGCGCCGTGCAGGGTCAGGCCATCGAGCAGGAAGCCGAACGCAAGCCGCCAGAAGCCGACCAGTGCCACGCTGGCCAGCAACACGCCGACCAGCATCGGCGCGTAATCCGGGTGGCCGGTGGGGCGCGACAGCATCAGCAGGCCGAAGCCATCGAGCAGGGTGACGGGCAATGCAAACACCAGCAACTCCAGCACCAGCAAGGCCACGCCAACCCCGTTCGCCCACTGCGACTTGCCCATCATCCGCCCCCCGGCTGTAGTGCGCCGAGCATACAACGGGCCGGCTAGCCCATGTACGTGGCGGCCAGGCGGCGCGGCGCGCTTTCTCAGCGCACCGGTCGTTGCCGGGTGGTACGCCACGACAGGGCAAGCATGTGTCCCAGTGGCAGCAGCATCGGCACGCCCATGACCCCGATGTAGGCCCAACCGGTGGGACGTTGGAATATGCCCACCGCCAGCCCCGCCGCGCATAGCGTCGCGCCGGCAGCGGTGCACACGCGTGCCCACAGCGGTGTCCCGTCCAGGCGCAGGCCGGCGCGATAGAACCCCAGCACCAGCCGCCAGAAGCCCATGAAGGCGATCAGGGCCACCACCACCGCCGCCCGCATCGGCACGTGGTCAGGGTGAAACGCAGGTCCCCACAACCACGCCAGCGCAAAGACGCTCAGCGCCGTCATCGGCACGGCCAGCAGTTGCAGTTCCCATGCCAGCAGCACCACACTCAGCTGCGTTGCCCAGCCTGCCTTCTCCATCGCCATGCCCTCGTCCATGTGGGCAGAGGATACATCGGCG
This sequence comes from Stenotrophomonas rhizophila, assembly GCF_000661955.1. Taxonomy (NCBI): domain Bacteria; kingdom Pseudomonadati; phylum Pseudomonadota; class Gammaproteobacteria; order Lysobacterales; family Lysobacteraceae; genus Stenotrophomonas; species Stenotrophomonas rhizophila. The sequence continues at coordinate 2,784,461 of NZ_CP007597.1, forward strand.
CCGAAATGCCTCAATCGCCCTTGCGGCGCTGCTGCTGCAGGTCGAAGCGCTGCATCGAGGCACGGATCAGCGCCTTGGCCTCGGCGGCGGTACCCCAGCCATCCAGCTGCACCGGATTGCGCCCTTCGGGCAGGTCCTTGTACACGCGGAAAAACGCTTCGATGCGCTGGCGTTCGATCAGTGGCAGGTCCTGCAGGTCGCGGATGCCGGCGTAGGTGGGGTCGAGCTTATCGGTGGGCACGCCGATGACCTTCTCGTCATGTTCGCCGTTGTCCAGCATCTTCAGGAACCCGATCGGACGGAACCGCACGATCACACCGGGATGCAGCGGCTCGCGGGTCAGCACCAGCGCGTCGAGCGGGTCGTTGTCGCCGGCCAGCGTGCGCGGCATCGACCCGTAGTTGGCCGGGTACGCCACCGGCATCGACTGGAAGCGGTCCACATGGACCAGGCCGTCTTCCTTGATCTCGTACTTGGTGAAACTGCCGGCCGGTATTTCCACTGCCAGGTTGGCCTCGTCCGGGGCCTCCTTGGGCTGGGCGGCCAGGAACGGGTGCAGCACGGCGTTGGTGGCGCCACCGGCACCGGCCAGCAGCAGCAAGGCGGCGGCGATGGCGGCCAGGGGCAGAACGCGTCGGGTGGTCATCTTGTTCTCCAGCATCGGCCGGGCGCGTCGCAACGGCCCGGCACGGGGGTCATTCCCAGCAACGGTCGGCGCGGCCCTTGAGGGTCTGCGCGCGCGTGCAGTCACGGGGGGCGATGCGTCCCTGCGTCAGTTCGGTCTTGCGCTTGCGTCCATTGGCGGCACGGGTCAGTTCGAAGCCGTCATACAGCTGGCCGGTGACCGTGCGTGCTTCATAGCGCAGGTGTTTCGGGTCGATCTTCAGCACCTGGTAGAGCTGGGTGTCTTCGCCCACCGGCGCCATCGTCGCGCGCGCCTGCTCTGACAGGCGGTACTGCTTGGGACCGGCCACGGTGACCACGAACTGCGGGGTGGCGCCCTGCCCCTCGCCACGACGGCCATAGGTGTGGTCGTGGCCCTGCAGCACCAGGTCCACCTGATGGCGGCGCACCACCGGCAGCAGCACGTCGCGTAGTTCGGCGTTCTCGCGGCCCTCGCGCGGCGAGTAGAACGGCTGGTGCAGCAGCACGATGCTCCACGGGTGCGGGTTGTTGGCCAGCACCGTGTCCAGCCATGCGGCCTGCGCCTGCGCGGTGCCCAGGTCCAGTGCCGAGGTGCCGTCGAGCACGGCGATGCGCACGCCCTGGTAGTCGAACCAGTAGGTGCTGGTGTCGGCGGCGTCCACGCCATTGCGCGGCAGCGCGAAGGTCACCGGCCAGTGCCGGCCCAGCACCCGACGCTCCTGCGGGGTGTCTTCGAACTCCTCGAAATACTCGTGGTTGCCGATGGCCGGGGCCACCGCGGTTTCCTGTGGCAGCCAGCCCGCGGCGGCGAACCACTCGCCCCACTCGCTGTCGTCCTGGCCGTCGCCGCCGCTGACCAGGTCACCGGCGAACAGGCTCAGGCGCGCATCCGGTGCGGCCTTGATGCCCGCACGCAGCACGCGCGAGACGTGGCTGAGGTTCTTGTTCTGGGTGTCGCCGAAGTACAGCAACGTCAGCGGCTGCCGGGCGGTGCCTGCGGTGCGCAGCTGGTGCCACGCGCTCCAGGTGCTGTTGCCCTGCACCCGCCAGAGATACAGCGTGTCCGGCTGCAGCCCGGCCACGTCGGCGCGATGGTAATGCGCCGTGCCGTTCTCGGTCTCCAGCGCGCGGGTGGCCGCCGTGATGCGGGTGGGCGTGCCCACGTCCGGCGAGTCACCGGCCACCACCCACTCCAGGGTTGGCGCGCTGACGGAGGCATCGGTGCGCCAGGACACGCCGAAGCCGCGCGCGGCGTCCTGCGCCGGCGAGGCCACCATGCGGTCCGGGAAACCAGTGGCCGCATAGTGGCGGTTGCCGGCGGGCACCTGGGTGTTGGGTTCGGCAGCGTTGTCCGGTGCCTTTGCGGCGGCCGGGCCGTTGCCCAGCAGCAGCGCCAACAGCAATGCCGCAGTGGTAATCGTGGCGCGCGTCATGGCGCGCACTCCAGCGGCAACGACAACTGCCGGGCGACAGTGGCCCAGTCGAACGCCACCACGCCCTGGTCGTCATGCACGGCATACAGCACGCCGTGCGGGAACCGCGCAGATGCCGATTGATCCAGCCAGATGCCGTCAGTGTTGGCCACCGTGTTGCCCTGGAACGCACCGACATGCTTCAAGGTGTGGCGGTCGAACAGGTGGAACACGCTGCGCTGCTTGCCCTGTTCGGTGGTGATCCACCAGCCGTCCTTGCCGCAGGTCTTGAGCATCACGCCTTCGGCCTGCGCCTGGAAGGCATCGCGGCCAAACGTGGTACCGGTGAAGCGGCCTTCCAGCGTGTACACCTTGATCTCGCTGGCGTAGGTTTCGTCTTCCTCGGCAATCAACAGGCGGTCGTTGGCCGGGTCGCCCCAGATCGATTCGACCACGCGCAGGGCACCGGCATCGCTGGTGTCGCCGATGCTGCCCACCAGGGTCGCGTCCAGCGTGTTCCCCTTCATCGTGAGTGCGTAGCGGCGCACGCGCTTGTCCAGTTCGGCCAGGGGCGGCAGCACGTCATTGCCCTGCGCGTCTTCGCCGGCATCGTAGGAGTCGGTGACGTAGACGTCGTAGCCTTCGCGCTGCTTGTTCACCCACAGCCCATAGGGCTTGCGCAGGTCGGCGGCGGCGAACACCCCCAGCGGGGTGAAATCGGGCAGGTGCAGCACCTGCACGCGGTGGTTGTCGCGCTCCACCACCAGCACCAGGTCGTCGATCACGGCGATGCCGTTGGGGCGGTCGAACTGACCCGGGGCGGTGCCCTGGCTGCCCACGTCACGCAGGTGCGCGCCGGTCTGGCCGTCATAGACCACCAGCTTGTGGGTGGTCTTGGCGGTGGCGATCAGCCACTGCTTGCCGTCGGGGGCGGTCCAGCTGGCCGGCGAGTCGATGTTGTCGGCCGGAGTCATCGGGGTAAGGAAGGCTTCGGCCACCGTGGCCACCGAACGCGTTGCAGCCGCGCCGGCCGGCGCATCGGCCGCCGGGCCGGATGCCGCCTTGCACGCCGCCAGCAGGGCCAGGCTCACCACCGCCACGGCATGACGTGCGCGCATCACAGCGCCACCTTCAGGCCCAGCGCATAGGTGCGGCCATACTCTTCCATCTGCAGGGTGCGCGAGCGCGTGCCCTGGTACAGCTCCAGCGGCTTGTCGAGCAGGTTCTGCGCTTCCAGATATACGCTCACGTTGGCGGTGATCTTGTAGTCCAGGCTGACATCCAGCTGGGTGTTGGGCGCCACGTAGATGTCGTAGGCAGCGCTGTCACCCAGCGTGTCCAGGTACTCGCTGCGGTAGACCGCCGCCACGCGGGTGCTGAAGCCGGCCTTCTCATAGCCGATGTGCGCGGTGTAAACGTGCTTGGAGGCGCGCGGCAGCATGAAGTCGTAGCGCTCGCGGCCGGCCAGGCCCGGATCGAAGTCGGTATCCAGCCAGGTGCCGCTGGCGCCCACCAGCAGGCCGTCCCAGCCGGCCGGCAGGAACGCCAGCTGCTGCTGCCAGTTGAACTCCGCGCCCTTGACGGTGGCCTTGTTGCCGTTGATCACCCGGGTGACCTTGAAGTCCGGGTAGGCCGGGTCGGTCGTGCTCACCGTGTTGACGATGTAGCCGTCGATCGCCTTGTGGAACAGGCCCAGCGACAGGATGCCGGTGCTGCCGATGTACTTCTCGATCGACAGGTCGATGTTCTTCGATTCGTACGGGTCCAGCTGCGGGTTGCCGATGCGCACTTCCTCGTCACCACGGCTCAGGCCGACGCGCGGGGCGATGTCGCCGAACGACGGGCGCGAGACGGTCTTGTTGGCGGCCGCGCGCAGCACCCAGGCATCACCGGCGTCGTAGCGCAGGTGCAGGCCCGGCAGCACGTTGCTGTAGCTGCGGCTGACGGTGAGCGGGGTCACGGTGTAGGTGCGGCCATTGCTGGCCACGTCCACGCTGTTGCCGGTGGCGCTGAACTGGGTGTTCTCCACGCGCACGCCGCCGATGATGCGCAGTGCCCCGATGTCCCAGGTGCCCATTGCGTAGCTGGCGAAAATGTCCTCACGGGCGGTGTAGTCCTCTTCCAGCGAGGTCAGCGCATTGCCGCCGGCATCCTGCGGGCGTGCACTGTACTGGCCACCGAACTGCGCCCAATAGCGGCGCATCGCGTCCGAGCTCATGCCCTGGCCCAGCGTGCCGCCACGGTGTTCGGGCGTGCCGGTGGTCCAGTCGGACAGGGCGATGTCCGGGCCAACGCGCAGCTCGCGCTCGTTGGTGTCCACGTCGCGGTCGCGCCAGCGGCCGAGCAGGCCGAACTTGTAGCTGGCGTTGTCGCCGTCGAAACGCAGGTTGACCTGCGCGCTGTGTTCCTTGTCGTCCACGCGCTTGGGCGACAGCACCATGCGGTCGAAGTCGTAGGTGCCGTTGTCCATCCAGCCCGCATCGCTCAGGGCGATGCGCGGCACGCGGCTGTTCTGGTCGACGGTGGCGGACAGGTCGTCACCGGCGTACTCGAAACGCGCTTCCATCTCGTCGTTGACGCGCTCTTCGGTGCGCGTATAGCCCACCTTGTAGTCGACCACCGCGCCGCTCAGGCGGTTCTCACCGCCGACGCTGGCGGCGAACGTATTTTCCTTCTTGGTGCGGTAGCGCATGCGCTTCTGGATGCTGTCGGCGGCCAGGTCATCCACGCGGTACTGGTTGCCGCCCAGCGCGGTGATGCCCTCGTCACCAAAATCGAAGATGGTGCGCTGGCGCGTTTCGGCATCGTCGAACTGGCTGTACAGCGTGCGCAGGTAATAGCGGTTGTCCTCGTCGGGATGCCAGTCCAGGTTGAGGTTGGCGCCGATGCGTTTGCGTTCGATCTCGTACTTGCGGCGCTGCAGGCTGTTGGCGAACAGGTCGTCCTTGGCGCCGCCCTCGAAGGTGCCGTACTCCACTTCGGTGTTGTCCGATTCGAAGCTGCGCTTCTGGTAGTTCACGCCCACCGCCACGCCGAAGGTGTCGGCGAACACCTCGCTGTAGTTGAAGGCCGCCTTGGGGCTGGTCTCACCGGACAGTTGCTGGTGGCTGGCTTCGATCTTGCCGCGCAGGCTGCGCCCGTCGCGATCGAAGGCCGAGGCCGATTCCACCAGGATCGCACCGCCGATGGCATCGCCGGGCATGTCCGGGGTGGGCGACTTGACCACGCGCAGGCGCTCGGTCGAGTCGGAGGGGATCACGTCCAGCGGTGCGGCGCGGCTGGAGTCTTCCGGGGTGCCGATGGCGATGCCGTCGACGCTGACGCTGTTGAGATTGGCGTCCAGGCCGCGGATCGCCACGAAGCGGCCCTCGCCCTGGTCGCGGGTCACGCTGACGCCGGGCAGGCGCTGCAGCGACTCGGCCACGTTCTTGTCCGGGTACACGCCCATGGCGTCGGACGATACCGCGTCCTCGATGGCGTCGCTGCTGCGCTTGAGGTCGACCGCGCGGGTCTGCGACTCCAGCTGCGGGCGGACTTCGACCCGGTCCAGGTCGATCGCCCCGGCCCCACTGGCGGCGGTACCCACGCTGGTGTCGGCGGCGAACACCGACGGACTGGCCATCACCAGCAACGACAGGCTGATCGCCCGGCCCAACACGCTCTTGTTCTGCACGGCATTCCCCAACGGCGTAAAGATTGGGTCAGCACGGTATGTCCGGGAGGTTGCATGGGCGTGACACCGGGTCCTGCGGTGCCGGGCTTTGGCTTCGGTGGGCCTTGCGGCACACTAGTGGCCTTCCTGCTTACCGTTGCCTTTCCCCATGAAAATCGTCGAAGTGCGCCATCCGCTGGTGCAGCACAAAATCGGCCTGATGCGCGATGCGTCCTTGAGCACCAAGGATTTCCGCGAACTGGCCAACGAGCTCGGCGGCCTGCTGGCCTATGAGGCCACCGCCGACCTGGACACCGAAGCCCACACCATGGCCGGCTGGGCCGGTCCGGTGACGGTGCAGCGCATCGCCGGGGCCAAGATCACCGTGGTGCCGATCCTGCGTGCCGGGCTGGGCATGCTCAGCGGCGTGCTGTCGCTGATCCCGGCTGCGCGGGTCAGCGTGGTGGGCCTGCAGCGCGATGAGGAAACCCTGCAGCCGGTGCCCTACTTCGAGCGCCTGACCGGCCGCCTGGAAGAGCGCGATGCGCTGATCCTGGACCCGATGCTGGCCACCGGCGGCACCCTGATCGCCACCATCGACATGCTCAAGCGTGCGGGCGCGCGCCGCATCAAGGGCATTTTCCTGGTGGCCGCGCCGGAGGGCATCGCCGCCGTGCAGGCCGTGCACCCGGACGTGGAGATCTTCACCGCCGCCATCGATGCCCAGCTCAACGAAAAGGGCTACATCCTGCCGGGCCTGGGCGATGCCGGTGATCGCATCTTCGGTACCCGCGTGGTCGGTTGATCCACGCGTTGGCTGGCGGCCCTGCGCGGCCGCCGGCTTCTTCACGCGGCCTGCTCAGGGCGAGGCAGAAGCTGCGCGCAACCCTACCCGTGCGTGGAGTGTTGCCATGAAGACTGTGTCCCTGCTGGCCTGCCTGCTGCTGATCGGCAGCCCGGTGCTGGCCGATGCCGCTACCCCGCAGCAACAGCGCATGGCCGACTGTTCGGCCAAGAACAAGGGCAAGACCGGCGAGGACTACAAGTCCGCGCAGAAGGCCTGCCTGAGCGGGCCGGCCCCGGCGGCGACCACGCCGCAGGAACGCATGAAAACCTGCAATGCCGATGCCGCCGCGAAGAAGCTGGCCGGCGATGCACGCAAGACCTTCATGAGCGGGTGTCTGAAGGCGAATTGAGGTTCGCGCCGGGTTGTACCCGGTGCTCGGATTGGGTGCCGTGCCGACCAACCGTCGGCACCTACCGGTGCGCTTGGACGGCGGCCCCGACGGTAGTGCCGGCCGCTGGTCGGCTCCACGTTATGCGTCCGAGGTTCATGAGGAGCCGGCCAGCGGCCGGCACTACCATGACGTGCCGAGCGACGGTCGGCATCTACCGGCATTGCCGGGTGCATCAGGCCAGCGCGCGGGCCTTCAGTTCGCCCTGCTCGTGGACGGTGCCGAACCGCCCCTTGTCATCGCGCACCACCTGCGCCAGCGCGCACTGCGGGTCGTGGGTAAAGAACAGGTGCACGTTGCGCGCCAGTTTGTCTTCCAGGAAGCTGCGCTTCTCGTCGATCAGCAGTTCGGCGTTGCGGTCGTAGCCCATGGTGATCGGCACGTGCACCCACGACCGACCCGGAATCAGGTCGGCGCAGAACACCACCCCGCCACGCGCCTGGCCATCGACCTGCTCGGGGCCGACGATCTCGGCCAGCATCAGGCCCGGGGTATGCCCGTCGCTGAAGCTGAAACGCACGCTGTTGCCCAGCGCCTTGGAGTACGGCCCGTCCACGATCTCCAGCCGCCCGCTGGCCTGCAGCAGGCCGGGCAGCTCGGGAATGAAGCTGGCGCGGTCGCGCGGGTGCGGGTGCAGCGCCCGTTGCCAGTGCTCGGCGCCCACCAGGAAGGTGGCATTGGGGAACAGCAGCTCCAGCTCGCGTCCTTCGCTCCACTGCGCCAGCAGGCCGCCGGCGTGGTCGAAATGCAGGTGGCTGAGCACCACCACGTCGATATCCTCGTGCTCGAAGCCGGCCTCGCGCAGCGATTCCATCAGCACGTGGCGCGGTTCCTGCACCCCGTAGCGGTCGCGCAGTTTCGGCTCGAAGAACGCACCGATACCGGTTTCGAACAACACCGTCTTGCCCGCCAGCGGGCTGGCCAGCAGGGCGCGGCACGCCAGCTCGATCCGGTTCAGATCATCCGGTGCCGCCCATTTTTCCCAGACCGCGCGCGGCGCATTGCCGAACATCGCACCGCCGTCCAGCTTCTGTGAGTTACCGCGTATCGACCATAGTTTCATGCGCAAATTATCCGGCGGGACGCGTTAAATATTCGCTAGGCGCAGCGGTTCATACAACGAAAAACCCCGCCGGCAGGCGGGGTTTTCGCAGTAACAGGTGACGCCGGCTCAGCGCGCGGCGGCAGGCGTTACCGCCGCACTGCCCACCGGATTGCGCGGGTCGCTGCCGCCGCTGAGCACGTTGGCCTTGCGGTCCCACTCCACGGTCTGCAGGTTGCCCCACACATGGCTGGAACCACGGCCGCCCTCGGCGCTGTCGCCGGGCAGCTCGATCTTGTGACCCATCGCCTGCAGCTGCTTGATCGTGTCCACCGACAGCGCGCCGGTTTCGGCCGAGATCTCGTCGGGCAGCCACTGGTGGTGGTAGCGCGGCAAGGCGGCTACCTGCTGTGCAGTCAGGCCGTCGTCGTAGCCCAGGATGCCCAGCAGCACCATGGTGATGATGCGGCTGCCGCCCGGGGTGCCCAGCACCACCACCTTGTCGGACGATTCCATGAAGGTGGGGGTCATCGAGCTGAGCATGCGCTTGCCCGGCTTGGGCGCGTTGGCCGCATAGCCCATCACGCCGAAGGCATTGGGCGTGCCCGGCTTCAGCGCGAAATCGTCCATTTCGTTGTTGAGCAGCACGCCGGTGCCCTTGGGAATCAGGCCCGAGCCGTACAGCAGGTTCACCGTCTGGGTGGCGCCCACGCGGTTGCCGTCGCGGTCGATGATCGAGAAGTGCGTGGTTTCGTCGTCTTCCAGCGGGGTCGGGTTGCCCGACAGCAGGTCGCTCGGGGTGGCCTTCTCCGGGTGGATCGTGGCGCGCAGGCCCTGGGCGTAGTCCTTGCTGGTCAGCACTTTCTGCGGAATCTGCACGAAGTCCGGGTCGCCCAGGAAGAACGTACGGTCACGGTAGGCGCGGCGCATCGCTTCCACCACCAGGTGGGTGCGGTGGGCCTGGTCCGTCGCTTTGAGATCCCAGCCTTCCAGGATCTGCAGCATCGATGCCAGCGCGATGCCACCGGACGACGGCGGCGAGGCGGTGGTGATGGTCCAGTCGCGGTACTTGAACACGATCGGCTCGCGCAGCTTGACCCGGTAGCCGGCCAGCTCGTCGGCGGTCCACGTGCCGCCGGCCTGCTTCACGCCGGCCAGCAGCGCCTTGCCGGTCTGGCCGCGGTAGAAGCCGTCGAAGCCCTTGTCGGCCAGCCGCTCCAGCGTGGCGGCCAGTTCGGGCTGGCGGAACAGGTCGCCCTCGGCGATCGGCTTGCCGTTGCGCAGGTACACCTCGCGCGTGCCGGGGTAGCGTTCCATCACTTCGCGGCGCGATGCATAGCCCTTGGCCATGCGGGCATACACCGGGAACCCGTCACTGGCGATGCGCATCGCCGGGCCCAGCGAGGTGCGCAACGGCAGCTTGCCATGCTTGGACGACAGCTCCACCAGCGCCGCCGGCAGGCCGGGGATGCCGGCCGACCACGGGCCGTTGACCGAGCGGTCGCGGTCCAGTTCGCCCTTGCTGTCCAGGAAGGCGGCTTCGGTGCCGGCCTGCGGCGCGGTTTCGCGCGCGTCCAGCATCACATCCTTGCCGGTCCGGGCGTCATGCAGCAGGAAGAACCCGCCGCCGCCCAGCCCCGAGCTGATCGGCTCGACCACCGCCAAGGTGGACGACACCGCCACCGCCGCATCGAACGCATTGCCGCCCTTGGCCAGGATCTCCATGCCGGCCTCGGTGGCCAGGTGGTGGCCGCTGGCAATGGCCGCGCCGTCCGGATGGCTGGCCAGGGAACCCTGTGCGGGTGCGGCGGACCATGCCACCGGGGACCACAACAGGACGAGCAGCAACCAACGACGCGACAACATGTTCATTCGGATGGGGGCTCCGCATAAAGTTCGGGATGGTCGCGCTGCAGCCCGAACAACTTGGCCAGCAGGGCGTCCTGGGTTTCCGGGATGTCCGGATCGGGATCGATGCATTCGACCGGGCAGACGACCACGCACTGGGGTTCGTCGAAATGTCCCACGCACTCGGTGCAGCGGGCCGGATCGATCACGTAGATGGTTTCACCCATCGAGATGGCCTGATTGGGACAGGCTGGCTCACACACGTCACAGTTGACGCAGAGCTCATTGATTTTCAGCGACATGGCGTTACTCCACGCCCGCGCCGGCGGATGAAGACCAGCCAGCGCATACGCGCCGGCCGGTCAACGGCGGCTTCCTCGCAGAAGCCGCCCGGGCCACGCGGGACGCGCGGCCGCCACTGCACGGGTTACTTGGCTTCTACGAAGATGTACTCGGCGCCGGTCGGCTGGATGATGGACTGCACGCGGGCGTTGTCAGCGGCCTTGCCGATGAACACCACGCGCACGTTCTTCATCGAGTCAGCCGGCACATCCTTGAACACGGCCTGGATCATGTCGGCCATCTTCGAGGAGGCCGACGAACCGAAGGCCAGCATGTTGCCCGGCTGGATGCCACGGGCCACGGCCTGGGTGGCGCTCTCGACCTGACGCTCGTACTTGGCGGCGAACTCCGGGTCCGATTCCGGGGACAGGTAGTACAGGAACGGGCTGTTGGTGATGTTGCCCATGTTCTGCACGGCCACGGCCTGCAGGTACTTCTTCCAGCCGGCGTCGTCATTGGCGTCCGGGGCGACCAGCGCCTGCTGGGCTTCGGCGACCGGAGCAGCCTCTTCCTTCTTGCAGGCGGTGAAGGCCAGCGCGAACGACGCGATCAACATGGCACGCATGGTGTTGTTCATGGAATTCCTCCCTTGGTGATTCTTGGTATGTGTGGATCTGACAGGTGTTTACGACGGGCCCGACTTCGCTTCACGGACCTTGCGCAGCGCCTCGAGGACCGAGGCGGGCACGAAGCCGGACACGTCGCCGCCCAGGCGGGCGATCTCGCGGACCAGCGAAGACGAAATGAAGCTGTGCTGCTCGGCCGGGGTCAGGAACAGGGTCTCAACCTCCGGGATCAGGTGGCGGTTCATGCTCGCCATCTGGAATTCGTACTCGAAATCGGACACCGCGCGCAGCCCGCGCAGCAGCACCCCGCCCTGCACCGAGCGCACGAAATGCGCCAGCAGGGTATCGAAGCCGATCACCTCGACGTTGCGGTTGTGGCCCAGCGCATCGCGCGCCAGCTGCACGCGCAGCTCCAGCGGCAGCGTCGGGCCCTTGGACGGGCTCTGCGCCACGCCAACCACGACCTTCTCGAACAGCGGCGCGGCCCGGTTCACCAGGTCGATGTGACCGTTGGTGATCGGATCGAAGGTGCCCGGGTAAACGGCAATGCGGCGGTTGGCCACGGTCATACGTCAGCTACACGTTGTGATCTGGTGAAAGTGTAGCAGTGGCGCGGCGGTACAGGGCAAAACGCACCTCCCGGGTCCCGCCCTCGCGGTGCAGCAGCCACGGCGCGGGCACCCGCGGTGCCTGCTCGGCCGGTGCCTCCAGGTACAGCCAGGCATCGGCGGCCAGATGCGGCCCCAGCCCCGCCAGCACCTGGTCCCACAGCCCGGCGGCGAACGGCGGGTCCACGAACACGATATCAGCCCGCCCTGCCGGCGGCTGCGCCAGCCACTGCAGCGCATCGGCCTGCACCACCGCCACCTGCCCCTGCGCGCCCAGCTTGGCCACCGATTCGCGCAGCTGCCGGGCCAATCCGGCATCCCGCTCGACCAGCGTCGCCTGCCCGGCCCCACGCGACACCGCCTCCAGCCCCAGCGCCCCGCTACCGGCAAACAGGTCCAGCACCCGCGCGCCGCCAATCCGCGGCATCAGCCAGTTGAACAGCGTCTCCCGGACACGGTCGCTGCTGGGTCGCAGCCCCGGCGACAGCGGCACCGGCAACTTCGTCCCGCGCCATTTGCCGCCGATGATCCGCACCTGGCCCACGGCCGCCGCCACCGGCGGGCGCGGCTTCATGCGCGGCTCCAGAAGGAAAGAGCGGACGGGTCGAACGAGCGGGAACGGGTCATGGGTACGAAGATCAGGCGATTCAGGGCGTCATTCTAGGCGGTCCGGCCACCGCCACCACCACGAGTACCGATTCCAGAACGAAGAGCAGCCACGCATGGCGTGGCTCTACCGGCCGCTACCAACATCCCTGCCCCGGAACGAAGATCAGCCACGCGTGGCGTGGCTCTACCCGCGTCACTCGGAACGTCTGCCAGAGGCCGGTGGGGATGCGGTCCCGGGACCGTTGGGCAACATGGATGTTGCCCACGAGGCTCCAAGGATGGATTTACGCCGTGTCCCGGGACCGCATCCCCACCGGCCTCCCACGCAGACAGATAGGCGCCGCGCCTTTGGCTTCATGCTCTGGCGTCATGCTTCGGCTTCGGCTTCGGCTTCGGCTTCGGCTCCGGCCCCTGGCTCTCGCTCCGGCCCCCGCTCTTGAAAACCCACCCCACCACCCCTACCCCTTGAGCCAGCCGCCGCGCCGGGCGCGGCATCGTCCAAGGAGCATCGTCACCGTGACCGAGCAGACCCAAAAACAAACCCTGGGCTTCCAGACCGAAGTCAAACAGCTGCTGCAGCTGATGATCCACTCGCTGTACTCCAACAAGGAAATCTTCCTTCGCGAGCTCATCTCCAACGCCGCCGATGCCTCCGACAAACTGCGCTTTGAAGCGCTGACCCAGCCGGCCCTGCTCGAAAACGACGGCGACCTGCGCATCCGTGTCAGCTTCGATGCCGACGCCCACACCCTCACCATCGACGACAACGGCATCGGCATGAGCCGCGAGGATGCCATCGCGCACCTCGGCACCATCGCCAAGTCCGGCACCGGTGACTTCCTGCGCCAGCTCTCCGGCGACCAGAAGAAAGACTCCCAGCTGATCGGCCAGTTCGGCGTCGGCTTCTACAGCGCCTTCATCGTCGCCGACCAGGTCGACGTCTACTCCCGCCGTGCCGGCCTGCCCGCCAGCGAAGGCGTGCACTGGTCCTCGCGCGGTGAAGGCGAGTTCGACGTCGAACCCATCGACAAGCCCGAGCGCGGCACCCGCATCGTCCTGCACCTCAAGGACGACCAGCACGACTTCGCCGATGGCTGGCGCCTGCGCGGCATCATCAAGAAGTACTCCGACCATATCGGCCTGCCGATCCAGATGGTCAAGGAACACCACGGCGACGACGCCCCGGCCGAGGTTGAATGGGAAACCGTCAACCGCGCCAGCGCCCTGTGGACCCGCCCGCGCACCGAGATCAGCGACGCCGAGTACCAGGAGTTCTACAAGCACGCCGCCCACGACCACCAGGATGCACTGGCCTGGAGCCACAACAAGGTCGAAGGCAAGCTCGAGTACACCTCGCTGCTGTACGTGCCCGGCCACGCCCCGTTCGACCTGTACCACCGCGACGCGCCCAAGGGCCTGAAGCTCTACGTGCAGCGCGTGTTCGTCATGGACCAGGCCGAACAGTTCCTGCCGATGTACCTGCGTTTCATCAAGGGCGTGGTCGACTCCAACGACCTGTCGCTGAACGTCTCGCGCGAAATCCTGCAGTCCGGCCCGGTCATCGACTCCATGAAGTCGGCCCTGACCAAGCGTTCGCTGGACATGCTGGAGAAGCTGGCCACCGACAAGCCCGACGTCTACGCTGGCTTCTGGAAGCAGTTCGGCCAGGTGCTCAAGGAAGGCCCCGCCGAAGACTTCAACAACCGCGAAAAGATCGCCGGCCTGCTGCGCTTCGCCTCCACGCATGACACCAGCGGCGAGCAGAGCGTGTCGCTGGCCGATTACGTGGGCCGCATGATCGAAGGCCAGGACAAGATCTACTACCTGACCGGCGACAGCTACACCCAGGTCAAGGACAGCCCGCACCTGGAAGTGTTCCGCAAGAAGGGCATCGAAGTGCTGCTGTTCACCGACCGCATCGACGAATGGCTGATGGGGTACCTGACCGAGTTCGACGGCAAGTCGTTCGTCGACGTCGCCCGCGGCGACCTGGACCTGGGCGCGCTGGAAAGCGCCGAAGACAAGCAGGCCCAGGAAGAAGCCGCCAAGGACAAGCAGGGCTTGGTCGACCGCATCAAGGCCGCGCTGGGCGAGGATGTCGCCGACGTGCGCGTGTCGCACCGCCTCACCGACTCCCCGGCGATCCTGGCCATCGGCGAACAGGACCTGGGCCTGCAGATGCGCCAGATCCTGGAAGCCAGCGGCCAGAAGGTGCCCGACAGCAAGCCGGTGTTCGAGTTCAACCCCGGCCACCCGCTGATCGGCAAGCTGGACCAGGAAGCCGACAGCGCCCGCTTCGACGACCTCAGCCGCGTGCTGTTCGAACAGGCCGCGCTGGCCGCCGGTGACACGCTGAAGGACCCGGCCGCCTACGTGCGCCGGCTCAACAAGCTGCTGCTGGAATTGTCGGCGTAAGGCGACCGATGCTGGGACGGGTGCGTGCCGACCAACGGTCGGCTTTCGCACACACGGTAGTGCCGGCCGCTGGCCGGCTCATGGGAAACCACGCTGGTGCGAGGAGCCGGCCAGCGGCCGGCAGATGGCTGCAGTCGCATGACCGGTAGTGCCGGCCGCTGGCCGGCTCATGGGAAACCACACTGGTGCGAGGAGCCGGCCAGCGGCCGGCACTACCGGCTGTGGTGGTCCGGGGTCAGGCGCGCTTGTCCAGCAACGCGCCCAGCATCTGGTCGCTGCGGCGAATCAGCGTGGCGTTGGCAGCAAACGTCAGCACCGCCTCTTTCGCGGCAAGCAGGTCCGACACCGGCGCAGCCGGATCGGCCGCCACCTCGACCAGGCTGGCGTCCACCCCGCCGCCGGCAACCGCGGCCTGGGCCACGCCGATCCGGGTGGCCTCGGCAACCGGCAGGCGCGCCACGTTCGACGCGGCCGCCTGCACCCCAAGGGTGGCGGCGCGCAGGCCCGAGCTGGCAATGGACATCACGTTCACGGTCCTGCACTCCACGATGTACAGCTGCGTCCGCATGACGCAGTGCTTCACAGCCGTTAGCGGCTGCCGCGGCGCTGGCTTAAGACGGCAGCCGACCAACGGTCGGCTCTACCCGACAGCCGACCAACGGTCGGCTCTACCCGGTGGTGGGTGGTGGCCGGTAGAGCCGACCGTTGGTCGGCTGCCCGCAGCAATGCAAACCAACGTTCGCACTGCCGTCCAAGGGCGCAGTGGTAGCATATCCCCCTGATTTCAGCGCCGAATCCAATGCTCAGTTTCTTCCGTCGCAAAAAGACCCCGGACGCTCCCCAGGACGCGCCCAAGACCCAGCACTATTCGGCCGAAGAACTGGCCGCGGCGTTCCCGCAGGCCAGCCAGGATGGCCCGTCGGCGCCGGCGCCGATCGAGGCCCCTGCTGCCGAGGTGCCTGCCGCTGAGGTGCCCGCCGCTCACGCGCCCGCTGTCGAGACGCCTGCTGCCGAGGCTCCCGTTGCGCCACCCGCCGCGCCGCTGCCGCCGGTTGTACCTGCTGCCACCGTCGCGCCAGCACCGGTTACGCCCGAAGCACCGGTCGCCGCCCCTGTGGCCGCGCCTGCCGTGGTTCCGGCCGCTGTGCCCGATACGGCTGCCGCCGTGGCGCCCGCCGTTGTCGCACCGACCACCCCGGCCCCGCTGGTGGTGGCCGAACCCATCGCCGCGCCCTTGCCGCCGCCGGTGCTGGTCGCCAACCAGATCACCCAGGAAGCCGCGCAGCCGCTGGCCACCGAGCCGGCTGAAGGCACCGCTGCCGCAGCACCGGGCAAGCTGGGCTGGCGCGACCGCCTGCGCAACAGCGTCATCGCACGCAGCTTCGGCGGCCTGTTCTCGCGCAATCCCAAGCTCGATGACGACCTGCTGGATGAACTGGAAACCGCGCTGATCACCGCCGATGTGGGCGTGGGCGCCACCACCGCGCTGGTGGAGGGCCTGCGCAAGCGCATGAAGGCGCGCGAATTCGCCGATGCCAACGCGCTGCTGGCTGCGCTGCGCAGCGACCTGATCGCCATCCTGCAACCGGTCTCCAAACCACTGGTCATCGACCGCAGCGCCAAGCCGTTCGTGGTCCTCACCGTCGGCGTCAACGGCGTGGGCAAGACCACCACCATCGGCAAGCTGGCCAAGCGCTTCAAGGACGATGGCCACAGCCTGATGCTGGCCGCCGGCGATACGTTCCGTGCCGCCGCCGTGGCCCAGCTGCAGATCTGGGGCGAGCGCAACGGTGTGACCGTGGTGGCCCAGGGCCAGAACGCCGATGCCGCCTCGGTGGCGTTCGACGCGCTGCAGGCCGGCAAGGCCCGTGGCACCGAAGTGCTCATCGCCGACACCGCCGGCCGCCTGCACACCCAGGGCGGACTGATGAACGAACTGGGCAAGATCCGCCGCGTGCTGGGCAAGATCGACCCGGCGGCACCGCACGAGGTGCTGATGGTGATCGATGGCACTACCGGGCAGAACGCGCTGTCGCAGCTGCGTCAGTTCCATGCCGCGGTCAACGTGACCGGGCTGGTGGTGACCAAGCTGGACGGCACCGCCAAGGGGGGCGTGGTGTTTGCGCTGGCCCGCGAGTTCGGCATCCCGATCCGCTTTGCCGGCATCGGCGAGCGCCCGGAAGACCTGCGCGTGTTCGACCCGGAAGCCTTCGTCGACGCATTGCTGCCCGAAGCGCTGGGCAGCTGATCGAACGGCGCGCTGGGCGTACGTCCCGCGCGCCCCCGGTGAATGCATCGCCGCACCCGGGTTGGTAGAGCCCACCCCATGGGTGGCTGTATCGGACGGGGATGCATCGTCGGCAGTTTGCGCTGCCCCGCCCGGATAGAGCAGCCACCCATGGGGTGGCTCTACCCCCGTCCAGGAATCACCATGCCACGCCAGCCCACTGCCAGCGCCCCTGTCCCCGCCGACGATGCCTTCGTCGCGCGGCTGCTGCCGTGGTTCGACGGGCATGGCCGGCACGACCTGCCGTGGCAGCATCCGCGCTCGCCGTACCGGGTGTGGCTGTCGGAAATCATGCTGCAGCAGACCCAGGTCGGCACGGTCATTCCGTACTTCCTGGCCTTTCTACGCGTGTTCCCCACCCTGCCCGACCTCGCCGCAGCCAGCAACGATGCAGTGATGGCGCAGTGGGCCGGGCTGGGCTACTACGCCCGCGCCCGCAACCTGCATGCCGCCGCGCAGCGTTGCGTTGAACAGCACGGCGGCGCGCTGCCGCGCGATGTCGAGGCCTTGAACGCGCTGCCCGGCATCGGCCGCAGCACCGCCGCGGCGATCCTGAGCCAGGCCTGGAACGACCGTTTTGCGATCCTCGACGGCAACGTCAAGCGGGTACTGACGCGCTACCACGGCATCGACGGGTTCCCCGGCCTGCCCAAGGTGGAGAAGGCGCTGTGGGCCCTGGCCGACGCGCACGTGGCGCACGTGCCCGACGCGCGCATGGCCGACTACACCCAGGCGCAGATGGACCTGGGCGCCACCGTGTGCACCCGCAGCCGGCCGGCCTGCGTGATCTGCCCGCTGCAGGCGGACTGCGTGGCGCGCCGCGAAGGCCGCACCGACCAACTGCCCACGCCCAAGCCCACCAAGACCCTGCCCGAACGTGAAGCCACCGCACTGCTGCTGCGCGATGGCCATGGCCGCGTGCTGCTGCAGAAGCGCCCGGACACCGGCATCTGGGCGCAGCTGTGGACGCTGCCGCAAGCCGACACCGGCAGCGACCTGCAGGACTGGTTCGACACCCACGTGAGCGGTTCGCTGGATGACGCAGAGGTGCTGCCCGTGTTGGAGCACACCTTCAGCCACTACCGGCTGCACCTGCAGGTGCTGGTGCAGCGCGTGGATGGCCTGCAACGCGATGACCCGACGTTGCGCTGGGTGGCCGCCGCCGACCTGCCCAGCCTCGGCCTGCCTGCGCCGATCCGCAAGCTGCTGGACACCGGTGCGCCGCCGGCCCGGCCCAAGCGCCGTACAATGCGGGGCGCACCACCTTCACCCGAGTCCGAGTAAGCCATGCCCCGCACCGTTTTCTGCCAGTACGAACAACGCGACACCGAAGGCCTGGACTTCGTGCCCTACCCCGGCGAGCTGGGCCAGCGCATCTTCAACGGCATCGGCAAGAGCGCCTGGAGCGCCTGGCTGGCGCACCAGACCATGCTGATCAACGAAAACCGGCTGTCGCCGCGCGATCCCAAGCACCGCGCCTTCCTGGAAACCGAGCTGGTGAAATACCTGTTCGAGAAGGACGCCGAAAAGCCGGCAGGTTTCGTTCCCGAAGCGTGATTGCCGCCTGCCGACCATCGTGACCGGTACGTACCGGCCGTTGGTCGGTACATGGCCGCCACGCAACGCCCGACCGCCAAGCGGTCCCTACGTCGTCACTTCGCCGGCACGGCCTGCGCGTCCTGGCGCTCCTGCACCTGCGCCTGGCGCAGCTCCTTCTCGGTCGAACGCAAGGCCTGCACATCCAGCTTGCGGATGCTGCCGATGAAGCACGGCAGGGTGGGCCCCGGCGTCGGGTCACGCACCAGCACCTTGTCGAACCGCGCCGACACCCGCCCCATCTGGCTGGTCAGGCCGATGGCCGCGGCGTAGTCCAGGCCCTGGCACGGACCGCGCAGTTCCAGCAGATACGCCTCGCTGGGCCGGGTCCAGACCGCCAGCGCACTGTCGCCCAGCTCGGTCCAGCCATTCAACGATCCGAAGTACTGCAGGCTGTCCTGTGGCGGGCCGGCATGGGCCCGGTACAGCTCCAGCCGCTGCTGGCTGGACAGGCGCCCGGTGGTGGCGCACGCCACCAGGGCAAGGCACAGCACAGCCGCTCCGATCAGGGTCTTCATGGCACCACCTTCAAGGATGAACATGCCGATGATGCACCTGTTGGGTGAGGCCGGCGACAGGGTCGCGCCGACCATTCAGCGGCCAGCTCAGACCTCGCTGTTGGCCAGTTCGTGCAGGCGCCCTTCGCGCAGCTCCAGCACGCGGTCCAGCTTGCGCGCCAGGTTGCGGTCGTGGGTCACCAGCACCAGGCTGGTGTGGTGCGCGCGGTTGAGTTCGAGCATCAGTTCGAACACCGTGGCGGCCGTCTTGTCATCCAGGTTGCCGGTGGGTTCGTCGCCCAGCACGCAGGCCGGCTTGTTGACCAGCGCGCGCGCCACGGCCGCACGCTGGCGCTCGCCGCCGGACAGTTCGCCCGGCTTGTGCTCCAGCCGATGGCCCAGGCCCACCGACTCCAGCAGCAGCTGCGCGCGCTCCTTGGCAGCCGCCACTTCCTGGCCGCCCAGCAGCACGGGCATCATCACGTTTTCCAACGCCGTGAACTCCGGCAGCAGGTGATGGAACTGGTACACGAAGCCCAGCGCCCGGTTGCGCAGCAGGCCGCGCTGGCCATCGGTCAGCCCCGACATGCGATGCCCGGTCACAAATACCTCGCCTGCGGTGGGCGTGTCCAACCCGCCCAGCAGGTGCAGCAGCGTGCTCTTGCCGGCGCCGGACGCGCCGATGATGGCCACCGTTTCGCCGGCCGACACGGTCAGGTCCAGCCCGTTGAACACCGGGGTGTGCATGCGGCCTTCGGCGTACACCTTGGCCAGCCCCTGGGCACGGATCACTTCGTCGCCGCGATCGATCGGCTCATTCATAGCGCAGGGCCTCCGCCGGCTGGGTGCGGGCAGCGCGCCACGCGGGATACAAGGTGGCAAGGAAACTCATGGCCAGCGCGATGAGGGTGATGACGATGATGTCCGGTGCCTGCATGTCGGTGGGCAGGCCGGTGATGTAATAGACGTCCTCGGGCAACAGCTTGACGTTGAACACCGTCTCGATCGCGCCGAGGATGCGTTCCAGGTTCAAGGTCAGGGTGATGCCACCGATCACGCCGGCGACGGTGCCGATGATGCCGATCAGCGAGCCCTGCACCATGAACACCTGCATCACCCCGCCCGGGGTCAGGCCGAGGGTACGCAGGATGGCGATATCGGCCTGCTTGTCGGTCACCAGCATCACCTGCGACGACACCAGGTTGAACGCGCCCATGGCGATGATCAGCGAGAGCAGGATGCCCATCACCACCTTTTCCATGCGCAGCGAGTGGTACAGGTTGGCGTTCTGCTGGGTCCAGTCGCTGACCCGGTACGCGCCGCCCAGGCTGTGGGCCAGGTCCACGCCAACGTCCAACGCCTTGTCCATGTCATGCAGCTTGAGCCGCACGCCGGTCACGCCGTCCATGCGCAGCACGCGCTCCATGTCGGCCATGTTGGCAAACGCCACGCCCTTGTCGATCTCGTTGTAGCCGGCCTCGAAGATGCCGCTGACGGTGAAGCGCTTCAGCCGCGGCATCGCGCCCACCGGGGTGCCCTGCACTTCGGCCAGGGTCACCAGCACGGTGTCACCGACATTCACGCCCAACCAGATCGCCAGCTCCTTGCCCACCAGCAGGTTGTAGCTGCCCGGGGTGAGGCTGTCGAAACTGCCCTTGACCACTTTCTGGTTGATCACCGACACGCCCGGCTCCAGTGCCGGGTCGATGCCCTGCACGATCGCACCCTGCACGCGCGGACCGCTGAGCATGGCCTGGATCTCGATGTACGGGGCAGCGCCGGCCACGCGCGGATCCTTTTTGGCCGCATCCACCGCACGCTGCCAGTCCGACATCGGCGCGCCATCGCTGGTGATGGTGGTATGGGCGGTCATCTGCAGCAGGCGGTCGCGGATTTCCTTCTGGAAGCCGCTCATCACGGCCAGCGTGGTGATCAGCACGGTCACCCCCAGCGCAATGCCGAGGATGGAGGCCATCGAGATGAAGGAGATGAAGCCGTTACGGCGCTTGGCGCGCAGATAGCGCAGACCGATCGAAACAGGTATGGGTTTGAACATGCAGGTGCGCCGGACAATTCAGGCTATGGTGCCACTGCTGGACGTGAACGGGAAATGCAGCGTGCGCGCACGGCCAGTCGCAGTTCACGTCGTTGCGCCGGGGTGAGCGTGTCGGGCCAGAACAGCCGCCAGTGGCGGCGTCCCTGCTGGCGCCAGGCCAGTTGCAGCAGCACGCCACGATCAGACAGCTGCAGGTCATCGACCGGCTGCCCATCCACCTGCGCCGGGTCGTCACCGGGGGGTATCACGATGGCCTGGGCGGGCATGCGCCGGTAGCGCCACGCCCCGGTTGCGCCCATGGCCACGGCCAGCAGGGCGGCCGGCCAGTGCCAGCGGTCGGTCAGGTCAGTGCTGAACACCGCCCACGGCAGCAGCGCGGTGATCAGCCAGTGCGCTCCGCACTGCCAGCGGGAAGGCCGCCACTCAAGCCGGCAGGGCGCGGATCCGGGCGATGAGCGCGGCAGGCTGCGCATGCGGGCACTCCTCGTAACCCATGAACCAGCGCCACAACCTATCGTCTTCGCTTTCCAGCAGGAACAGGAAAACCTCGCGCTCCTCGGTAGGTGCCTGCAGCCAGCAGCGGTCCAGGTAACGCCCGAACAGCTGGTCCAGTTCACGCATGCCACGCCGGCAACGCCAGCGCAGCTTCTTCAGTTCAGTGGCTTCGTCCATCTATCAGGCTCCGGAAACAGCAAGGCCGGGCATGGCCCGGCCGAACGTGCAGCCGGGTCGCGCCCGGCGTTGATGCAGCCGGGCAGAGCCCGGCTCCTTTCAGCGGGGCAGAGCCCCGCTCTACGTGCACAGCCGGGCAGCGCCCAGCTTAGGCGCGGCGCGCCATCATCAGCTTCTTGATCTCGGCAATGGCCAGCGCCGGGTTCAGACCCTTCGGGCAGGTGCGCGAGCAGTTCATGATGGTGTGGCAGCGGTACAGCTTGAACGGGTCTTCCAGTTCGTCCAGGCGCGCACCGGTGTCTTCATCGCGCGAGTCGACGATCCAGCGGTAGGCCTGCAGCAGGATCGCCGGGCCGAGGTAACGCTCGCCGTTCCACCAGTAGCTCGGGCAGCTGGTGGAGCAGCACGCGCACAGGATGCACTCGTACAGGCCGTCCAGCTTCTTGCGGTCTTCCGGCGACTGCAGGCGCTCGCGATCCGGCGGCGGCGGGGTCTGCGTGCGGATCCACGGCTTGATCGACGCGTACTGCGCGTAGAAGTGGGTCAGGTCCGGCACCAGGTCCTTGACCACGCTCATGTGCGGCAGCGGGTAGATCGGCACTTCAGCCTTGCCGCAATCGGCAATGGCGCGGGTGCAGGCCAGCGTGTTGGTGCCGTCGATGTTCATCGCGCACGAACCGCAGATGCCTTCGCGGCACGAACGACGGAAGGTCAGGGTCGGGTCGACCTCGTTCTTGATCTTGATCAGCGCGTCCAGAACCATCGGGCCGCAGCTGTCCAGATCGATCTCGTAGGTATCGGTCCGCGGGTTGCTGTCGTCGTCGGGACTCCAGCGGTAGATCTTGAAAGTGCGCGTGTTCTTCGCACCGCTCTTGGCGGGGAAGTGCTTGCCCTTTCCGATCTTGGAATTCTTGGGGAGGGAAAACTCGGCCATGGCTGTTCTCGTTGGCTCAGGCGGCTCGCGCTGCGATGCAGGCGCGGCTAGCACGGAAGATGAGGAAGTTGACACCGCCGGCCCGCAGCGCGCGCACCACCCTGCCCGTGCGGGCAGGAAGGTGGGCAGGCGCTGCGTGGCCGGAGGTCATCCCGCAGGTCTCTTAGTACACGCGCGGCTTCGGCGGTACCACGTCCACGTCCTTGCTCAACGTGTACATGTGCACCGGGCGATATTCGAAGCTGCACTTGCCCTTGTCGTCGACATTGACCAGCGTGTGCTTCTGCCAGTTGACGTCGTCGCGGTCCGGGAAGTCCTCATGCGCATGCGCGCCACGGCTTTCCTTGCGCTGTTCGGCCGAGTTGATCGTCGCCACGGCGTTGAGCAGCAGGTTGTTCAGCTCGTAGGTTTCGATCAGGTCCGAGTTCCACACCAGCGAGCGGTCGGTGACCTTGACGTCCTGGAAGGAGTCGTAGATCTCGGCCATCTTGCTGCAACCCTCTTCCAGGGTCTTGCTGGTCCGGAACACCGCCGCGTCGTTCTGCATGGTGCGCTGCATGTTGTCGCGGATGACCGAGGTCGGGGTGTCGCCGTTGGCGTAGCGCAGCTTGTCCAGCAGGCCCAGCGCCTTGTCGCACGCATCGGACGGCAGGGTCTTGTGCGGCGCGCCGGACTTGATGGTCTCGGCACAGCGGTTGGCCACGGCGCGACCGAACACCACCAGGTCGAGCAGCGAGTTGGAGCCCAGGCGGTTGGCGCCGTGCACCGACACGCAGGCCGCTTCGCCGATGGCGTACAGGCCCGGTACCACGGCATCGTTGTTGTCGCCCAGCTTGCGCACGACTTCGCCGTGGTAGTTGGTCGGGATGCCACCCATGTTGTAGTGCACGGTCGGGATGACCGGGATCGGCTGCTTGTGCACGTCCACGCCGGCGAAGATGCGGGCGCTTTCGGCGATACCCGGCAGCTTGTCGTCGATCACGCCCGGGCCGAGGTGGGTCAGGTCGAGCAGGATGTGATCCTTGTGCTCGCCGACGCCGCGGCCTTCGCGGATTTCGATGGTCATCGAACGCGACACCACGTCGCGCGAGGCCAGATCCTTGTAGTGCGGTGCGTAGCGCTCCATGAAGCGCTCGCCGTTGCTGTTGCGCAGGATGCCGCCTTCGCCACGCACGCCTTCGGTGATCAGGCAGCCCGCGCCGTAGATACCGGTCGGGTGGAACTGCACGAACTCCATGTCCTGCATCGGCAGGCCGGCACGCATGACCAGACCGCCGCCGTCGCCGGTGCAGGTGTGGGCCGAGGTGGCGCTGAAGTAGGCGCGGCCGTAACCGCCGGTGGCCAGCACCACGCCGTGGGCGCGGAACAGGTGCAGCGAGCCGTCGGCCATGTCCAGGGCGAGCACGCCGCGGCAGACGCCTTCGTCATCGAAGATCAGGTCGAGCGCGAAGTACTCGATCATGAAGCGCGCGTTGTGCGCCAGCGACTGCTGGTACAGCGTGTGCAGCATGGCGTGGCCGGTACGGTCGGCCGCGGCGCAGGTGCGCTGCGCGGACGGGCCTTCGCCGTACTTGGTGGTCATGCCACCGAACGGGCGCTGGTAGATCTTGCCTTCCTCGGTACGGCTGAACGGCACACCGTAGTGTTCCAGCTCGATGATGGCCGGAATCGCTTCGCGGCACATGTACTCGATGGCGTCCTGGTCACCCAGCCAATCCGAGCCCTTGATGGTGTCGAAGAAGTGGTAACGCCAGTCGTCTTCACCCATGTTGCCCAGCGCGGCGGAAATACCGCCCTGCGCGGCCACGGTGTGCGAACGGGTCGGGAAGACCTTGGTCAGGCAGACGGTCTGCAGGCCCTTGGCGGCAAGACCGAACGTAGCGCGCAGGCCAGCGCCACCGGCGCCGACCACGACCATGTCGTACTTGTGTTCCGTAATCTTGTAAGCGGACATCTAATCTGGATTCCTGTCTTGGTGCCTGGACTCAGGCAACGCCGAGCGCAATGCGGGCGACCGCAAAAACACTGACGATCGCGCCGAGCACGGCGATGAACTTCACCGTGGTCTGCAGCGCCAGGGCCAGCAGCGAGTTGTGGATGTAGTCTTCCAGCACGACCTGCAGGCCGAGCTGGGCGTGCCAGAACATCGCGACCAGGAAGCCGACCAGCAGCACCGCATTCCACGGCTTGGACACCGCGTCGGTGGCGGTCACGTAATCGGCGCCGATCAGGCTCAGCACGAACACCAGGAACCAGATGGTCAGGCCGACCAGCGCGGTGGCGGTCAGGCGCTGCATCACGAAGTGCTCGGTACCGGTCTTGGCCGCGCCAAGGCCACGCACGTTCTTCAGCGGGGTACGGAACTTGTTCATGCGGCGGCTCCGGCGAAGACGTAGGCCCAGACCAGGGCGGTGATCACCAGGCTGGCAAAGACCGAGATCCAGCTGCTGCGCACGAAGGCAGGAATGGAGAAGCCGATCGCGAAATCCTGCACGATGTGCCGGATGCCGTTGCACAGGTGGTAGGCGAAGGCCCACGTCCATGCAAACAGGAACAACTTGCCGTACCAGCTACCGGCGTGGCCGGTGAAGCAGTTCCAGGATTCAGGACCCATCATCAGGGCGAGCAGGCCGCCGGCGATGATCAGGGCTCCAACAGACAGAAAGATGCCGGATGCTCGATGCAGGATCGAGGTGGCCATCTGAATCTGCCAGCGATACACCTGAAGGTGCGGGGAAAGGGGACGTTCTCTGGCGGCCATTCGCTGGGCTCGTTGTCTCGGCTGGGCGGCGCAATGCCGCGTTGGCTCAATGCTGATCAAAAATCGATGCAGCGTCCGTTTTTCTCCCAGTCTCCATACCGCACCGGATCGAGTCCGCCGCGGCCACCAATCTCCACGGGCACCACAGGGGTCTGCGGAAGCGGCTGCTTCTCATCGACCTGCGGGGCTTCGGAGTCGGAATCTGGAGTGGGGGTTGTTTGGCCTATCATGGGTGGTCTCGCAACGCACAAATTTTAGACCCCGTTCACGTGCCTGACAACCTGCCCATGGATTTCAACGGTTTTCCGCGCCTCTCCGGTCACCAGCTGCTCAGTCTGGATGGTCCCGATGCGGCCGCGTTCGCCCACGCCCAATTTTCCAGCGACGTCACTGCCCTGCCCGTCCGGCATTGGCAGTGGAGCGCCTGGCTGAGCGCCAAAGGCCGCACCATTGCTGTGTTCCAGCTGATCCGGGTGGATGAAGAACGGATCCTGCTGGTGCTGGCCGATGGCGACGCCGATGCGATTGCGTCGCAATTGCAGCGTTTTGTGTTCCGCCGGAAGGTCAAGATCGCGGTGCGCGATGACCGGATCGTGGCCGGCAGCTTCACTGCACCGGAAGCGGCGTCGGACGCCGCAATCGCGGTGCACGGTGAGACGCTGGAGCTGGATGTGGGCAGCGATGCCCTGCCGCGGACGCTGCGGATCGCGCCGCTGGACGGTGCCACGGCCACCGACGATGCCGGCTTCGTGCTGGCCTGGCGCCAATCGGATCTGCGCTACGGTGTGCCGCGTCTGGCCGCCGACCAGCGCGAGCAATGGACGCCGCAGCAGCTGGGGCTGGACCGATTGAACGGGTACAGCGTCAAGAAGGGCTGCTACCCGGGCCAGGAGATCGTGGCGCGCACCCATTTCCTGGGCAAGGCCAAGCGCGCGCTGCAGTTGCTGCGGGTGGGCGATGGCACCGCCAGCGGTGCGCAGGTGCAGCAGAACGGCGCGGCGATCGGCACGGTGGCCAGCGTGGCCGGCGACCTGGCGTTGGCGGTGTTGCCGCTGGAAATCGCCAGCGATCCGGTGTCGGTGGACGGCGTGGAAACCGTGCACCTGCCGCTGCTGGATGGCCTGGCCCGGTAGGCATCGACCGTTGGTCGATGCGCCACATCAGGAGCGTTGATCGTGCTGCGTGGTTGCCGGCCAGCGGCCGGCACCACCCGATCACGCGGCACCGGGATTGCCGGCCGCTGGCCGGCAATCCCGGAAACCCGCCCGCCACCTCAGGCCGCGTTCAACCGCTCGCCGCTCTCCGCATCGAAGAAATGCAGACCCTGCGGGTGGATCGCCACGCGGATGGTCTCGCCCACTGCCGGCAGCGCCTGCGGGGCAACGCGCATCACCAGGGGCTGGCCGCCGCCGGTCATGTTGACGAAGATCTCGTTGCCCACCGGCTCGATGCCGTCGATGGTGGCCACGAACGCGGTGGCATCGTCGGCGGCGGCCGGCTGCAGGTGCTCCGGGCGCACGCCCACGGCCACGGTGCGGCCGATCCAGGCCGGATCGATCGCCGCCTGGCCCAGCGGCGCGGTCAGCTGGGTGTCCTGCACCACCACGCCACTGTCGTTGCGCTGCAGGGTGCCGCGCAGCACGTTCATCGCCGGGCTGCCCAGGAAGCCTGCCACGAACAGGTTGGCCGGGCGGTCGTACAGCGCCATGGGCGTGTCGATCTGCTGGATCACGCCGTCCTTGAGCACCACGATGCGCTGGCCCAGGGTCATCGCTTCCACCTGGTCGTGGGTGACGTAGATCATGGTGGTGCCCAGCTTGCGGTGCAGCTGCGCGATTTCCGTGCGCACGCTGTGGCGCAGCTTGGCGTCCAGGTTGGACAGCGGCTCGTCGAGCAGGAACACCGCCGGCTCGCGCACCAGGGCGCGGCCCAGTGCCACGCGCTGGCGCTGGCCGCCGGACATCGCCTTGGGCAGCTTGTCGAGCATGTCGGTCAGGCCCAGCGTTTCAGCCGCTTCGGTCACCCGCTTGCTGATCGTGGCCTTGTCGTGGCCGCGCAGCTTCAGGCCGAAAGCCAGGTTCTCGGCCACGGTCATATGCGGGTACAGCGCATAGCTCTGGAACACCATGGCGATGTCGCGGTCCTTGGGCGCCACGTCGTTGACCACCCGGTCACCGATGGTCAGCGTGCCCCCGCTGATTTCTTCCAGGCCGGCCACCATGCGCAGCAAGGTCGACTTGCCACACCCCGACGGCCCCACCAGCACCATCAATTCGCCATCGGCCACTTCGAAGGTCGCGCCCTGGACGGCCACCTGGCCGTTGTCGTAGACCTTGCGAACGCCCTGCAACTGCACTTTTGCCATATCACCCATTCCAGTCCGCCCGCTGCCGGGCTGTTGATGCGGAACTGCCTTCGGCCCTCCCGATGGCAGGTCGATGGCGTGGTGCCGCATGACGGCGACCACTGCAATCGAATACAGTCTGCTCATTCTGCCATGTAAACGTTTTCACGTGGCAGTATCCGTTGGTCGGTCATGACCGCGACGCATCGGGAGCCGCACAGTCTCCCGATTCGCCCCGTGCATGCCCCATGATGCGCTGGCCCGGTGCCTGTTCATGTTGCACCCGCAGCACTGGACACCATGCCCAGCTGGACCCCCGAGAACATAGACGAGAAGCGATTGACAACGATGTCACCCGGATCTGAAACTCGAGCGATGCACGACACCCTCTTCCTGTTCGGCGCGACCGGCGACCTTGCCCAGCGCTACCTGTTCCCTTCGTTGCTGCGCCTGCTCGGCGACGGCCTGCTGCCGGAGGATTTCAAGATCCGTGCGCTGGCCTTGAGCCCGCACGACACCGAGGGTTTCCGCGACATCCTGCGCCCGCGCCTGCAGCAGGCCATGCCGATGGCCAGCCAGGACGACATCCAGTCGCTGCTGTCGCGCATCGACTACCGTTCGGTGGACCTGCGCAACGCGGACTCGGTGGCCGAGTCGGTCAGTGACCTGGTCAACCGCCACTGCGTGAGCTACCTGGCCATTCCGCCGGGCCTGTACATCTCCACCTGCGAAGGCCTGGCCAAGGGTGGCGCCCTGGCCGCACCGCACCGCCTGATGCTGGAAAAGCCGATCGGCAGCGACAGCGCCAGCGCCGAGGAGATCATCTCCACCATCGGCCAGTGGATCGACGAAGACCGCGTGTTCCGCCTGGATCACTACCTGGGCAAGGCCGCGGTACAGAACCTGATTGCGCTGCGCTTCGGCAACACGCTGCTGGAAGCCGTGTGGAACCGCAACTACATCGAGTCGGTGCACATCCTGGTGGCCGAAAGCGAAGGCGTGGACGGCCGCGACGCGTACTACGCCCGCTCCGGCGCGCTGCGCGACATGGTCCAGAGCCACATCCTGCAGCTGTTGTGCCTGGTGGCGATGGAGCCGCCGGCCTCGCTGGAAGCCGACCGCATCCGCGACGAGAAGGTCAAGGTGCTGCGCGCCCTGCGCCCGCTGGACGCCAAGCACGCCGCCCGCGACAGCGTGCGCGGCCGCTACACCGCCGGCACCATCAACGGTCAGCCGGCCCAGGCCTACCAGCCGCCGGAAGGCAGCGACGTGGAAACCTTCGCCGGGGTCACCGCGCATATCGACAACTGGCGCTGGTCCGGCGTGCCGTTCCACCTGGTCACCGGCAAGCGCCTGGCCGAGCGCACCACCCGCGTGGTGGTCACGCTCAAGCCGGTCACCCACTGGCTGTTCGAGCGGCCGCATCGTCGCAATGCCACGCCCAACCGCATCGTGTTCCAGCTGCAGCCGCAGGAGAACATCGAGCTGGGCCTGATGAGTTCGCTGGCCGGCCCGGAATGGGGCGCGCTGGAACTGCATCCGTTGGAACTGGAACTGTCCGTGCCGACCGGCCTGCACCGCCGCATCGCCTACGAACGGCTGTTCCTGGATGCGTTCAACGGCAACCACGCGCTGTTCGTGCGCGACGACGAAGTACGTGCCGCCTGGGCCTGGATCGACAGCGTCAGTGATGCCTGGAAGGCCGCCAGCCTGCCGCTGCAGCCCTACCCGGCCGGCGAATGGGGTCCGGCCGAAGCGGCCGGCTTCCTGCCGGCTGAAGTGGATGCCGACGCCGGCCGCAAGGACGGCGACGCATGACGCTGCAGAACCAACCGGTCCTGGTTGCCGATATCGGTGGCACCAACGCCCGCTTCGCGCTTGCCGACACCAGCCTTGAGGCTCCGCTGCAGCAGGACAGCATCCGCGAATTCGCGGTGGCCGATTTCCCCTCGCTCGGCGATGCGGCGCGGCACTACCTGGAACAGGTCGGCGCCTCGGCCACGCGCGGCGTGTTCGCCGTGGCGGGCCGCGTGGACGGCGATGAAGCGCGCATCACCAACCACCCGTGGGTGATCTCGCGCAGCCGCACCGCGCACATGCTGGGCTTCGACGAGCTGCACCTGATCAACGATTTCGCCGCCCAGGCGATGGCCATTTCGCTGCTGCAGCCGCAGGACGTGGTCCAGGTGGGCGGCGCGGCGTGGGTGCCGGGCAAGCCGGGCCAGCCGCGCAACTATGCGGTGATCGGCCCGGGTACCGGGCTGGGTGTCGGTGGCCTGATCCTGCGCCACGGCCGCTGCTATCCGCTGGAAACCGAAGGCGGCCATGTCAGCTTCCCGCCGGGCACGCCGGAGGAAATCCGCATCCTGGAGATCCTCTCCGAGCAGTTCGGCCGGGTCTCCAACGAGCGCCTGATCTGCGGCCCGGGCCTGGTCAACATCCATCGCGCCGTGTGCGAGATGGCCGACATCGATCCGGGCCAGCTGCAGCCGGTGGACGTGACCGCCCGTGCGCTGCACGGTGACCCGCAGGCCATGCGTGCGGTGGACGTGTTCTGCGCGGTGTTCGGCGCCATCGCCGGCGACCTGGTGCTGATGCAGGGCGCCTGGGATGGCGTGTTCCTGACCGGCGGGCTGACCCCGAAGATGCTCGATTCGCTGCAGCACTCCGGTTTCCGCCAGCGCTTCGAGCACAAGGGGCGCTTCTCTTCGATCATGGCGCGCGTGCCGTCGCTGGCGGTGATGCACCCGCATGCCGGCCTGCTGGGCTCGGCTGCCTATGCCGCCGATGTTGAACGCGACCTGCAAGGAACCAACGCATGAACAGCCTGGATGCATCCGATCGCTTCACCCTGATCCGCCACGGCGACGCCGATGCCTGGATCGAAGCCATCGCCGCCGAAATGGCGCAGGCGCTGAACAACGATATCGCCACCTTCGGGCGCGCGCGCATGCTGCTGTCCGGCGGCACCACGCCGGCACCGGTGTACCAGGCGCTGGCCGAACTGGACGTGCACTGGGACCGGGTGGAAGTCAGCCTGGTCGATGAGCGCTGGCTGTCGCCGCAGGACCGTGACAGCAACGCCTGGCTGGTGCGCGAGAGTTTCCTCGGTCGCGCCGATGGCGCGCATTTCGACCCGCTGGTGCGGGTCGGCAAGCCGCTGCCGGAGTGCGTGTATACCGCCAACCTGCAGGCCCAGCACAGCCAGGCGCCGTGCCTGAGCGTGCTCGGCATGGGCAACGACGGCCACACCGCGTCGCTGTTCCCCGGTTCCAAGGACCTGGCCCGGGCGCTGGAAAGCACCCTGCCCTACGCCGCCCTGGACGCCACCGGTTGCCCGGGCGCGAACCAGTGGCCGCTGCGCATCACGCTGACCCCGCACGGGCTCAGGCACAGCGGCCAGCGCCTGCTGCTGCTGCGTGGCAAGCAGAAGCTGGAAGTGCTCAAACAGGCGCTGGAAAGCAACAACCCGCAGCTGTATCCCATCCTCAACGCGATCGACCTCGACGGCGCGAAACTGCGCGTCCACTGGTGTGACTGACCTGTCCCCGGTGTTGTTCGTCCGCCCTCTCATAGCCGGTAGCCAATGAGCCTGCATCCCCAACTCCATGCCATCACCCAGCGCATCGTCCAGCGCAGCGTCGCCTCGCGCGCGGCCTACCTGGCCGGGATCGATGCCTCGCTGCGCGATGGGCCGTTCCGTTCGCGCCTGAGCTGCGGCAACCTCGCCCACGGGTTCGCCGCGTGCGGGCCGACCGACAAGTCGCGCCTGCGCGGCGGTGTCACCCCGAACCTGGGCATCATCACCGCCTACAACGACATGCTGTCGGCGCACCAGCCGTTCGAGTCGTATCCGGAGATCCTGCGCGCCGTTGCGCGCGACATGGGCGCCACCGCGCAGGTGGCCGGCGGCGTGCCGGCGATGTGCGACGGCGTCACCCAGGGCCGTGGCGGCATGGAGCTGTCGCTGTTCTCGCGCGATGTGATCGCGCAGTCCACGGCGATCGGCCTCAGCCACGACATGTTCGACGCCACCGTGTACCTCGGGGTGTGCGACAAGATCGTGCCGGGCCTGTTGATCGGCGCGCTGGCGTTCGGCCACCTGCCGGCGATCTTCCTGCCGGCCGGTCCGATGACGCCGGGCATTCCGAACAAGCAGAAGGCCGAAGTGCGCGAGCGCTATGCCGCCGGGCTGGCCAGCCGCGAGGAACTGCTGGAAGCCGAAGCGGCGTCGTACCACGGTGCAGGCACCTGCACGTTCTACGGCACCGCCAACTCCAACCAGACGTTGCTGGAAGCGATGGGCGTGCAGCTGCCGGGCGCGTCGTTCGTCAATCCCGATACGCCGCTGCGCGATGCATTGACGCGCCGCGCCGGCGAGCGTGCGCTGGAGATCTGCGCGCTGGGGGACGATTTCCGTCCGCTCGGCCGGCTTATCGACGAGCGTGCGATCGTCAATGCGGTGGTGACGTTGATGGCCACGGGCGGCTCGACCAACCACACCATCCACTGGATCGCGGTGGCACGGGCGGCCGGTATCGTGCTGACCTGGGACGACATGGACGAGCTGTCGCAGCTGATTCCGCTGCTGGCGCGGGTGTATCCGAACGGTGAGGCCGACGTGAACCGCTTCGCGGCCGCCGGCGGTACGGCGTTCGTGTTCCGCGAGCTGATGGAAGCCGGGCTGATGCATGCCGACCTGCAGACGGTGGCCGAAGGCGGGATGCCGCAGTACGGGCAGGAGCCGGCGCTGCGTGATGGCACGCTGGCGTACGTCGACGGGCTGCGCGAGAGCGCGGATGCGGACGTGGTGCGCGGTGTGGCCGATCCGTTCGAGGCCCAGGGTGGGCTGCGGCTGCTGCGCGGCAATCTGGGGCGTTCGTTGATCAAGCTGTCGGCGGTGAAGCCGCAGTTCCGTACGATCGAGGCGCCGGCGGTGGTGGTGGATGCGCCGCAGGTGTTGAACAAGCTGCATGCCGCCGGTGTGCTGCCGCACGATTTCGTGGCGGTGGTGCGTTTCCAGGGGCCGCGCGCGAACGGGATGCCGGAGCTGCATTCGCTGGCGCCGTTGCTGGGGCTGCTGCAGAACCAGGGGCGGCGTGTGGCGCTGGTGACCGATGGTCGTCTGTCGGGCGCGTCGGGCAAGTTCCCGGCGGCGATCCACATGACGCCGGAAGCGTCGCGCGGCGGGCCGCTGGCACGGGTGCGCGAGGGCGACATGATCCGTCTGGATGGCGAGGCGGGGACGCTGGAGTTGCTGGTGGACGCGGCGGAGTTCGCGGCGCGCGCGCCGGCACCGAACACGGCACCGGCGGCGCACGACATGGGGCGCAATCTGTTCGCGCTGAACCGGCGCGTGGTCGGTCCGGCCGACCAGGGCGCGATTTCGATTTCGTGCGGGCCGGCAACGGCCGACGGCGATATCTGGAATTACGACGCCGAGTACGACCTGGGGCGTGATGCGGCGGCGGCGGAAGCGCCGCATGAGGCCAAGGACGCCTGAGGCGCAAAAGCGCGGCGGCGACGCTACGGGCCAGGGCAGCGGATCGCCCTGGCCGGGACACGCCGTGAACCCATCCATGGGGGCTCGTGAGCGGCATCCATGCCGCTCAACGGTCCCGGCCAGGGCGATCCGCTGCCCTCGGACACCATCCGGCGCGTCAATTGCGCTGCCGTCATTGAGAAAGAGAGAAAACACATGAGCATCGAGCAACATCAGAAGCGCGCAGCCGAGCTGCTGCAGGCAGCCGGCATTCTGCCGGTGGTGACCGTGCATACGCTCGACCAGGCCCGTGCGGTCAGTGCGGCGTTGCTGGAAGGTGGGTTGCCGGCGATCGAGTTGACCCTGCGTACGCCGGTGGCGATGGAAGCGCTGGCGATGCTGAAGCGTGAGCTGCCCGATGTGGTGGTGGGTGCCGGTACGGTGCTGACCGTGGCGCAGATGCAGCAGTCGATCGATGCGGGCGCGGATTTCCTGGTGACGCCGGGTACGCCGGCGCACATGGCCGATGCGTTGGCGCAGGCGGCACTGCCGGTGGTGCCGGGTGCGGCGTCGCCGACCGAGATGCTGGCGCTGTATGCGCGGGGCTTCCGGGTGTGCAAGCTGTTCCCGGCTTCGGCGGTGGGTGGGCTGGCGATGATCAAGGGCCTGGCCGGGCCGATTCCGGACCTGAAGCTGTGCCCGACCGGTGGCATCACCGAGGACACCGCGGCCGAGTACCTGGAGCAGAAGAACGTGGTCTGCATCGGCGGCTCGTGGATGGTGCCGGGCAGCTGGATCGAGCACGGGCAGTGGGACAAGGTGCGCGACAGCGCGGCGCAGGCGGCGAAGATCGTGGCGC
The DNA here is from genome assembly GCF_000661955.1 of Stenotrophomonas rhizophila. Taxonomy (NCBI): domain Bacteria; kingdom Pseudomonadati; phylum Pseudomonadota; class Gammaproteobacteria; order Lysobacterales; family Lysobacteraceae; genus Stenotrophomonas; species Stenotrophomonas rhizophila. The sequence continues at coordinate 2,818,323 of NZ_CP007597.1, forward strand.
GGGTTCGCGCGCACTGAGGCACTGTCGGCGGAGCCCGCCACGCATGGCGTGGCTCTACCGGTAGGATGGCGCACCGAAAAAGGCCCGGCTTGCCCGGGCTTTTTTTTGCAAAAACGGGGACCACCTTTACGTCTGGCGCGCGGGGCCCATGAAGGTCAAACAGCAGAAGTCCTGACGAGTGGGCCCCGAGTCACTTCGGAGCGATCTTCGTGAATGAAGATCCATAGCTCCGACGGAACTGGTCATCCCTCAATCAGCAGCGACCACGCTGCTGGCGGAACGCCGAACTCTTCTTCGGCCTGCTCCATCGCCTCTTCCAATGATTGATGCCACGTGTCAGCCAGGTGCGACATATCCATACCGAACCTGTGAAGAAAATAGCCGACCGACTCTTCTTCGATCCGAAGAATCCTCGTGTGAAAATCTGCATCGAGGTTCACGATACCCGCGCCACCCGATGTGTCGGCACCGAAATGCGCGACATTGAGAGACCTGCTACCAGAATCACTGACGACCGCCTGCCAAATTCTCACGGCGTCACCCCCAAGTATAAGTTCTCCGTGACCGTACCAGCCTTGTTCCTGGTACAAATCTCACCGACAACGCGTTACATCGGCCGTGCCGGATCCACCAGACCGTACTGGCTGGCCATGCGGGCCAGCGCGATGTTGTCGTGGATGCCCATTTTCTCGAACAGGCGCGCCTTGTGCGTGTTGACGGTTTTGGCACTCAGGCTCAAGCGCTTGGCGATGTCTTCCTGGCGCAGGCCCTGGGTGAGCAGCAAGGCCACTTCCAGTTCGCGCGGGGACAGGGCGTCGAACGGCGACTGGGTGCCTTCGACGTTGGACAGCGCCAGGTTCTGCGCGATGCTGCTGCCCAGGTAACGCCGGCCCAGCGCGGCGTCGCGCACGGCACGCAGCAGTTCCTGTGCATCGCAGCCCTTGCCGATATAGCCGGAGGCACCGGCTTCGAGCAGGCGCTTGGGCATCGGACCGTCTTCGAGCACCGAGACAATCACCACGCGGGTGCCGTGGTCGCCACGCACCACCCGTTCGGTGACTTCCATACCACTGACGCCCGGCAGGTGCAGGTCGCACAGCACCACGTCCGGTCGCAGCTGACGGATGTCAGGCAACGCATCTTCGCCGGAGTCCGCTTCACCGACTACCTCGATATCGGTCTCGTTGGACAGGATCATCTTCATGCCGGTTCGCACCAGCGCATGATCGTCCACCAGATACACTCGAATCGTCATCCACGTACCTCTTCAAACGCTGCGAACGGGGGCAAGCCTAGCGGCGGGATGATGCGATAACAAGGAAGAAACCTTCCCGTCGGCGCGTTCTGGTGCCCGCATCACAACCAAGCTGGATTACCCCTACCCCTTAGCCTTTCACCCCAGGCCATATCGGTTTACTACGCCTATTACTCTACGCCTATACCCCGTCGCGATCGGCCTTTGCGGCCGAGGACCCGGCGAGCGGTCGGTGGCGCCAGGGATGCCGGCGCCTGAACATGACCAGGAAGCACCCTACCACCCAAACCAGGGCGGCACACCAACCGGCCAGGATGTCCGACGGATAGTGGACCCCCAGATACACCCGGGACACGCTGACCAGCACGCTGAACCCGGGTGCCAGCACCAGCACCGGCCAGCGCCAGCGGGTGTTCCAGGCCAGCAGGGCCACCGTGACCGCCAGGGTCATCGAGCCCATCGCGTGCCCGCTGGGAAAGCTGAACGTGCTTTCCGGGGCGATCGATTCCCACAGGCTGGGCCGGTCGCGCTGGAAGAACTGCTTGCTGCCCAGGTTCAACAAGGCCGAGCCCACGAAGCTGATGGCCACGAAACTGGCCTCGCGCCAGCGCTTGCGCCACAGCAGCGCCACCACGATGAGCACATCGGCCGGGATCAGGAACCACTCGTAGCCCAGCTTGGAGAGCAGCGTGAAGAACTGATCCAGCCCCGGCGAATGCAGGCCGTGCATCTTCCACAGCAGCGGCGCATCGAAGTGGAACGATTCAAATTCGTGCACCTCGTCGGCCAGTGCGACGAAGCCGGCCAGCGGCAGCAACACGCCGGCGAACAGCAGGACGAACCGCCACGCGTTGTGCGCCATCCAATGGCGGAACCCCGCGACCGGCTCCTGGCCGGCCATTACGTCGGGCTTATCCGACGCTGCGGACATACTTTCGCTCAACGTAATCGTCGATCAGCGCCACGAAATCCTGGGCGATGTGGTCGCCACGCAGGGTCACGGCCTTCTCGCCATCGACGAACACCGGCGCGGCCGGGGTTTCACCGGTACCCGGCAGCGAAATGCCGATGTTGGCATGGCGCGACTCGCCCGGCCCGTTGACGATGCAGCCCATCACCGCCAGGGTCATGTTCTCCGCACCCGGGTGGCTGATTTTCCAGACCGGCATCTTCTCGCGCACGTGGTTCTGCACCACCTTGGCCAGCTCCTGGAAGAACTCGGAGGTGGTGCGGCCGCAGCCCGGGCAGGCGGTGACCAGCGGGGTGAAGGCGCGTTGGCCGGTGGTCTGCAGCAGTTCCTGGGCCACGATCACCTCGGCGGTGCGCGACTGGCCCGGCTCGGGGGTGAGCGAAATGCGGATGGTGTCGCCGATGCCTTCCTGCAGCAGCACGGCCAGCGCCGCCGAGGAGGCCACGATGCCCTTGCTGCCGATGCCGGCTTCGGTGAGGCCCAGGTGCAACGCGAAATCCGAGCGCTGCGCCAGGTCACGGTAGACCGCGATCAGTTCCTGCACGCCGCTGACCTTGGCCGACAGCACGATGCGATCGCGCGGCAGGCCCAGTTCGACCGCGGTATGCGCCGAATCCAGCGCCGAACGGATCAGCGCCTCGCGCAGCACCCGGCCGGCATCCCACGGGGTGGCGCGCTGGCTGTTCTCGTCCATCAGGCGCGCGGCCAGCGACTGGTCCAGCGAGCCCCAGTTGGCGCCGATGCGGACCGGCTTGCCGTAGCGGATCGCAAACTCGATCAGCTGCGCGAACTGGGTGTCTTTCTTCTTGCCGAACCCGACGTTGCCCGGATTGATCCGGTACTTGGCCAGGGCTTCGGCGCAGGCCGGCTCCTGGGTCAGCAGCTGGTGGCCGTTGTAGTGGAAGTCGCCGATCAGGGGCACGTCGATGCCCATCATCTGCAGCTTTTCCACGATCCGCGGGATGGCCGCGGCCGACTCGGGGTTGTTGACCGTCAGCCGCACCATCTCCGACCCGGCCCGCCACAGTTCGGCCACCTGCTTGACGCTGGCGGCGATGTCGGCGGTGTCGGTGTTGGTCATCGACTGCACCACCACGGGGCTGCCCCCGCCCACGACCACGCCGCCGATGCGGACGGCCTGGGTCTGGCGGCGGGCCCACACGGTGGTGTCGGACGGTTGGGTCGGTTGGGTCACGGCGTCATGCATTCCCCATTTTAGCGCGCCAAGGGTGTTCACGCGCGCGGCGTGGCTACCGACCGTTGGTCGGTACTCATTCAACCGATGCGGCCGATTGTCGCAGGCAGGCCAGCCCCCGAGCGCATAGGATGTGCGCAATGACCGGCACCGACGCCCCCTTCCTCCGAACCCTGTGCAGCCTGCGCTGGCTGGCCGTGGCCGGCCAGGCCGCCACGATCCTGGTGGCCACCTCGGTGCTGGGGCTGGAACTGCCGCAGCTGCCGCTGTGGGCGGGGGTGGCCGCGCTGACCCTGTTCAACCTGTACGCGCAGCTGCGCGTGAACGACGCCGACACCGCGCCGGTGACCGCGTTCGGCCACATCCTGGTGGACGTCAGCGTGCTCACCTGGATGGTGGGCTGGAGCGGTGGCATCGGCAATCCGTTCGGCTCGCTGTTCCTGATCCTGATCGCCCTGGCCGCGCTCGCCCTGCCCCTGCGCTGGACCCTGGCGGTGGCCGCCACCTGCCTGATCGGCTATGCGGTCAGCGGCATCTTCGGGCTGCCTTTGCCGGCCGGCTACTTCACCGCCATGCAGATGCACCAGTGGGGCGTGGTCTGCAACTTCCTGTTGTCGGCCACGGTGGTGCTGGTGTTCGCCACCCGCCTGGCGATCGCCCTGCGCCACCGCGAGCATGAGCTGGCCCTGCTGCGCGAGCGCTTCGTGCGCAACGAAGGCATCGTGGCCCTGGCCACCCATGCCGCGTCGGTGGCCCATGAACTCAACACGCCGCTGGCGACCATGACCCTGCTGGCCGACGACATCGCCGACCAGACCAACAGCAGCGAAGTGCGCGATGACGTGGATACGCTGCGCGAGCTGCTGGTGCAGTGCCGCGAGCGGGTGCTGGCGCTGGCCCGGCCGGCCGCCGGCGATGCGCCCGGGCGCGACACGGTGACCCTGCCGCAGGTGCTGGAACAGTGGCGGCTGGTGCGCCCGACCATCACCCTCAAGCGCAACGACGACGCACCGCTGAAACTGCCGCTGGACCCGGGCATTGGCCACCTGCTGATGGTGCTGCTCAACAACGCCGCCGACGCCGGCGAGAAGGCCGAGCGCCCGCAGGTGGACCTGACGTTGCGGATTGAAGGGGACACCCTGATCGGCGAAGTGCGCGACTACGGCCACGGCTTCGATGCCCGCCAGGCGGTTCTGCCCGGCACCCTGTTCAACAGCGGCAAGGCGCAGGGCATGGGCGTGGGCCTGGCGCTGTCGCACGCCACCATTGAACGCCTGGACGGCGAACTGTGGATGCGCCCGGCCAACGGCGCCGGCACCCGCGTCGGCTTCCGCCTGCCTTTGACGTCTTCGGAGACTTCCGCATGAACATTCCCACCCTGCCCGCTGCCAGCCATGGCCTGCTGGTCGACGACGACGAGCTGTACCTGCGCACCCTGCAGCGCAGCCTGGGCCGCAAAGGCCTGGAAACGGTGACCGCCAGCGACATTGCCTCGGCGCTGTTGCTGGCCCGGCAGAACCCGCCGGCGTATGCGCTGATCGACCTGAAGCTGGGCTCCGAATCCGGCCTGTCGCTGATCCAGCCGCTGCGCGCCCTGCGCGAAGACATGCGGATCCTGCTGGTCACCGGCTACGCCAGCATCGCCACCGCGGTGGAGGCGATCAAGCTGGGGGCCGACGACTACCTGCCCAAACCGGCCACGGTGCCGATGATCCTGCGTGCACTGGGCGAAGAAGACGATGGCCCGGCCGACGATGGCGACCTGGAGCCGCCAGACGCGATGACCCCGATCAGCCGGCTGCAGTGGGAACACATCCAGCAGGCCATGCACGAAACCGGCGGCAACGTATCGGCCGCCGCGCGCCTGCTCGGCATGCACCGCCGCTCGCTGCAGCGCAAGCTGGCCAAGCGGCCGAGTCCGGAACGCGACCCGAGCCGGTAAGGCCGGGCGCGGGTTGGCCGCGCAAACGCGGGCGCAACAACCGGTAGAGCCGACCGTTGGTCGGCTGCTCTTCACCACAACGATCAACACCGCGCGCTGCGCGCGATAGCCGACCAACGGTCGGCTCTACCTGCCCTTTTAGCCGGCCAACGGTCGGCTCTACGCGGTGGTCAGGCCGTCAGGCGGCCCAGCAGCTCCAGCGTCACCGGGTCGGTGATCGCATGCGCTTCACCCTGCAACGCCGGCAGCAACTGGCTGGCCAGCTGCTTGCCCAGCTCCACGCCGAACTGGTCGAAGGCGTTGATGTTCCAGATGATCGACTGCACGTACACAGCGTGTTCGTACATGGCGATCAGCGCGCCAAGCGACTGCGGGGTGAGCGCGTCGAGCAGGATCAGCGTGCTCGGGCGGCCACCGGGATACGCACGGTGCGGGTCGTCGCTGCCCTGGCCGTTGGCCAGCGCTTCGGTCTGTGCCAGCAGGTTGGCCATCAGCGCCTGGTGGTTGACCACGTACGGGTCATCGTTGCGCACGCAGCCGATGAAATCGGCCGGAATCACGCTGGTGCCCTGGTGCAGTGCCTGGAAGAAGCTGTGCTGCACATCGGTGCCTGCCCCGCCCCACCACACCGGCACGGTGTCGCTGGCAACCGGGCTGCCATCGAGCTGCACGCGCTTGCCCAGGCTTTCCATCACCAGCTGCTGCAGGTAGGCCGGCAACAGCGCCAGGCGCTGGTCGTAGGTCATCACCGCATGCGTGGCATGGCCGAGCAGGTTGCGGTTCCAGATATCGGTCAGGGCATGCAGGACCGGCAGGTTCTGTTCGAGCGGCGCGGTGAGCGCGTGTTCGTCCATCTGCGCGGCACCGGCCAGCAGCTGTTCGAAGCGCTCGAAACCGATCGCCAGCGCGATCGGGAACCCGACCGCCGACCACAGCGAGTAGCGCCCGCCCACCCAATCCCACATCGGCAGCACGCGGCCGGCGGCGATCGAGAAGGCCTTGGCCGCCCGCTCCGGGTTGGCGCTGACCGCGTACAGGCGCTCGCTGCCGCCCAGCCAGTCATGCAGGATCTGCCCGTTGAGCAGGGTTTCCTGGGTACCGAAGGTCTTGGAAATCAGGACGCCGGCGGTGGTGGCCGGGTCCAGCGTGGCCAGCGTGCGCTGCATGGCGGCGCCGTCCACGTTGGAAACGAAATGCACGCGGAAGCGCGCGCCACTGACCGGGCGCAACGCATCGGCAACCAGGCGCGGGCCGAGGTCCGAGCCACCGATGCCGACACTGACGATGTCGGTGACGTTGGTCTTTTCCAGCGCGGCGATCAGGTCGCCCATCTGCGCGCGGACCTGGGCGGCAGTGGCGAAGGCTTCGCCGGCCACCGGTGCGCCGCTGAGGTCGCCCCGCAATGCGGTATGCAGCGCTGCGCGGCCTTCGGTCAGGTTAACCGTTTCACCGCGGAACAGGCGCTGGAAGCCGCCGGCGACATCGCGCTCGGCGGCCAGCTGCAGCAGTGCGTCCAAGGCCGCGCGGTCGTACTTCTGCCGCGCGAAATTGACGTACAACGGACCGACCCGCAGCCCCAGCGATTGTGCGCGGCCCGGTTCGGCGGCGATCAACGAAGGGATGCTTGCGCCACGCAGGCGCTGGGCATGGGAGTGGAGCGGGTCGAATCCGTTGTGCTGTGTCATGCGGCCTGGGTCGGGATGCTGTCGTTGGTGTGGGAGATCTGGTTCTTGCCGTCCACATATACCAACTTCGGCTTGAAGCTGTCAGCTTCTTCTTCGCTCATGCTGGCGAACGCCGCGATGATGATGATGTCGCCGACCTGCACGTGGCGCGCCGCGCCGCCGTTGAGCGACACCACGCCACTGCCGGCTTCGGCACGGATGGCATAGGTGGAGAAACGCGCACCGTTGGTGACGTCCCAGATGTGCACCTGTTCGAACTCACGGATGCCGGTGGCCTGCAGCAGGTTGTCATCGATGGCGATGGAACCTTCGTAGTTCAGCTCGGAGTGGGTGACGGTGGCGCGGTGGATCTTGGTCTTGAGCAGGGACAGATGCATGGCAACGGGACAACGGTAAAGGAAAGGGAAATTCTAGCACCCGCCAGACAACCGGCAGGGCAAGCCGCGCCCGCCCGTGCCGGGGGCTGCCAGCGGTTCAGCATCGTCACGACCCACCCGCCCCGCGGTAGAGCCACCCCATGGGTGGCTGCGCGGTCATCTCGGGTCACATCCGCAGGACGGCGGGCGCCCCGGGGGCTACACCCTCAGAACTCCAGGTTGTCGATCAACCGGGTGTTGCCGATGCGCGCGGCGATCAGGGCCACGCGGGTGCCGTCATTGGCGTCGGCCGGCTCGGACAGGTCCGGCTTGCGCACCACCGCATAGTCCACCTGGAACCCGGCGGCCTGCAGGGCGGCGGTGGCCTCGGCTTCGATCAGGCTGCGGGTCTTGCCGGCGATGAAGCCTTCGCGCATGCCCAGCAGCACCTGGTGGATGGTGGTCGAGACCGGGCGCTGCTCGGCGTTGAGGTACTGGTTGCGCGAGCTCATCGCCAGGCCGTCGGTTTCACGCACGATGTCCCCGCCCACCACCTGGATCGGGAAGGCCAGGTCTTCCACCATCTGGCGGATCACCGCCAGCTGCTGGTAGTCCTTTTTGCCGAAGGCGGCCACGTCCGGCTGCACCTGGTTGAACAGGCGCGAGACCACCGTGCACACGCCATCGAAATGGCCCGGGCGGTGGGCGCCTTCCAGCAGGCCACTGATGCCCGGCACGTTGACGCTGGCGGCCAGTTCGATGCCGAACGGGTACATCGATTCGACGGTCGGCAGCCACAACACGTCGCAGCCGGCCTGCTCCAACCCGGAGGTGTCGGCTTCCGGGGTGCGCGGGTAGCGGGTGAAGTCTTCGTTGGGGCCGAACTGGGTCGGATTGACGAAGACACTGGAGACCACGCGGTCGGCGTACTGCCGGGCCAGCGTGACCAGCGAGTAGTGGCCCGCATGCAGGTTGCCCATGGTGGGGACCAGCGCGACGCGCAGGCCCTCACGCTTCCAGCCGTTGACGACGGCGCGCAGGCGGGACAGTTCGGTGACGGTTTCGATCATGAGGCGTAGGCGTGTTCTGCGTCGGGGAAGGAGCCGTCGCGCACGGCGTCGGCGTAGGCACGGACAGCACCGGCGACCGAACCGCCGTCGGCAAGGAAATCCTTGACGAACTTGGGTCGGCGATGGCCGCTGTCCAGGCCGAGGAAATCATGCAGCACCAGCACCTGGCCGTCGCAGCCGGGGCCGGCGCCGATACCGATGGTGGGCACGGACACGTCGGCGGTGACCTGGGTGGCGACCGGGGTAGGCACGCACTCCAGCACGATCAGGGTGGCACCGGCGGCGACCGCCGCCTTGGCGTCGTCGCGCAGCTGCTGGGCGGCATCGCCCCGGCCCTGCACGCGGTAACCGCCCAGGCGCAGCACCGACTGCGGGGTCAGGCCCAGGTGCGAGCAGACCGGGATCTCGCGCTCGACCAGGTAGCGGATGATGTCCAGCTTGAACCCGGCGCCTTCGATCTTGACCATCTCCGCGCCCGCCTGAAGCAGACGCAGCGAGGCATCCAGCGCGCGTTCGGGGGTGGCGTCGGCGCCGAACGGCAGGTCGGCCACCAGCAACGCACGCTGCAGCACACGGGCCACAGCGCGGGTGTGATAGACCATGTCATCGGTGGTCACCGGCAGGGTCGAATCATGCCCCTGCACCACCATGCCCAGCGAGTCGCCGATCAGGATCAGGTCCACGCCATTGGCGTCGAACGCACGCGCAAACCCGGCGTCATAGGCGGTCAACATCACCAGCTTCTGGCCGTTGCGCTTGGCCTCGGCCAGGGCGGGAACGGTCCAGGGCTTGCTGTCTGCGTGGGTACTCATGAGCTGATAACCGGTGGCGATAAGCCCCGCATTATCCCCCTATTGGCGCGATCCCGCAGGCCTCGACCCGCATCACAGCATCCCGCACACGGCCGTGGCCGGGAATCACCGCGTCGGCGGCGATATCGGCCAGCGGCAGCAGCGCGAACGCACGCTCGTGCAGGTAGGGATGCGGGACCTTCAGCTGCGGCAGGTCGATGACGTCCTCGCCGAACAGCAGCAGGTCCAGGTCCAGCGTGCGCGGCCCCCAGTGCACGCCCGGCTGGCGAACCCGGCCGAAGTCGCGCTCGATGCCCAGCAGCGCGTCCAGCAGCTCCGGGCCGCTCAGCGCGGTGTCGAGCAGCGCCGCGGCGTTGACGAACGCCGGCTGGTCTTCATTGCCCCAGGCCGGCGTGCTGTACAACCGGGAGCACGCGCGCAGCGTGGTGCGCGGGAGCCCCGCCAGGGCCTCGAACGCGTCGCGCAGGGTCTGCGCGGCGTCGCCCAGGTTGGCGCCCAATCCAATGCAGGCAGCGGTCACGTCTTACTCGCCCGTGGCGGCCCCGCCCGGACGACGACGCCGGCGCCGACGCTTGCGCGGTGCACCGTCTTCGTCGACCTCACCCTCGACATGCGCCGCATCCAGCGCCGAATCCAGCTCCGGGCCGGACTGCAGCTGGGCTTCGCGCCAGAACTCGACGTCGGCGCTGTGCTCGCTGGAGGCCACCTGGCGCAACACCAGGAAGTCGTAGGCGGCGCGGAAGCGCGGATGGGTCAGGGTGCGGATCACGCGCTTGCGCTGGCGCGAGCTGAAACGCCCCTGCAGCAGCCAGATCTCCTGCATCGGCAGCGAGAAGCGGCGCGGCAGCGCGATGGTGGTCAGCTGGTGCAGGGTGACGCGGTCGGCGGCGCGGCGCTGCGCCTCTTCCAGCGCCACGCCCTGCTTCTGCAGGCTGGCCAGGGCGCGGCAGAACGCCGGCCACAGCAGCAGCGCGAACAGGAACGACGGCGACACCGGCTCATCGTTGGCCACGCGCAGGTCGGTGTTGTGCAGGCCTTCGATGACCATCCGGCGCAGCGCGCCACTGCGGTTGCTGCGTAGCGCGGCCGCACTTTCCGGGAACATCACGTCCAGCAGGCCATAACGTTCCAGGCCTTCGAAGCTGGCCACGCCGTGCCCGGACAGGAACAGCTTGAGCACTTCCTCGAACAGGCGCGCCGGCGCGGCTTCGGCCAGCAGGCCGGCAAGCCGCGGCAGCGGCTCGGCGCTGGCGTCGTCGATCTGGAAGCCGAGCTTGGCCGCCAGGCGCACCGCGCGCAGCATCCGCACCGGGTCTTCCTGGTAGCGCTTTTCCGGGTCGCCGATGAGTTTCATCAGGCGCGCCTGGACGTCTTCGAAGCCGCCGGTGTAGTCGCGCACCGAGAAGTCCTCGATGGCGTAGTACAGGGCGTTGCAGGTGAAGTCACGGCGGATCGCGTCGTCTTCGATGCTGCCGTAGACGTTGTCGCGGACCAGCATGCCGTTTTCCATCTCGCGGTCGCCGCTGCCATCGTCGATGTTGGCGCGGAAGGTGGCCACTTCGATGATTTCGCGACCGAACACCACATGGGCCAGCCGGAAGCGGCGGCCAATCAGGCGGCAGTTGCGGAACAGCGCCTTGACCTGTTCCGGGGTGGCATCGGTGGCCACGTCGAAGTCCTTGGGGTTGCCTCCGACCAGCAGGTCGCGCACGGCGCCCCCGACAAGGTAGCCAGCGAACCCGGAATCACGCAGCCGGTACAACACGCGCAACGCGTTGGGGCTGATGTCCTTGCGGGAGATGGTGTGCTGGTCGCGCGGAATCACGCGCAGGCTGAACGGTGATGTAGCAGAAGAATTGATGTTGGCGCTTCCGGTTGAGTTTTCGGGATTGCCCAATGGCATCTAGGTCCATATACTAGCGCGCTGCGCAGTTCGCGACAAAGCCTGCTCCCTTCGTCTAATGGTTAGGACGTGGCCCTCTCAAGGCTAAAACAGGGGTTCGAGTCCCCTAGGGAGCACCAGTCGCACTGCACGGAAGCCAAAAACCCCGCCACGGCGGGGTTTTTTGCGTTCCAGGCCCGGGGCCGCCAGCCCCTGCCCTGCCAGGCGCGCAACGGGGAGCACGTGCCACCCGCTGCATCGCCCGACCGGGTCGCCCCGGTCGGGCGCGCGCTCAGCCCTCCATCTGCTCCAGCTCCTTGCCCTTGGTCTCGTTGACGAAGCGCAGCACGAAAAACACCGACAGCACCGCGGCCACCGTATAGATGCCGTACGCCCCGGCCAGGCCGATGCTGCCCAGCAGGACCGGGAAGGACACGGTGATGGCGAAGTTGGCCGTCCACTGCGCCGCACCAGCCACCGCCAGCCCCGAGCCGCGGATCTGGTTGGGGAACATCTCGCCCAGCATCACCCACATCACCGGGCCCCAGGACATGTTGAAGAAGATCACGTAGACATTCGCCGCCACCAGCGCCAGCACGCCCATGCTGTCGGACAACTGCAGCTTGCCGCCGGCATCCAGCGACCCGCTGGCGAAGGCGATGGTGACCAGCGCCAGCGAGATCGCCATGCCCACCGAGCCGATCCACAGCAGCGGCTTGCGGCCGATACGGTCGATCAGCACCACGGTGACCAGGCAGGCACCGATGCTGAGCGCACCGGACAGCACGTTGATCAGCAGCGCGTCGTTCTCCGAAAAGCCCACCGCCTGCCACAGCACCGCGCCGTAGTAGAAGACGACGTTGATGCCCACCAGCTGCTGGAACACCGCCAGACCGATGCCGATCCAGACAATCGGGCGCAGCGTGCCGGTGGCCTTGCTGATCAGGTCCGAGAAGGTCGGGCGGTGCTGGTCCTGGGACAGCGAGCCTTCGATCTCGGTGATCTTGGCCTGGGCCTCGGCCGGCCCGTACAGACGGGTCAGTACCGCCAGGGCCTGGTCACGGCGCCCTTTGACCACCAGGAAGCGCGGGCTTTCGGGGATCAGCAGCAACAGGCACAGGAACAGCAGCGAGGGAATGGCCTGCATCCAGAACATCCAGCGCCATGCCGCCTGGCCCAGCCACAGGGACTCGGTGGAGGCGCCGGCCGCCTTGGCCAGCAGGTAGTTGCTCAGGAAGGCGCAGAACAACCCGCTGATGATCGCGATCTGCTGCACCGTGGCCAGCCGCCCGCGGTACCGGGCCGAGGCCACCTCGGCGATGTAGGCCGGCGACATCACGCTGGCCGCGCCGACCGCAAACCCGCCGATCACCCGGGCGATGATGAACACCGTGGAGCTGTGCGCCGCGCCGGCCCCCAGGGCCGAGAACAGGAACATCGCCGCCGCGATGATCAGCACGCCGCGGCGCCCGAGCCGGTCGCCCAGGCGGCCGGCGAAGAACGCACCGATCGCGCAGCCGAGCAGCATCGAGGCCACTTCGAAGCCGATCCCGGCCGAGCTGGACTGGAAGGTGTCCTTGAGGCCATCGACGGTGCCGTTGATGACGCCGCTGTCGAACCCGAACAGGAAGCCACCGATGGTGGCCACGCAGCTGATCAGGATGATGAAGCCGGTGTTCTCGCCGCTGCCGGCACGTGTACTGCTGAGCGAAGCACTGGTCATGGGAAACCCTGGGTTGAAGGGACGCTGCGCACGACCGCAGCAGGGACGGATGGCGCAGGTTCTCATACCTTTCCCGCCGGCTGGGCGGCGGCGGGTGGGCCCGGACCTGGCGGCGGCCCGCGGCGGTGCGGGCATCGCCGCGCTCGCCCACCGGTTGATCACCGACGCCCTCCACTGCGACCATGCCCGCCTGGCCGCCCTGCCCACTCCCGGGCGTGGGGCGGCATTGTGGAGGAGCGCCTGCCCATGCCCATGTACGTTCGCCTGATTGCCCTATCCCGCTGTGGCGCCACGCCGATGGTGCGGATGCCCGCCGGTGCGTCGCGATGAGCCTCGAACGCGCGCCGGCCACGCTGGCGGTGGACAGCCGCTGCACCCACGGCGAGGGCGTGCTCTGGTGCGACCGGCGGCAGAGCCTGCTCTGGATCGACATCGCCGAACGCCAGTTGTGGCAGCACACGCCGGCCAGCGGCAGCACGCGCCACTGGGTGTTGCCGGACCGGCCCGGCTGCATCGGACTGTTCGACGACGGCACGCTGCTGGTGGCATTGGTCAGTTCGCTGCACCGCGCCGACCTGGCCGCAGCCACCGACGAGGCGCTGCCGCTGCAGTGGCTGGCCGACGTGGACCCACACAACGCGTACACGCGTAGCAACGATGGTCGCGCCGACCGCCACGGCAACTTCGTGTTCGGCACCATGAACGAACACCCGGCGCGCGCCGCCGACGGCCGCTTCTATCAGTACTCCAGCCGCCACGGCCTGCGCACACTGCCGCTGCCGGGCATCGTGATTCCCAACGCGATCAGCTTCAGCCTGGACGGACGCACGCTGTACTGGTGCGATTCGGTGACGCCACGGATCATGGCCTGCGATTACGACCCCGAGCGCGCCAGCACCGCCAACGTGCGCGTGTTCACCACGCTGGCCAACCGCGCCGCCGAGCCCGACGGGTCGGCGGTGGATGCCGGCGGGCGGGTCTGGAACGCACAATGGCGCGCCAGCCAGGTGAGCTGCTATGGCGCCGACGGCGCACTGCTGCAGGTGCAGCCGGTGCCGGTGAAGAACCCCACCTGCGTTGCCTTCGGCGGCGCCGACCTGCGCACCTTGTACGTGATCAGTTCGCAGCTGGACCACACGCCCGAAGCCCTGGCCGCAAGCCCGCATGCGGGCAGCCTGTTCAGCGCGCGCCAGGACCAGCCTGGCCTGCCGGAGAGCCGGGTCCACGTGGCCTGACCCGCTGCGGGTCGGGCATGCACCGGGCGCTTAGGCAGCGGCGACGCACGTGCACAGGGAATCCCCGCGCCCAGCGCGCGGGTGCGCAGACCCCGCAACCGCCCGGCCCGATCGCCATGCAGACCCCGCAACGCGTTGCAGCACAAGGGCTACCCACACTTACCCGGACAGCCGGCGGGCCGACTGAGCACGCCACGCCAGCATTCAGCCACAACCTGTTCTAGAATTACGCGGCTTAACGCCGGATTTCCCCATGCCTTTCGTTGTCACCGAAAACTGCATCAAGTGCAAACACACCGATTGCGTGGAAGTGTGCCCCGTGGATTGCTTCCATGAAGGCCCGAACTTCCTGGTGATCGACCCGGACGAGTGCATCGACTGCACCCTGTGCGAACCGGAATGCCCGGTCAACGCGATTTTCCCTGAAGACGACGTGCCCGCCGGGCAGGAAGCGTTCGTCGCCCTGAACGCCGAGCTGGCCAAATCCTGGCCGGTGCTGACCGTGCGCAAGGACCCGCCCGCCGACGCCGGCGAATGGGACGGCAAGCCGGACAAGCTGCCGCTGCTGGAACGCTGAGCCGCGGCCAGCCGCAAACGAAAAAGGGCGCCGAGGGCGCCCTTTTCGTTTCTCCAACCGGATCCCCGAACGAAAAAGGGCGCCCAAGGCGCCCTTTTTGTTTCCCCAACCGGATCCCCGGACGAAAAAGGGCGCCCAGGGCGCCCTTTTCGTTTCCCCAACCGGATCCCCGGTAGTGCCGGCCGCTGGCCGGCTGCCCTTCGCCCCAACGCCATCAGCGTCAGACCCGGGCAGGCACGCAATGCATCCCTGCCCGGCCAGCAACCGGACCTACCGCAGGTTTCCTTACGGAGCCAGCTTCGCCTTCAGCTCGCCCAGCAGCTTGGTCGGGGCGGCGCCGGTGGCCGGCAGGCCGCGCGGGTCCACAGCCGACACGTAGGCGCCGGCTTCAACACCGACCACGCGGACCAGGAAGTCGCTGCCTTCATAGGCCACGTCATAGGAGCCCAGCAGCTGTGCCTTGCTGGCGACCTTCACGCCGGCCACCGATTCCAGCGCGGTGCCGACCTTGCCGAACACCTCGTCCTTGCTGCCCGGCACGGTGAAGCCTGCGGCGTTGGTCGGAGCCTGGGTGGACGCTGCCGCCGGCGCGGGCTTGGCCGCCTGCGAGGCCAGCACCGGCACCTGGGCGGCCGGGCTGCCGCCCGGGGCGTTCAGGTCCGGCGGCACTTCCAGCGGGCGCATTTCCGGCGCCAGCGCGTAGTCGCCCTTGGCCCCGCGCTTGAAGCAACCGGTGGTACCCACGAGGGTGGCGGTAGCCAGGATCGCGAAGGACAACACGCGGATGGCGGAAACGGATTGACGCATGGGAATCTCCTGGGTGACCACGGGTGGTCAGTGGTTGGATAGTGCTTCCAGCGCACCGATATCGGTGGCCAGGTGTTCGGCAGCGGCATGGTGCGCCGCAGACAGGGACAGCAGCGGCAGGCGAAGCCCGTGGCCGATGCCGATCCGGCGCAGCAGGTCCTTCACCGGGATCGGATTGGACTCCACGCCGCAGAATTCATGGAACGGCTCCAGGCGGGCATCCCACGCCTCGGTTGCCTCGCGCTCGCCGGCCGCAGCCAGGTCGCACATGCGTCGGTATGCGCCCGGCAAGGCATTGGAGCCCACCGAGATCAAGCCATCCACGCCGGACAGGATCGAGCGCGCCGCGGTGCCGTCATCGCCACTGAGAACGGCAAAATCGGCCGAACGCAGCGCCAGCAGGGCCTGCACGCGGCCCACATCGCCCACCGCTTCCTTGATGCCCACGATGTTCGGGTGGGCAGCCAGCACGGCCACGGTCTCGGGCAGCATGTCGCAGCCGGTCCGGCCGGGCACGTTGTACAGGATCACCGGCAGCCCGCCCTGGTCGGCGACGGCGCGGTAATGGGCGATGAGCCCTTCCTGGGTGGGGCGCACGTAGGGCGGGGTCACCACCAGCGCATGGGTGGCGCCGCTGGCGGCCGCCCGGCGGGTCTGTTCGATGGTTTTCGCCGTGCCCGACAGGCCCGTCCCGGCCAGCACCGGGATGCGCCCGGCCACGGTTTTGACCGCGCTGCGCAGCAGCTGGTCGTACTCGTCGTCGGACAGGGTAGCGGCCTCGCCGGTCGAACCGGCAACCACCACCCCGTGAACGCCACCCTCCAGTTGCAGATGCAGCAGGCGCTGCCAACCGTCGGGATCCAATGCGCCATTGGCCTTGAAAGGCGTGGCCAGCGCGGTGATGAGACCGGAAAGGGACAAGGAAACGTTGCTCGGAAGAAAGGGGGAACCCGGCGGGCCTAAACGCCGGCCGGATGTACGTTGCATGTTACTTGCGGGTCGAAAGCACGGGCAAGTATGCTGGACTCCGGCGAACGTGCCGTCGCCGGCCGTTCAGACTCACCTTGCATCACCCGGAACCCTCTTGACCGACACCACGCCGCGGCCTGCGCCGACCGAAAACCATCTCCTGATCAACGCCTACACGACGCATCCGGAGTCCCCCCTGCTGCCCGTCACCCGGCGTATCTCCGACAGCGGTTGCAACCTGGTCGATGCACGCCTGGCCACGGTGGGCCGCGACGTCTCGGTGACCGCGCTGGCCACCGGCTCGTGGGACGCGGTGGCCAAGCTGGAAGCCATGCTGACCCGGCTCGAGCGCGAAGAGGGCCTGAAGCTGGTGTGGTACCGCACCGGTGCCAAGCAGGCGCAGTCCAACCTGCTGCCGTACATCGTGGAAGTGATCGCCGCCGACAAGCCGGGCATCCTGTTCCAGCTGGCCGATTTCTTCGACCGCCAGGGCATCACCATCGAGAATCTGCAGAGCACCCGCTACCGGGCGATGCAGACCGGGGCGGAGATGTTCTCGGCACAGGTCACCATCGGGGTGCCGGCCAACATGCACATCGCCGCGCTGCGCGACGATTTCCTCGAGTTCTGCGACCACCTGAACCTGGATGCCATCATGGATCCGATGAAGTTCTGATCGTTCGCGCGTTCGTCACGGGCGCGCAGCGTTTCATGCAGTTGTAATGGCACGACCCCAGGATCCGGAAAGGAACCCATGAACGACGGCGACACCCTGGACAGCACCACCCTCGCACTGCCGCTGGCGTTGTCCGGCGGCGAGCACACCTCTCTCGGCGCACTCGCCGGCCAGTGGCTGGTGCTGTACTTCTACCCGAAGGACAGCACCCCGGGCTGCACCACCGAAGGCATCGACTTCAACGCCCTGCTGCCCGAATTCACCCGCCTCGATGCGCGCGTGTTCGGCGTCTCCCGCGATTCGGTCAAATCCCACGACAACTTCTGCGCCAAGCAGGGCTTCGCCTTCCCGCTGATCAGCGATGGCGACGAAGCGCTGTGCACCGCCTTCGACGTGATCAAGCTCAAGAACATGTACGGCAAGCAGGTGCGCGGCATCGAGCGCAGCACCTTCCTGATTTCGCCCGACAGTCGTATCGTGCAGGCGTGGCGCAAGGTCAAGGTGGCCGGCCACGCAGACACCGTCCTTGAAGCCCTGAAGGCCGCGAAAACCCAGTGACCAACCTGCACCCCCCAATGGCCATCACCCTGCCCTGCAGGCTGTGATGGCTTGTCCCTGTTCTGCCACCAGGAAATGACGATGACCCGAGGCAAGCGCATCTACGTTCTGGATACCAACGTGCTCATGCACGATCCGACCGCGCTGTTCAAGTTCGAGGAGCATGATGTCTACCTGCCGATGCAGGTGATCGAAGAGCTGGACAACGGCAAGAAGGGCACCACCGAGGCCAGCCGCAACGCGCGCCAGGTCAGCCGTTTCCTCAACGAGCTGGTGCAGGCCTCGGGCCTGGACAACCTGGCCGACGGCATTCCGCTGCTTCGGCCCAACGGGCTGCAGCTGCGCGGCAAGCAGAGCGTGGGTCTGCTGCGTTTCCAGACCAGTCATTTCGACGCGGGCAAGAGCTTTGGCGCGGTCATCCCGGACAACGCCATCCTCGGCGCGATCCTGGCGCTGAAGGAGCAGATCCCCGAGATCCCGGTGGTGTTCGTTTCCAAGGACATCAACCTGCGGATCAAGGCGGCCATCGCCGGCATCGTGTCCGAAGACTACGAAAACGACCGCGCGCTGGACGATTTCAGCCTGCTCTACACCGGCGCCACCGAACTACCGGAAGACTTCTGGAAGAAGCACACCGACAACCTGCGCAGCTGGAGCGACAAGGGCCGCACCAGTTACGAAATCATCGCCAGCGAAGACGAGAGCTGGCACCCCAACCAGTACGCCTACCTGCCGGGCGACGATGAAGTCGAACTGCGCGTGGCCAAGGTGGACGGTGACAAGATCACCCTGTCGCTGGTCAACGACTTCCGCCACGGCAGCCACGCGGTGTGGGGCATCAGCGCGCGCAACCGCGAGCAGAATTTCGCCCTCAACGCGCTGATGGACCCGGAGATCGATTTCGTCACCCTGCTCGGCACCGCCGGCACCGGCAAGACCCTGCTGGCGCTGGCCGCCGGCCTGGCCCAGACCATGGACCAGCAGCGCTACCGCGAAATCATCATGACCCGTGCCACGGTCAGCGTCGGCGAGGACATCGGCTTCCTGCCCGGCACCGAGGAAGAGAAGATGACGCCGTGGATGGGCGCGCTCACCGACAACCTGGAAGTGCTCACCCACACCCAGGAAGGCGGCGCGTGGGGCCGTGCGGCCACCAACGACCTGATCGCCAGCCGGATCAAGATCCGCTCGCTGAACTTCATGCGCGGGCGCACCTTCCTGTCGCGCTACCTGATCCTGGACGAAGCACAGAATCTCACCCCCAAGCAGATGAAGACCCTGATCACCCGTGCCGGCCCCGGCACCAAGATCGTCTGCCTGGGCAACGTCGAACAGATCGACACCCCGTACCTGACCGAAACCACCTCGGGCCTGACCTACGCGGTGGACCGCTTCAAGAACTGGCCGCACAGCGCCCACGTCACGCTGCGTCGTGGCGAGCGTTCGCGCCTGGCCGATTACGCCTCGGAGGTGTTGTGAGCCGTTCCCTGTCCCGTGCCGTCCTGCCGCTGGCGCTTGCTGCGCTGGCGGCCGCCTGCACGCCTGCCAACGTCCGCCCGGGCGCCAGCGTGCCCACCGCAGTCAAGACCGGCCAGTCCTGGGTGGTCACCCGCCCGGTGATCGCCGCCCAGGTGCTGGACACCTGCTCACGTTCCAGCCCCGGCCGCGAGGCCGGGGCTGTCACCGGCTACTGGGCACCCAGCCGCCAGCAGGTGGAACAGCTGGAAGCCCAGCTGCCCGGCCTGGACGCCCAGGTGCCCCATGCGGCCGATTTCGACCGGCAGTACGTCGGCATCGAGATGGGCGGCAAGCAGCTGATCTACCTCAACGCCTTCCATCTGCCCGACGGCACCGATATCGACCCGGCGCGCGACGCCATCCGGGTCTGTGACGGCGGGGCGCAGTTCTGGGGCGCGGTGTTCGATCCGGCCACCGGCACCTTCTCCGATGTGCAGTTCAACGGCCCGCCGAAGGGCCGTTGAGCATGGCACTGACCGTGCCGCGATGAGCCGCCCGCACGCCGGATGAGCATCCGGCTTCCGACCTGGGTATGGATCGGTGCGATCGCGCTGTCCTGCGTGGCCGGCATGGTCAACGTGGTCGGCTTCCTGGGATTCGAACACCAGGCGGTAAGCCACATGACCGGCACCACCAGCCAGCTTGGCATGGCGCTGGCACAACGCGACTGGCGCGTGGTCGGTCATCTGTGGGGCCTGCTGATCGCGTTCTGCCTGGGCGCGATGCTCAGCGGCATGATCGTGCAGGACAGCACCCTGCAGCTGGGCCGCCGCTATGGGGTGGTGCTCACGCTGGAATCGCTGTTGCTGCTGGCCGCCATCCCGCTGTTCAAACAGCAACAGATCTGGGGCGCACTGGCCGCGGCGATGGCCTGCGGGTTGCAGAACGCCATGGCCACCACCTTCAGCGGCGCGGTGGTGCGCACCACCCACCTCAGCGGCATGTTCACCGACCTGGGCATCGGCCTGGGCCACCTGCTGCGCGGGCTGCCGTTGCCGATCCGACGCTTGACCCTCAGCGGGCTGATCGTCAGCGGCTTCCTCGCCGGCGGCGTCCTGGGCGCATGGCTGTTCCTGCGCTGGGGGTACGACGCGCTGCTGGCCCCTGCCCTGCTGACCGGCTGCACCGGCCTGGGCTACATGCTGTTCCAGCAATGGCGGCGGTGGCGCCCGCACTGAGCAGCACGCCAGCGGCAAACATTGCACAATCGCCGCATGACCCCCTCTTCTCCCGTTTCCGCCCTCACCATCGCCGGCTCCGACTCCGGCGGTGGCGCCGGTATCCAGGCCGATCTCAAGGCGTTCGCCGCCCACCGCGTGCATGGCCTGTCGGCGATTGCCGCGCTGACCGCGCAGAACACCCGCGGCGTCACCGCGGTCCACGTACCGCCGCTGGCGTTCCTGCAGGCACAGATCGACGCCTGCTTTGCCGACTTCGACATCCACGCCGTGAAGCTGGGCATGCTGGCCAATGCCGAGGTGATCGGGCTGGTGGCCGATGCGCTGGAGAAGTACCGCCCCACGCACGTGGTGCTGGACCCGGTGATGGTGGCCACCAGCGGTGCCAGGCTGCTGGAGGACAGCGCGCTGCACGCGATGCGCACGCGCCTGCTGCCACTGGCCACGCTGCTGACCCCGAACATTCCCGAAGCGGAGCTGCTGCTCGGCCGTCCCATCACCAGCGCCGACGAAGCCGAGGATGCCGCTGCGGCCCTGCTCGATCTGGGCACCGGCGCGGTGCTGCTGAAAGGCGGCCATTTGCACGAGGGTGCGCGCGTGGTCGATCGCTACTTCGACGGCGTCACCCGCGACGAATTCATCCACGCCCGCCTGCCGGTGGACGCCCATGGCACCGGCTGCACGCTGGCCTCGGCAATCACCGCGCAGTTGTGCCAGGGCCTGTCGTTGCCCAATGCCTGTGAAGCAGCCATCGACTACGTCGCCCGCGGCCTGCAGGGGGGCTACTACCCGGGGCGCAGCGAAGTGCTGGTGATCGACCACTTCGGCGCGGCGCGCCCGGCATGATCGAGGCGCTGACGTTGCCGGTCGTGGCCGCCGACGACCACCGTTTCGACCTGCTGGCCCGCGTGCCGGCGCAGCCACGCGCGTGCTTGCTGTGGTTGCCGGCACTGGGCGTGGCGGCACGCCATTACCTGCCGTTGGCCGATGCGCTGGCCGCGTACGGCATCGCCGTGTACCTGCACGAGTGGCGCGGCAACGGCAGCAGCAGCCTGCGCCCCTCGCGCACGCAGGACTGGGGCTATCGCGAGATCCTCTACCACGACCTGCCGGCCAGCCTGGCCGCACTCCCGCGGGACGGCGCCGCGATGGACACCCTCATCGGCGGGCACAGCCTGGGCGGGCAGCTGGCCTGCTGCTTTGCCGGGCTGCACCCGGCGGTGTTCCAGCGCGTGTGGCTGGTCGCCAGCGGCACGCCGTACTGGCGCACCTTTCCCGGCCCACGCGGCTGGACGCTACCGTTGATCTACCGCTTCCTGCCCTGGCTGGCGCAACGCCAGGGCGTGCTGCACGGGCGTAGGCTGGGGTTCGGTGGCACCGAGGCACGCGGCCTGATCGGCGACTGGGCCCGGGTCGGGCTGACCAATCATTACGCCGGCGTCGGCATCACCGACGACCTTGAAGCCGGCCTGCGCACCGTGCGCGGCCGCGCCACGGCCGTGGTGATGGCGCAGGACTGGCTGGCGCCGGTCCCTTCGATGCAGGGCCTGCTGGCCAAGCTGCCGCAGGTGCAGGCCACGCTGCGCGTGCTCGATGCGGCGACGCTGGGAACCGATGCGGATCACTTCGCGTGGATGAAATCGCCGCAGGCCGTGGCCACGCTGCTTTTTCATTCATTTGAGTGAAGTTCTTCACAAAGGCGTTGACGAATGCGGCCCACATCCGCATAATTCCGCTCCTGTTGACGCGCCCGTAGCTCAGTTGGATAGAGTACCTGGCTACGAACCAGGCGGTCGGGAGTTCGAATCTCTCCGGGCGCACCATCAACAGGTTGCCAACTCCGCCGTTGGCATCAGCAGTACAACGTGATGTAAATGCGCCCGTAGCTCAGTTGGATAGAGTACCTGGCTACGAACCAGGCGGTCGGGAGTTCGAATCTCTCCGGGCGCACCATTACATCGCACAGCAGGCTCGCCTGCCATCCCGTCGAACGTGGCAACACGTACGGCAGGACGCACAACCAGACAATGCAAATGCGCCCGTAGCTCAGTTGGATAGAGTACCTGGCTACGAACCAGGCGGTCGGGAGTTCGAATCTCTCCGGGCGCACCATTGCATCGATGAAAAACGGCAGCCCTGGGCTGCTGTTTTTTTTTGCGTTCCGCATCGGCCAACGCGCGTCGACCGACCCCGACCAACGAACGACCGCGTAGTGCCGGCCGCTGGCCGGCCCGTCATGATCCTCGAACAACCACGCGTAGTGCCGGCCGCTGGCCGGCTCGTCATGACCCTCGAACAACCACGCGTAGTGCCGGCCGCTGGCCGGCTCCCCCTGCCCCTCGAACAAACACGCGTAGTGCCGGCCGCTGGCCGGCTCGTCATGAACGCTGGGAGATTTGCGTGGAGCCGGCCAGCGGCCGGCACTACGGAATGCTGGGATCGCGTGGAGCCGGCCAGCGGCCGGCACTACCGAATGCTGGGATCGCCTGGAGCCGGCCAGCGGCCGGCACTACCGCATTGGCCTGCGACGCCTATCGCGCGATCATCCGCGCGGCGCTTGCGCCTGCAGCTGCGCCATCACCAGCCGGTCGGCCTCATGCGGCATCTGCGGCGCGGCGCAGCGCGCGCCGGCAGGACCCTCCTGCGCAAGCCAGTCATCCACCACCCCACCCAGCAGATCCAGCCGCAACGGCAGCGTAATGTGGTCTTCGCCGCGCATTTCGATGTAATGCACGCGCGGGCTGGCCAAGGCCAGCCGTCGGCCTTGGTCCACCCGCACGTGCTGATCATCCTGCCCGTGCACCAGCAATACGCAGGCACGCGTGTCGGCCAGCGCGCCGGCCACGTCGACGCGATCCAGGTCCAGGTCCAGGCGCTGGCTGGCCGCGGCAATCACCGCGTCGATGTCCTGCCCGCCGTAGCGCCAGCGCCCGTAGGCGGCCATCGCCTGGGCCTTCCACGCGCTGGGCTGCAATGCCATCAGGTGCGGGATCATGCTGCGGATGGCATCGCCGGCGTTGGCAAAGGACTCCATCGCCACCACGCCGCTGACCCGGTCGCCCAGCTTGTCGGCGGCAAACACCGCCGTGGCCGCGCCGTAGGACACACCGAACAGGTACAGCGGCCCCACCACTTCGCCGCGCGCCTGCAGCGCATCGATCACGTCGATCACATCGTCCGACTCGAACGTGCCATAGCCCGACGGACCCGCACCGGAATGGCCATGGTTGCGCAGGTCGATGGTGACCACGCGGTAGCCGGCCTGGGCCAGTTGCAACGACCACGGCAGCATCGCATCGCCGTTCATCATCCAGCCGTGCAGCAGCACCACGGTGCCGCGCGGCGGCTGCGCGCGGAACGGCATAGGCAGCGCCAACGCAAGCCCGGTCTGCAGCGGCTCGCCGTTCTCGTGCTGCTGGGCCAGGTACTGGTAACGCAGCCCGTACTGGCCCGGGTCGAACGCCCGCCAGAAGATCGGCACGCCGGCCCGGCTGGTGACCCGGCCATGCCGGTTGGGCACACTGTCCACCGCTGCGGCAATGCCCGCGGTGTCCAGCAACGTGGACACGCCACCGGGCGCGACCAGCCGGTCGCTGAGCGAGGTCGAGGCAGCGGTGGAGGTGAGCGAGGAGCAGGCAGCCAGCCACAGGCCGGCCCCGGCCAGCAACAACAGCAGCAGGCGCTTCATGAGGGACACACGGGAAACCAGATTGAGCCCGGCAGGGTACCGACCGATGCCGAGGCGCTCTATCGCATCCACATGACCGTGCGATGACAGCGCAGCGGCGATTCAGCTTGACCGCACCGAGCCAGGCGCCCTATCCCAACCAGCTCTGCATCGTCGGCCACCAGCCGGCCATCACCACCGGACCCTGCATACGCGCCCGCCACCAGCGCAGCGCAGCCCCCTCCTCGCCCGGCCGCCAGGCCAGCCAGAAGGTCTCGTCGGGCTTGGGCTCTTCCACCTGCTTGATCACCAGCCGGCCCTGCTGCACCGCCTGCTGCACGTACGGCGCCGGCAGGAAGCCGAACCCCAGCCCGGCGCATTGCAGGCGGAACTTGCTGACCGTATCGGGCACCGTCACCGTCTCCTGCCCCATCAGCAGGCCCACCGTGCGCGGCAGCAACCGCCGCGCCGAATCGGCCACCGCGATCGCACAGTGGGCCGCCAGCTGCTCGCGCCCCAACGGCCCGGGCGCCGCCGCCAGCGGATGCGAGGGCGACACCGCGAACACGAATTCCACCACGCCCATCGGCTCCACCACGTAGCCGCCACCACTCGGCCCTTCGCCAGCCGCGCCCACCAGCAGGTCCGCGCGACGATCCAGCAGGGCCTCCCAGGTGCCCGACAGCGACTCGCTGATCAGCCGCACGCGGGTCTGTTCGGCCACCGCATTGAACGCGCGCACGTCCTCGGCCAACAGCGCCGGCTGGAACATCGAGTCCACCGCGACGGTCAGCTCCGCTTCCCAGCCCGAGGCCACCCGGCGCACCCGCATCTCCAGCTCGCGCGCCGCACGCAGCAGGTGCCGCCCCTCTTCCAGCAGCGCCTGCCCGGCCTGGGTCAGCTGCGCGCGCGGGCCCACCCGGTCGAACAGCTGCACGCCCAGGTCCTGTTCCAGCTTGGACACCGTGTAGGAAATGGTCGACGGCACCTTGTGCAGCGCCTTGCCGGCGGCCGCGAACGAGCCGCGGCGGTCGATGGCGTCCAGGATCTGCAGGGCATCCAGGCTGAGCTTGAGCATTCGAATTTTTCGATGATGGCTTGCGAAACTATCCGTTTTTCAAACCCCAGGCGCAAGCGGATACTGGCGCCAACAGGAAAGGGACGCGGCAAACGCCTCCCTGACCACCATCGAAACCATCGAATACCCGAGGAGATCCACCATGCTGCAGATCCGCAAGAGCACTACCCGTGGCAAGGCCGACCATGGCTGGCTGAACTCCATGCACACCTTCTCCTTCGCCAACTACTACGACCCGCGCTACACCAGCTTCGGCCCGCTGCGGGTGATCAACGAGGATCGTGTGCAGGGCGGCCAGGGCTTCGGCACCCACAGCCACGCCAACATGGAGATCATCTCCTACGTCCTCGGCGGCGCACTGGAGCACAAGGACTCGATGGGCACCGGCTCGGTGCTGCGCTACGGCGACGTGCAGCGCATGAGCGCCGGCAGCGGGGTCAGCCACAGCGAGTTCAACCATTCGGCCAACGAGACGGTGCACTTCCTGCAGATCTGGCTGTTCCCCGACCAGGAGAACATCGCCCCGAGCTACCAGGAGACCCATTTCGCCCCCGAGGCCAAGCGCGGCCAGCTGCGCCTGATCGCCGCCAAGGATGGGCGTGACGGCGCCTTGCTGATCCACCAGGACGCCAACATCTACGCCACGATCCTGGACGGCAACGATCGCGTGCAGCTGCCACTGGCCCCGCGTCGCGGCGTCTATGTACAGGTGGCCCGGGGCCAGGTGCAGGTCAACGGCATCCCCCTGGACACCGGCGACGCGCTGCAGATCAGTGACGAGGCACAGGTGACGCTGGAAAACGCCACCGATGCCGAAGTGCTGGTGTTCGACCTGCCCCTGTAAGCCGGTGCGATGCACGCAGGCGGCCCCGACCCGATCGGGGTCGCCTGCTGCGCGTCAGGCCGTGGGTACCGGCGCATCCGCGGCGATCAGCTGCTGCTGTTTCAGGTCGGCCCAGAACGCGGCCGGGATGGCGACCGACATCGAGGCCACGTTGGCCAGTACCTGTTCGGGCGTGCGCGCCCCGGGGATCACCGCCGACACCACCGCCGGCGCATCGGCGAACTGCAGCGCCGCGGTACGCAGGTCGACGCCGTGGCGGTCGCAGATGGCCTGCACCTTGGCGCGCTTGTCCGGCGCCCAGGCCGGCACTGTGCCGTCATACAGATACCGCTCGCGCCCGGCCAGATAGCCGGCCAGCAGCGGCGACCCCACCACCACCGACGCGCCGTGCGCGGCGATCTTCGGGAAGGTGTCGTGCAGGGCCTGGTCGTGGTCCAGCAGCGAGTACTGGCAGGCCAGCAGGAAGATGTCCGGGTCGGCCTCGGCGATCGCGCGCAGCGCAGGCTCGGGGCGGTTCACGCCGAATCCCCACGCCTTGATCAGCCCCTCTTCGCGCATGCGGGTCAACGCCGGCATCGCGCCCTTGGCCGCCTCGGCGAAGCGCTGCTCCCACGGCATGCCCAGGTCCTTCTCGTTGTCCGGGGACAGGTCGTGGATGAACACCACGTCCAGCTGCGACACGCCAAGCCGGTTGAGGCTGTCCTCCACCGAGCGGCGGGTGCCATCGGCCGAATAGTCGTAGCGGTAGTGGAACGGTGACGGTTCCTGCCACATCGTTTTCTGAAGTGCGCCCGTCGTGGCCGTCAGCAGGCGGCCGACCTTGGTCGACAGCGTGTACTCGCGTGCCGGGTGGTTGTGCAGGTGATGGCCGTAGCGGCGCTCGCTGAGGCCCAGCCCATACCAGGGCGAGGTATCGAAACAGCGCACGCCGGCCGCATATGCGGCTGCCAGCGTCGCCTCACTGATGGCATCGGTGGTGGCCGCAAAGCCATTGCCGATCGCCACTCCGCCCAGCCCCAGCCGGGTGTGCGGCCGGTAGCGCCCCGCCTGCCCCGCCGCGTTGGTGGCCAGCGTGCGCGCACTGACCTGCCCGCGCGTGGGCAGCACGCTGCCCGGGCCGGCGGCCTGGGCAAGCAACGGGGACGCCGCCAATGCGGCAGTGCCGACAGCGGCGGCGGAAAGAAACTGGCGACGTGCGTTCACGGCGACTCCTGCAGGGCGGACCAATACCCACCCTCGCATTCGCGCGGTGCACGCCATGCGTGGACGACGTCAACGTGACGGCAACGGCGGCCTGGACCGCCTGCAGTACCCCGGCGCACGGGCCGGGGTGCTGCGCAGGATCAGAACTTGTAGTTCAGCGTCAGCCGCACATTGCGCGGTTCGCCCCAGGTGTAGGTGCTGTACCAGCTGAAGATCGTGTAGTAATGCTTGTCCAACAGGTTGTTGACGTTGAGCGTCGCCGACAGCTGGTCGTTGAACTCATACCGCGCCATCGCGTCCAGCAGCCAGTACGGCTCGGTGCGATGCACCAGGCTGGCACCGTTGGCCGGGTTGGTGATGGTGCCGAAGGTGCTGCCCTGCCAACGCGCACCGCCGCCCACGCTCCAGCCCTGCAGCGCGCCGCCCTGCAGGCGGTAGCTGGTGTGCAGGCTGAACTGGTCTTCCGGTTCCAGCGTGGAGACTTTGGTCGACTGCTGCCGCGCGATCTTGTGCGCGTAGCCGCCCTGGACCTGCCAGCCCGGCGCCACCTGGCCGGACATCTCCAGCTCGTAGCCCTTGGTGCGCACGCCCATCAGCCCGCGATAGGCGATGCCACCACTGGGGGTGCGGCCCCCGGTGGGTTCGGCGTAGTTGTCCTGGTCGAGCTGGAACACCGCCGCACTGGCGTTGAAGCGGCCCTCAAGGAACTCCGCCTTCAGCCCGGCCTCGTAGCTGCGCCCTTCCATCGGGTCGAGCGTCTTGCCCTGCTCGTCCTGGTTGCCCTGCGGCTTGAAGATGGTGCTGTAGCTGGCGAAGACCGAGAAGTTACGGTTGAGGTCGTAGACCACGCCGGCGTACGGCACGATCACGCCGCTTTCGTCGGTGTCCGGCGACGTGTAGTTGGCGATGCGGCTGCCGACGATCAGCTTGAGCGGATCGGCCAGGTCGAAGCGGGCCACCACGTACGCACCGCTCTCGCGGGTCACCTGGTTGTCGCCGTAGCCCCACTGCCAGTCCGGCTCGGGCACGTCACCGGTCCAGCTGTAATAGTCGGCCACGCTGCTGATGTAGCCGGGCTGCGGCGAGTAACCGTTGTTGACCCAGCGCTTGCGCGACACACTGCCGCCCACCACCAGTTCGTGCTGGCGACCGAACCAGTCGAACTTGCCGCTGACATACAGGTCGGCGGCGTTGCTGGTGGTCTTGCCGATGTACTGGCCCAGCCACATGCTCACGCCCTCCCCCGTCACCGGGTCCGGGTTGCCACCGGCGGCCGCGCCGAGCGAGGCGTCGTATCCGTTGACCTGGTGGTTGAGCTGCAGCTTGGCCACCCAGTCATTGCCGAAGGTGTGCTGGAGCGTGGCGAAGGCGGTGCGGCTGTACTGGCCCCAGCGGCTCCAGCGCGCCCCGTTGTTGAACGACCGCGGCATGTCGTTGAAGCTGCCGGTGCTGTCCAGCAGCGGAATGCCGCCCCAGCTGGAACCGCGCGGATCGCTGTCCTGGTAGTCGGCGCCGACGGTGAGCAGCGTGCTGTCGTCGAGATCGGCTTCCAGGATGCCGTAGAACACCTGGTTGCTGCGCTGGTAGTGGTCCACGTTGGAGTGCTTGTCCTGGTAGGCCCCGACCACGCGGCCCCGCACGCGCCCGCTTTCGGTCAGCGGCCCGCCCACGTCCACCTCGGCGCGGTAGCTGTCCCACGAGCCCACGCCCAGCGTGGCGCTGCCGGCCAGTTCGCGGGTCGGCTTCTTGCGCACCAGGTTGATGGTCGCGCCCGGGTCGCCCATGCCGGTGAGCAAGCCGGTGGCGCCCTTGAGCACTTCCACGCGGTCGTAGATGGCCATGTCGCTGAGCGTGTTGCCGGCCGAGTACGCCGAATCGCGCGCCATCGGAATGCCGTCGTACTGGAAGTTCTGCACCGCAAAGCCGCGCGCGTAGTACTCGGTGCGCTCGCTGTCGTAGGTGACGATGCTGATGCCCGGGGTGACCTTCATGACATCGTCGATGCCATTGAGCGCGAAATCATTCATCTCCTGCCGGGTGATCACGCTGATCGACTGCGGCGTCTGCCGCGGGCTCAGTACCAGCCGGGTGGCGGTGGCGATGGTGCCGGGCGTGTACGAATCGCTGCCCTCGGTGACGGTACCCAGCTGGTTGGCGGTGACCTGCACGGTCTGCAGGGTCTGCGCCGCGTCGTCCTTGGGCGGTGCCGGCGCGTCGTCGGCCTGTGCGGCCGTGGCAAACACGGCAAGGCCAAGGGCGCTGGCCAGTGCCAGGCTCAACGGGGACAACGACGGCGACGACGCAGCGCGACCGACGCGGGTGGGGACAACACGGAACGAAGCAACGGACACGGCAACGCCTCCAGCAAGGAAGGAAGTCCTCTGGCGGCGGCTGGAGGGAAAGGGGGTTTGAAGGCTGCAACGCCTTCAGTGCGGCGCGATTCTACTCCCGCAGCCGCGGGCTGTCGCGGTCCGCGATGACGCAGCCTGCCTTGGCAACCGCAGGCGCCGGGCCCGTAGGCGGGCGCGAAATTAGCAAAACTACTAACTCACCGGTAGACTGTGTGCCGGCATGCGTCACCGCAGCGCATGCACTCACAACGGCCCACGAGGCACGCACATGATCGATTTCTCCCCCGCCCAGCGCGGCGGCCTTCCGCCCTTGACCGGCACCCGCTGGCCGATCCGTTGCGGCCACGGCTTTTCCGCCGAGGAACTGGCGCAGCTGCGCGACGGCCTGTGGCCCCGCGCCAGCGACGATCGCTGGGCGGTGTGGCTGGACGGCACCACCCTGCGGTGCTGGCGCGCGCTGACCAGCGGCTGCATCTACGAAAGTGTGATTGTCATGGCCGACGATGGCAGCGGTACCGCCGTGGTCCTGGATGTGCTCGACGACCCGACGCAGTACCAGCGCGCCGGCACCGACAGCGGCGAACTGGAACGTTTTGAAGGCGTGGTGCGGTTGGCGCTGGCACAGGCACGCGCAGCCTGATCACCGGGCGGCGCTGCCGCCCCGCCCCTGCCACGGCGGGCCGGACCGATCCGGCCGCTGGGCGACGCCCGCGCTAGGCGATCAGGTCGCCCGGCACCGCCGGGGCATCCTGCAGCCCGGCCATGGCCTGTTGCAGTTCGCGCATCCGGAACGGCTTCTGCAGGCCATGTCGCGCCCGGAAGTTCGGCGGGATGGCGGTGCCGTCGTAGCCGGTGACGAACATGTACGGGATGCCGCGCGCTTCCAGCGCTTCGGCAATCGGGAACGACGGCGTGCCGCCGAGGTTCACGTCAAGCATGGCGCAGTCGATGCCACCCCCCTGCAGCGCCGCCAGTGCCGCATCGACATTGGGGGCCACCGCCGCCACTTCATAACCAAGTTCAATCAGACAGTCTTCGACCATCATCGCCACCAGCGATTCGTCTTCGACCACCAGTACGCGCGCCTTCATCGTTCAACCTCGTGTGCATCGTCAGGCAGGGGGATCGATACGCGGAAGGTGACGCCCTCCGGGTCAAAGGCCAGGTCCACGTTTCCCCCCATGTCATGTTTGAGCCCGCGTTCAAGCAGCCGCGAACCAAAGCCGCGCTGCGCCGGCGGCTGTACCTGCGGGCCACCGCGCTCGCGCCACACCAGCTCCAGCTCCTCGCCATCGCCACGGCGGTTGCGCTGCCAGGCAATCTGCACCGACCCGTCCGGCGTGGACAACGCACCGTGCCGGGCCGCGTTGGCACACAGCTCATGCAGTGCCATGGCCAGTGCCATCGCACGGCGCGGATCGATCCGGCACGATTCGCCCTGCACGTCGAACTGCCGTGCATCAAACCGGCCCTGTGCCGCCAGCCCACGGGCCAGCTCGGCCACGTCTGCGCTGTGCCAGTTCTCGCGGGTCAGCACATCGTGCGCGCTGGCCAGGGCGAGCAGGCGCTCTTCGATCTTGCCGCAGGCGTCGTCGATGCCGTCGGCATTGGCGAAGGTCTGCCGCGCGATCGACTGCACCGTGGCCAGCGTGTTCTTGACCCGGTGATTCAATTCGTTGACCAGCAACTGCAGGTGCTCGGCGTGGCGGGTACGTTCGGTGATGTCGCGGGTACTGCCGGCAATGGCTTCCACCTGCCCGTCCGGCCCGAACACTGGCGTAAAGATGTAGTCGTACACGCGGGTGCCTTCGGTGGTATGCGGGAACGGCACCTCGCCACGTACGGGTCGCCTCGTGGCGATCACCTGCTCGATCTCGTCGTCATGCATGGCGGCATGCCAGGGCGCGTAGCCCAGTTCCAGGCAGGTCTTGCCCGCCGCCTCCTCCCAGCGCATGCCCCACATGTCCAGCAACGCCTTGTTGGCATAGATGAAGCGGTGCTGCAGATCGAAGACATACGACAGATCCGGCGTGGCCTGCAGGAGGGCCTCGTAGATGCGCCACTTCGCGGTGTCGTGTTCGTGTTCGTGCAGCACAGAGGGGCCATCCACAGTTGGATGAGAACCATAGGTGTACGCCTGTGAAAGACGGGTCAGCGCAGCAGGCGGGCGTTCATGCTGCATCAGCCACCAAAGGAAGGCGCTTTTCCTTGAAGTAGCCCTTCCCTGCAGACGGGTAAAAAAGAAGCAAAAAAAAAGCCCCTGAGCTTGCGCTCAAGGGCTTTTCTCACATCTGGCGGAGCGGGAGGGATTCGAACCCTCGATAGAGTTTTAAGCCCTATACTCCCTTAGCAGGGGAGCCCCTTCAGCCACTCGGGCACCGCTCCAGTGTTCTGGTTCCGCCGCTGCGTTGAATCATCTCAGCGGGGGCGCGAATAATAACGTTTTCCGCGCCCGAAGGTAAAGCCTTAATCCGAAGAATTTTCACTTCCGGATGCATTCGGCTCATCGCCGCGCTGGATACGCTGGTAAATCTCTTCGCGGTGCACGGCCACGTCCTTCGGAGCAGTGATACCGATACGCACCTGGTTGCCCTTGACGCCGAGCACGGTCACGCTGACCGAGTCACCGATCATCAGGGTTTCGCCTACGCGGCGAGTCAGGATCAACATTTTTGCAAGTCTCCAGGGAACCGGTGGATCTTCCCCACCGGCTCGGCGCCCAGCCAAGGAACGCCACACGACAAAGGGAAAGGATTAGCCATAGTACCGTCAGGCCTCCCGCCCCTTCAAGGAGCAGGAAGCTTCAGGTGTTCAGATACGTGGGGTGACCCAGTCGACAACGGCCGCAAGGGCAGAAGCAAGGGCGGGCCCGTCCTCGCCACCACCCTGGGCGAGATCCGGGCGGCCGCCGCCCTTGCCCCCGGTCTGACTGGCGATATGGGACAACAGTTCCCCGGCCTTGACCTTGCCCATTGCACTGCCGTTCACGCCGGCGACCAGGGCTGCCTTGCCGTCCTGGGTGCCGGCCAGCACGATCACCGAGTCGCCCAGCTGCTGCTTGAGACGGTCGATTGCGTCACGAAGCGCCTTGGCATCGAAGCCTTCCAGGCGCGCGGCCAGGATCTTGATGCCGTTGACCTCGACCGCCGACGCGCCGAGATCGGCGGTGGCGCCCGCAGCCTGCTTGGCCTTCAATGCGTCCAGTTCGCGTTCCAGCTTCTTCTGGCGCTCACCGAGCTGGCGGATCTTGTCGACCACGTCGCCGGCGTTGCCGCCGAGCAGCGACGCCGCTTCGCCAAGCACGGCCTCTTCGTGGGCCACGTAATCCAGCGCGCCCTGCCCGGTCACCGCTTCAATGCGGCGCACACCCGAGGACACACCGCCTTCGGAGGTGATCTTGAACAGGCCGATGTCACCGGTGCGGCCCACGTGGGTGCCGCCGCACAGTTCGGTGGAGTAATCGCCCATCTTCAGCACGCGCACGTTCTCGCCATACTTCTCGCCGAACAGCGCCATCGCGCCGAAGTCCAGCGCTTCCTGCATGGCCATGTTGTGCACTTCGACGGCGTTGTTGGCGCGCACCTGCGCGTTGACCTTGCGCTCGACGACCGCCAGGTCCTCGGCGCTGATCGGGGCGAAGTGCGCGAAGTCGAAGCGCAGGCGGTCCGGCGCCACCAGCGAGCCCTTCTGCTGCACATGGGTGCCCAGCACTTCGCGCAGGGCGGCGTGCAGCAGGTGGGTGGCGGAGTGGTTGAGGATGGTGGCGCCACGGCGCTCGCCATCGACCTGGCCACGCAGCACATCGCCGACCTTCAGGCTGCCCTGGGTGATCGTGCCGACGTGGCCATGGAACTGGCCGGCGAACTTCTGGGTGTCGCTGATCTTTATCTGGCCGCCTGCACCGGCAAGTTCACCGGTGTCGCCGACCTGGCCGCCGGATTCGGCGTAGAACGGGGTCTGGTCGGTGATCACGATCACCTCGTCACCGGCCTGCGCCGCGTCCACCGGGCGACCGTCCTTGAGCATGGCCAGCACGGTCAGACCGTCGGCCTGCAGGCGGTCGTAGCCCAGGAACACGGTCGGCGTGAGCGTGGCCACCAGGTCGGCGGACAGGGTCACGCCGCCGCCGAACTTGCCGGCGGCGCGCGCGGTTTCGCGCTGGTTGTCCATCGCGGCGTTGAAGCCGTCCATGTCCACCGTCATGTCGCGCTCGCGGGCGATGTCGGCGGTCAGGTCGACCGGGAAGCCGTAGGTGTCGTACAGGCGGAAGGCATCCACGCCCGGGATCACGCCGTCACTGACCTTGGCCGCCACGTCGTCGAAGATCTTCATGCCCGCGTCGAGGGTTTCAGCGAAACGCTCTTCCTCGGCCTGCAGCGCGCGCACCACGGTGTCGGCCTGGGCCGGCAGTTCCGGATAGGCCACGCCCATCTGCTCGACCAGGGTCGGCACCAGCTTGCTGAAGAACGGCTGGCGCACGCCCAGCATCCAGCCGTGGCGCAGCGCGCGACGAATGATCCGGCGCAGCACGTAGCCGCGGCCTTCGTTGGACGGCAGCACGCCATCGACGATCAGGAACGAACAGGCCCGGATATGGTCGGCGATGACACGCAGCGACTTGTTCTCCAGGTCGGCCATGCCGGTCAGTTCGCTGGCCTTGCGGATCAGCGCCTGGAACAGGTCGATTTCATAGTTGGTGTGCACGTGCTGCAGGATCGCGGCCAGGCGCTCCAGACCCATGCCGGTGTCCACGCAGGGCGCCGGCAGCGGCACCAGGGTGCCGTCGGGCTGGCGATCGAACTGCATGAACACCAGGTTCCAGATTTCGATGAAGCGGTCGCCGTCTTCGTCCGGCGAGCCCGGAGGGCCGCCAGCGATGTGGTCGCCGTGGTCATAGAAGATCTCGGTGCACGGGCCGCACGGGCCGGTTTCGGCCATCTGCCAGAAGTTGTCCGACGCGAACGGCGCACCCTTGTTGTCGCCGATGCGCACGATGCGCGCTTCCGGGATGCCGATCATGTCGCGCCACAGCGCGTAGGCCTCGTCATCGGTCTGGTAGACCGTGACCAGCAGCCGCTCGGCCGGCAGCTTCCAGACCTGGGTCAGCAGCTCCCATGCCCAGGCGATGGCGTCCTTCTTGAAGTAGTCGCCGAAGGACCAGTTGCCCAGCATTTCGAAGAAGGTGTGGTGGCGCGCGGTGTAGCCGACCTGGTCCAGGTCGTTGTGCTTGCCGCCGGCGCGCAGGCAGCGCTGGACGTCCGCGGCGCGCACGTAGCTGCGCTTTTCCGCGCCAAGGAACACGTCCTTGAACTGCACCATGCCGGAGTTGGTGAACAGCAGGGTCGGATCATTGCCCGGCACCAGAGGCGCCGACGGCACGATGGTGTGGCCCTTTCCCTTGAAGAACTCAAGGAAATCGCTGCGGATCTGGGAGGTAGTGAATGTGACGGATGCGTTCATGGGGGCTGGCTTTATGCGGGCCGGCCGGTCCATGGCACTCAGCCCCAATGGCCGGGTGTCGCTGCTGGACCGCCGAAACCACAAAGGGTATCAGGCCCGGGCCGCTCAGTCGTCAGGGTCGTAGCGGGTGGCGCGCCGAATGGTGTCGCCGTCGAACCCGCGCCGGGCCAGCAGATCGGCCGCTTTACGACGTTGCGGCAGCTCCTGGGGGCCGGCCTCGCCGAAACGACGGCAGACCAGATCCCGGGCATTTTCGGCCCAATCGCCCTCGAAGGTGTCCATGGCCAGTGCGATCTGTTCGCTGTCCAGCCCATGGGTGCCCAGTTCGGCACGGATATGGATCGGACCGTAGCCGGTGTTGGCCCGGATCCGGACCAGGTTCTCGGCGAACCGGGTGTCGTCCTGCCAGCCCGCCTCGCTCAGCGTGTCGACCGCCGCCACGGCGGCCTCGGTCTCGATGCCCCGGGCCTGCAGCTTGCGGGTCAGTTCCTTGCGCGAGTGCTCCCGGCGCACCAGCAGGCCCAGCGCCCGTTGGACCGGGGTCTGTTCACTGACACGGCGTTTACGGCGGGGTGCCGGGCTGTCGGAATCCTGCATGGCCACCTTTACCCAATCAAATGCGCCGTCCCTGGCGCTCCCCCCGTCGGGGGAATACGGAAACCGCGGTGCAGGGCGAGCGTCACTGACGGCGCTGCCCTGCCCCGCAGGAAACTCACTCGACGTCGTCTTCCACGTCGTCCCCGCCTTCACGGGCGGCCTCTTCCGGCTGGAACTTCTCGCGCAGCTCGGCTTCCAGGCGCTGGGCGATCTGCGGGTTGTCGCGCAGGTAACCGCGG
Organism: Stenotrophomonas rhizophila; assembly: GCF_000661955.1. NCBI lineage: Bacteria > Pseudomonadati > Pseudomonadota > Gammaproteobacteria > Lysobacterales > Lysobacteraceae > Stenotrophomonas > Stenotrophomonas rhizophila. The sequence continues at coordinate 2,854,170 of NZ_CP007597.1, forward strand.
GCATTGTCCTTGCCCTGGCCGATGCGCTCATCGCCGTAGCTGTACCAGGCGCCGGCCTTCTCAACCAGCTTGGCTTCCACACCCATGTCGATCAGTTCGCCTTCGCGGCTGATGCCTTCGCCGTACAGGATCTCGGTGATGACCTGCTTGAAGGGAGGTGCCAGCTTGTTCTTGACGACCTTGATCTTGGTCTGGTTGCCGATGATCTCGTCGCCCTTCTTGATCGCGCCGATGCGGCGGATGTCCAGGCGGACCGAGGCGTAGAACTTCAAGGCGTTGCCGCCGGTGGTCACTTCCGGGCTCTGGCCCGGCATCATCACGCCGATCTTGTGGCGCAACTGGTTGATGAACACCACCAGGGTATTGGAGCGCTTGATGTTGCCGGTGAGCTTGCGCAGCGCCTGGCTCATCAGACGGGCCTGCAGGCCCGGCAGCTGGTCGCCCATTTCGCCTTCGATTTCGGCCTTGGGGGTCAGCGCGGCGACCGAGTCCACCACCACGATGTCCACGGAGCTGGACCGCACCAGCATGTCGGCGATTTCCAGCGCCTGCTCACCGGTATCGGGCTGCGACAGCAGCAGGTCGTCCACGTTCACACCCAGCTTGGCGGCGTAGATCGGGTCCAGTGCATGCTCGGCGTCGATGAAGGCGGCGGTGCCGCCCTTCTTCTGGCATTCGGCAATGGCCTGCAGGGTCAGGGTGGTCTTGCCCGACGATTCCGGACCGTAGATTTCAACGACACGCCCCTTGGGCAGGCCACCAATGCCGAGTGCGATATCCAGCATCAGCGAACCGGTGGGGATGACCTCGACCGCCTCGACGACGCGGTCGCCCATGCGCATCACGGCGCCCTTGCCGAACTGCTTTTCGATCTGGCTCAGCGCGGCGGTGAGGGCACGCTTTTTGTTTTCGTCCATCGGAGTGGTCCTTGCAGAGGTCGTGTCGGTGGAGGTGCTGTCTTTGGAAGTCTTCTTGGCCATGGGTTCACTTTAAGGCTGGCGTATCGCACAGGCTGAGATTCTGCCCGGCGTTCGGAAAAAAATTATCGGACATCCGTACCAACCTCAGCGGAACCAGAGAATCGCCACAAAAGACCGTGCAGGTTTTACGTAGTAGAGGGGTCAGCGGTTGGGCCGCAGCAGGCCGCAATAGAGGCCTTCGATTGCGAAGTCCTGGTCGGGCAGTACTTCGATCGGCTTGTAATCGGGGTTGCGCGGCAGCAGCCGGATGCGGTCCTTGCCCATCTTGAGCAGCTTGACGGTGATCTCGTCATCGATGCGCGCCACTACGATCTGGCCCGAGCGGGCGTCGCGGGTGCGGTGCACGCCGATCAGGTCGCCGTCGAAGATGCCTTCGTCGATCATCGAATCGCCCTGCACCTTGAGCAGGTAATCCGGCGCGGGCGAGAAGAACACCCGGTCGAGCACCACGAAATCGTCGGACCCGATGTCCGCGCCGATCGGCAGACCGGCAGCGACCCGGCCCAGCACCGGAAGGCGCAGTACGTGGTCGGGCAATGCCGGCACCGACAGCGAGGCCGGCAGGCCGTCCTGCAGCGGCGGCGCCTGCACCAGCCGGATGCCGCGGGCCTGCCCGGGAATGCGACGGATCGCCCCGGCCTGCTCCAGCGCTTCCAGATGGTACTGGGCCGCGCGCACGCCCTTGAAGCCGAACGCGCGGGCGATTTCCGTCTGCGACGGCGGTGCGCCATCGATCTCTATACGCTCGGCGATCAACTGCAGGATCGCCTGCTGGGTATCGGTCAGGTCCATGGTTAGTAGTATTACTACTAACGATGTGGGCACGCAAGTGCCCACAGAAGAAGAGCAAGCAGAGGCAGGACCATCCCACCCTCACCGAAGCCCTCAGCAGTTCGTAGCCACCGACCGTTGGTCGGTGACCGCGCGAACGCGCGGCAATGCATGCCGGCGCGGATTCTTGTCGGCTTCGGCTGTGTTTCCGGGGTTTAGCGTGTGCAATCTCTTGGATCAGAGGTTCATGACGGCCGAAACGGAGAGCAGCCACCCATGGGGTGGCTCTACCGGGCGGTGTCTGATCCTTCGGCAAGCGCGTGTGGGCGAACCAGATCTGTGTTGGCTGAGCCGGTAGCCGCCGACCGTTGGTCGGTGGCCGCGCGAACGCGCGGCCATGCATGGCGGCGCGGATCTTTGTCGGCTTCGACTGTGTTTCCGGGGTTTAGCGTGTGCAATCCCATGGGTCAGGGATTCATGACGCCCGAAACGGAGAGCAGCCACCCGTGGGGTGGCTCTACCGGGCGGTGTCTGATCGTGCGGTAACGGCGTATGGGCGGCGAACCTGATCTGTGGTGGCTGGACCGGTAGCCACCGACCGTTGGTCGGTGGCCGCAATCAGGCGTTCGTGGCCGGCGAATGAAGGGCGGCGACGTAGCTGGAGGCTCATGAGGGCGGCCAGGTAGAGCAGCCGACCAACGGTCGGCTCTACGTGCAATCTGCCGCGTTTGCGGCAGATTGCGGGATCCTTCGGATCCCAGCGGCAAGAACCCTAGGGGTTCTTGCCGCTGCGCCAGATCGAAAACAGTATCCACACGCCACAGAAACCCGCGCCGATGAAGCCGGCCACGCCCAGCGCCAGCAGCCAGCGGCTGGAGACGCCGCCTACGCTGTGCATGACGATAGAGGAGCCGATGATCAGCGCGGCGGTCACGATGCCCATCACCAGCCGGTTGGCGGCGCGGTTGACCTGGTCGCCGAAGCCTTGCAGCGCGGTGGTTTCTACTTTCAGCTGCAGGCGCCCACGGCGCGCCATCTGCAGCAGGCGGCGGACGTCGCGCGGCAGGTCGCCGAGCAGGTCCATCACCCCGACCAGGCTGCGCTTGCCGCGTTTGAGCACCGCGCCGGGGGCGTAGCGCTGCCACATCACCCGTTCCAGATAGGGCCGCGCCGCACTGGCCATGTCGAACTGCGGGTCGAGCTGGCGGCCCATGCCCTCCAGGGTCAGGAAGGTCTTGATCATCAGCGCCAGATCGGCCGGCAGGGTCAGCGAGTACTGGCGCAGCAGCGTGGTGATGTTGCCCAGCATCAGGCCCATGTGCAGGTCCTTGAGCGGCACGCCACGGTACTGGTCGACGAAGGTGCTGATGTCCTGCTGCAGCCGCGATTCGTCAACGTCCACGCCACCGGCCCAGTCCAGCAGCACGTCCGACACCGCTTCGGGCTCCTGGCTGACCAGCCCGTGCAGCAGCTGCGCGACCTGGAAGCGACGCTGTTCGGAAATGGCGCCGACCATGCCGAAATCGATCACGCCGATCCGCCCGTCGCGCAGGTAAATGATGTTGCCCGGGTGCGGGTCGGCATGGAAACACCCGTCCTCCAGCACCATCTTGAGCACGATGTGGGCGCCACGCCGCGCCAGCTGCACGCGGTCCAGGCCGGCCGCGTCGACGCCGACCAGGTCGCGCCCGGGAATGCCATCCACGAAGTCCTGCACGTTGAGGCTTTCGCAGGTCCACTGCCAGTGCACGTTGGGTATCAGGATGTCCTGGCGCCCCTGGAAGTTGCGGGCGATACGCTCGGCGTTGCGGCATTCGGCAGCGAAATCCAGCTCGCGACGCAGCGATACCTGGAACTGCTGCACCACTTCGGCCGGGCGGTAGCGCTGCAGGTCCGGCAGGCGCGCTTCGACGATCTCGGCCAGCCGGGCCAGCAGGCGCAGGTCGGCCTCGATCACTTCGCGGATGCCGGGTCGGCGGATCTTCAGCACCACCGCGGTGCCATCGTGCAGGGTTGCGCGATGGGCCTGGGCCAGCGAGGCGGCCGCCATCGGGGTTTCATCCAGCCACGCGAATACCTCGGTGGCTGGCGCGCCCAGGTCGGCTTCCAGCTGCTCGCGCACCTGCGCGTAGGGCAGCGCGGGTACGGCGTTCTGCAGTTCGGAGAATTCGGCGATCCAGTCCGGCGGGAACAGGTCCACGCGGGTGGCCAGCACCTGCCCGAGCTTGACGAAGGTGGGGCCCAGGTCCTCCATTGCGCGACGCACCCGCACCGGGGCTGTCATGCGCAGCATCTCCGTGTCGTTCCAGTGCAGCAGGCGCCCGGCGCGTTCCAGCACGTCGGCCAGGCCGATCCGGCGCACCAGGTCGCCAAAGCCATAGCGGATCAGGACCGAGGCGATTTCCTGCAATCGCCCCAGGTCGCGCACGGTGCCCAGCGTTTCCCACATCGGTACAGCTCCTGTCGACGCACGCGCTCAGGATGTCACACCGGGGCGAAAATTCCCGTCAGTGCCTGCTGCACGGTCTGGCGGCGGATGGCATCGCGGTCGCCATCGAACTGGAACAGCTGCGCCCGGGCGTAACCGCCGCGTTGCTTCCAGCCGATCCAGACGCTGCCCACCGGTTTGTCCGGGCTGCCGCCGCCGGGGCCGGCAATGCCGGTCACGGCCACGGCCATGCCGGCGCCGGAATTGATCAACGCGCCGGAGACCATTTCCACCACGGTTTCACGGCTGACCGCGCCGAACTGTTCCAGGGTGTGTGCGCGCACGCCGAGCAGCCGCTGCTTGGCCTCGTAGCTGTAGACCACCATGCCGCAATCGAAGAACGCCGACGAGCCGGCCACGTCGGTCATCGCCTTGGCGATCCAGCCGCCGCTGCAGCTTTCGGCGCTGACCAGTTGCAGGGCAGCCTGCTGCAGGCGCTGGCCGACATCACGGGCGAGGACGCCGAGTTCGGCATCGGTGGGGACGTGCATGGGGATCCTGGAACGGGGGACGAATGCCCCCGTTTTAGCCGATATCGACGGCGGTGTCGTGTGCGGGGCGTGCGACGCAGTGTCGCGACCGGTGCCCGTGGGCGGCCGATGCATGTAGAGCCGGGCTCTGCCCGGCTTGAAGGTGTCGAACAGCCGGGCAGAGCCCGGCGCTACGAATCACGAACAGCCGGGCAGAGCCCGGCGCTACGGGTGTGCTGGCAGCCGGGCAGAGCCCGGCGCTACGGGGCGTGGGCGCCGGCCGGGGTTACCACTCCGGCAGCTTTTCCGGCAGCAGGGCGCGGATCGGTTCGCCGCCCTCGCCCGCCGCCAGTTTCTCGGCCTCGGCGATGGGCAGGTCGACATCCAGCAGCCAGCCGTCTTCGTCGGCCTGTTCGCTGCGCACCACTTCCAGCTGGTGCAGGCGCGAGCGCAGCCGGCCAGCACTGGGCGGCAGCCGCAGTTCGCCGGTGACATGCTGCAGGCCCAGTCGCTTGCCCAGTACGGACTGCAGCAGCGGCAGGCCAAGCCCGTCGCGCGCGGAAATCCACACCCGCTCACGGCGCGCCTCATCGGGGATGCCGTCCTGCGCGTCGTGACGCACGTCGGCACCGTCGATGCGGTCGATCTTGTTGAAGACCAGCAGCTGCGGCAGATCCCCTGCACCGACGTCGGCCAGTACTTCGTCGACCTGGGCGATGCGCTCCTCGCGGTGCGGATCGGCCGCATCGACGATGTGCAGCAGGAAATCGGCTTCGCGCGCTTCGCTCAGGGTCGAGCGGAACGCAGCCACCAGCTCATGCGGCAGGTCGCGCACGAAGCCGACGGTGTCGGCCAGCACGACGCTGCCACCGGGCACGATGATGCGGCGCACGGTCGGGTCGAGGGTGGCAAACAGCTTGTCGGCGGCATACGCCTCGGCACCGGTCAGCGCATTGAACAGCGTCGACTTGCCCGCATTGGTGTAGCCCACCAGGGCCACGCGCGGCAACTCGCTGCGCACGCGTGCGCGGCGCATCTGGGTGCGCTGCACTTCCACTTTTTCCAGCTTCTTCTGCAGCTGCTCGACCCGCTTCTGGAGCAGGCGGCGGTCGGTTTCCAGCTGGGTTTCACCCGGGCCGCGCAGGCCGATGGAACCGCCGCGCTGACGCTCCAGATGGGTCCAGCCGCGGATCAGCCGGGTGGACATGTGGCGCAACTGCGCCAGCTCGACCTGCAGTTTGCCTTCGTGGCTGCGCGCACGCTGGGCGAAGATGTCCAGAATCAACCCGGAACGGTCGATCACGCGCCGTTCCAGGAAGCGTTCGAGGTTGCGTTCCTGCCCCGGCGACAGCGCATGGTTGACCAGGATCAGGTCGGCGCCGGTGGCATCGGCCACGGCTTTCACCTCGTCCAGCTTGCCGGTGCCGATCAGGATCGACGGATTGGGCCGATCGATGCGCGCGGTCACGGTCGCCGCGATGCTGGCCCCTGCCGAGCGGGCCAGATCGGTGAACTCTTCAAGCACATCGTCTTCGAGCCGGCCGGAATGCGGCTGGATCAGGAGTGCGTGTTCGCCTCGCTTGGAACGGTCAAACACGCAGTTCTCCGAAAATACCGAACGTATTACTCAACGTCGTCTTCACCTTGGACGCCGTCGGCGCCACCTTCATTGGACTGCACATAGCCGCCGCCCGGACCGACCCGCACGTTGCGTGCCGGTACCACGGTCGAAATGGCGTGCTTGTACACCATCTGGCTCACCGTATTACGCAGCAGCACCACGAACTGATCGAACGATTCAATCGTTCCCTGCAGCTTGATGCCATTGACCAGATACACCGAAACCGGCACGCGCTCGCGCCGAAGTGCATTGAGAAACGGGTCCTGCAGCGATTGCCCCTTGGACATTGCCAACTCCTGATTATTGTTTTTATGGTCTTCCGGCAGTTCCACGGCCCCCGCCGCCCACCGGAATCCTTGATGGTACACGGGCCGGAGGGGAGAAGGCGTGGAGTCAGCGTGCGACGAAGGTCGACACCGCGTCTGCCAGGGAAGCCTTATCCAGATGGGGGTCGAACCAGCGCACATCAAGCTCGCCGCGCAGCCAGGTCAGCTGGCGCTTGGCCAGCTGGCGGGTGGCCTGGATGCCCCGGTCGCGGAACTGGCTGGCACTGCCCTGCCCGTCCAGGAATTCCCAGGCCTGGCGATAACCGACCGCGCGGATGGCCGGCAGGTCCAGCGGCGCCGCCACCCGGGTCATCTCCGGCAGGGCGCGCAGGGCGCGGACCTCGTCCAGGAAGCCGTGGGCCAGCATGGCGTCGAAGCGGGTCTCGATGCGCTGATGCAGGACGCTGCGCTCGCGCGGGGCCAGCACCAGTTTGAGGGTACGCACCGGCAGGCGATCCACGCCGGGCAGCTTCTGCCATTCGCTGATCGGGGTGCCGCTCAGCCGGTACACCTCCAGCGCACGCTGGATGCGCTGGGGATCGGTCGCGTGAATGCGCGCCGCGGCCACCGGGTCGATGCCGGCCAGTTCGGCGTGCAGCGCCGCCCAGCCCTCGGCGGCGGCCTGTTCGGCAATCCGCGCGCGGGTGTCGGGATCGGCCGGTGGCATCGGCGACAGCCCCTGCAGCAGCGCACGGAAATACAGCCCGGTGCCGCCGGCCAGGATCGGCATGCGGCCACGGGCGACGATGTCGGCGACGGCGCGCGCGGCATCGGCGGCGAACTCGGCCGCTGAATAGGTCTGCCACGGATCGCGCAGGTCCAGCAGGTGGTGCGGGGCCTGCGCGCGCTCGGCCGCATCCGGCTTGGCCGACCCGATCTCCAGGCCGCGATAGACCAGCGCCGAATCGACGCTGACAATCTCGCCGCCCAGCTGTTGGGCCAGTGCGATCGCGGTGGCGGTCTTGCCCGACGCGGTCGGGCCCATCACCGCGATCGCCAGCGGACGCTGGTCTGCGCCCATCAGGCGTCGTCCGGCCAGCGCGGCATCGCCGGGGCGGCGTCCACGCGCGGCATCGGCACCGCGTCCACCGCCGCCCATACCTTGAGTGCGTCGACCGTGGCAGCCACGTCGTGCACGCGCAGCAGCATCGCGCCGCGCTGGGCGGCAATCAGGTGCGCGGCCACCGAGCCGGCCACGCGGTCGCGCGGCTGCTCGCGGCCGGTCAGCTCGCCGATGCTGCGCTTGCGCGACAGGCCCGCCAGCATCGGCACGCCGAGATCGAGGAACCGCGCCGAGCGTGCCAGCAAGGTCATGTTGTGTTCGGTGGTCTTGCCGAAGCCGAAGCCCAGGTCGATGACCAGGTGCTTCTTGGCCACGCCGGCCATCTCGGCCTGGAACATGCGCTCGGTCAGGAAGCGATGCACCTCGGCCACCACGTCGTGGTAGTGCGGGGTGTCCTGCATGCTGCCCGGCTCGCCCTGCATGTGCATCAGCACCACCGGCACGCCGAGGTCGGCGGCCGCGTCCAGCGCACCGGGCTGACGCAAGGCATGGATGTCATTGATCATGCCGGCGCCGGCGGCCACGGCGGCACGCATCACCGCCGGCTTGAAGGTGTCGATGCTGATCGGCACCGCGGTTTCCGCCGCCAACCGCTCGATCACCGGGATCACCCGGCGCAGCTCTTCCTCCACCGGCACCGGCGCACTGCCGGGACGGGTGGACTCGCCCCCGATGTCCAGCAGGTCGGCGCCCTCGGCCACCAGCTGCAGGCCATGCGCGACCGCCGCCTCCACGGTGTCGTGGGCGCCGCCGTCGGAGAACGAATCCGGGGTGACGTTGACGATGCCCATCACGCGCGGGCGGTCCAGTCGCAGCACGCGGCCGCCGCAATCGAGCTGGGGGGAAATGTCGAACATGGGCAGGTCCACGGAATACGCCAGCGCGTAGTTTACGCCGGCCCATCGCCACCAGCCCGGGACGCCTCGCTCAGCGTTGCTGGCGGCGCTTGCGATCCACGTACAGCGTCTTGGCAATGCTCAGCAGGATGCCCAACGCGATACCGATGCCCGCGCCCAGCAGGAAGTTGTCGCGGAACAGGCCGATGCCTACGCCCACCACCGTGGCGATCACCATTTCGGCGGTGTGCGACACCGGGGTCGGGGGCGGGATGGACATGGCAGCTCCGGAACGGACGACGAAAACGAGGGCGCCATTATGGCGCGGAAACGACGAAGGCCGGGTTGCCCCGGCCTTCGTCATTCACATCACTGCCTGCTTACAGCTGCTCGGCAGGACCGGCGATCGGCGGCACCGGACGGGCGTCGCCGCCCTTGTCGTTGTTGCTGCCGTTGCCACCGTCCTTGTTGGACTTTTCCCAGCCCATCGGCGGCGGCGGATCGCGACCTTCCATGACCGCATCGATCTGCGGCACGTCGATGGTCTCGTACTGCAGCAGCAGCTGCGACATGGTGTGCAGCTTGTCGAGGTTGGCGGTCAGCAGCTCGGTGGTCCGGGCGTAGGCCTTGTCCAGGATGCTGCGCACCACTTCATCGATGCGGCGCGCGGTGTCGTCGGAGACGCTCTTGTGCTGGGTCACCGAACGACCGAGGAACACTTCATCGTCTTCCTCGCCGTAGGCGATCGGACCGAGCTCGTCGGACAGGCCCCACTTGGTGACCATGTTGCGGGCCATCTTGGTGGCGCGCTCGATGTCGTTGGAGGCACCGGTGGTGACCTTGTCGGTACCGAAGATCAGCTCTTCGGCCACACGGCCGCCGTACAGCGAGCACAGCTGCGATTCGATCGCCACGCGGTTCATCGAGTACTTGTCGCCTTCCGGCAGGTACATGGTCACGCCCAGCGCGCGACCGCGCGGGATGATGGTGACCTTGTAGACCGGATCATGCTCGGGCACCAGGCGGCCGACGATGGCATGGCCGGCTTCGTGGTAGGCGGTGAGCGTCTTTTCTTCTTCGCTCATCGCCATCGAACGGCGCTCGGCACCCATCAGGATCTTGTCGCGGGCACGGTCGAAGTGGTCCATGCGGACTTCCTTCTCGCCACCACGCGCGGCGAACAGCGCCGCCTCGTTGCACAGGTTGGCCAGGTCCGCACCGGAGAAGCCGGGGGTACCGCGCGCGATCACCATCGGCTCGACGTCGTCGGCCAGCGGCAGCTTGCGCATGTGCACCTTGAGGATCTGCTCGCGGCCGCGCACGTCGGCCAGGCCCACCACGACCTGGCGGTCGAAGCGACCCGGACGCAGCAGCGCCGGATCCAGCACGTCGGGACGGTTGGTGGCGGCGATGACGATCACGCCCTCGCCTCCCTCGAAGCCGTCCATTTCGACCAGCAGCTGGTTCAGGGTCTGCTCGCGCTCGTCATGACCGCCGCCCAGGCCGGCACCACGGTGGCGGCCGACGGCGTCGATTTCGTCGATGAAGATGATGCACGGCGCCTGCTTCTTGGCCTGCTCGAACATGTCGCGGACGCGGCTGGCGCCGACGCCGACGAACATTTCCACGAAATCCGAACCGGAGATCGAGAAGAACGGGACCTTGGCCTCGCCGGCGATGGCGCGGGCAAGCAGGGTCTTGCCGGTACCGGGCGGACCGACCATCAGCACGCCGCGCGGGATCTTGCCGCCCAGCTTGGTGAACTTGGTCGGGTCGCGCAGGAAGTCGACCAGTTCGCCGACTTCTTCCTTGGCTTCGTCGCAGCCGGCGACGTCGGCGAAGGTGACCTTGATCTGGTCTTCGCCCTGCAGCTTGGCGCGCGACTTGCCGAAGGACATGGCGCCCTTGGAGCCGCCACCGCCGCCCTGCATCTGCCGCATGATGAACAACCAGAAGCCGATGATCAGGATCACCGGGAGGAAGTTCATCAGGATGGCGCCCAGCGAGATGCCGCTGGACGGCTCTTCCTGGACGATTTCCACGTTCTTGCCGCGCAGCACGTTGATCAGGTCACGATCGTAGGGCGCGGTGATGGTGGCCGACTGGCCGCCACGGGTGGTGTAGGAAAGCTGGCTGGTGCCGCCGCGCACGTCACCGGCAAAGGTGACCTTCTGTACGTTGCCGCTGTCCACCTGGTCCAGGAACTGCGAATAGGTCGCGCCCTGGGCTCCCGCGCCGCTGCTCTTGGGCGAGAAGCTCTGGAAGACCACCATCAGCACCACGGCGACGACCACCCATAGCAGGAGGTTCTTGGTCAAGTCGTTCATCCTCATTGGCTCCGGTGTTCCTCTAATTCCTGACGCGATTCGTATGGTTGAGCTTACTTGATCTGCGCGCGTTTGCCCTGCCCCAAGGCATACACCTCGGGAGAGCGCTTGCGGGACGCTTCCGGCTTGCGGATGGCGACCTTGTCGTACCGGCGGCGCATCTCGCGCACGTAGTCGTCAAAGCCCACGCCCTGGAACAGCTTGATCAGGAACGCACCACCCGGCTTGAGATGGTTGTCGGCAAATTCCAACGCCAACTCCGCCAGGTGCATCATCCGCGGCTGGTCGACCGCGTCCATGCCACTTTTATTGGGGGCCATATCCGACAGAACAAGGTCTACCGGCTGATCCCCCAGCATCGCTTCAAACTCCGATAGGACGGTTTGCTCCCTGAAGTCTCCGTGAAGGAACTCCACGCCTGCCAGCGGCGGCATCTCCAGGATGTCCAGGGCCAACACCCGGCCGGTGTCGCCGATCTGCCGGCGCACCTGCTGGGACCAGCCGCCGGGGGCCGCGCCCAGGTCGACCACCACCATGTGCGGCTTCAGCAACCGGTCACGCGCGAGCAGCTCCTCCAGCTTGTAAGCGGCGCGCGAGCGCATGCCCTCTGCCTGCGCCTTCTTCACGAAGGGGTCGGAAAAGTGTTCTTTCAACCAGCGTTGACTGCTCTTGCTGCGCGATACCATTGGTAATAGGGCCGGAACGGGTGGTCATGATACCCTGATCGCCCCAGTTAACCGCTTGTTCCTGAATGTCTATTGCCCTGACCTCTGCCCAGACCCGCTTCCTCCGCGGCCATGCCCATGATCTGAAAGCCCTGCTGCAGATCGGCGGCAAGGGGGTCACGCCGGCCTTCCTGGCCGAACTGGAGGAAGTTCTGGAACGCCATGAACTGATCAAGGTGAAGGTGGCCGCCGAAGACCGCGATGCCCGTGACGCCATGATCGCCGAACTGACCACCGCCTCTGGCGCCGCGCTGGTGCAGCGCATCGGCCATGTGGCCGTGCTGTACCGCCCGAGCAAGGAAATGCGCCAGATCGTGCTGCCGCGCGGCTGATCCGGACCCCACGATGCAACTGAGTCACGAACTGCCCGATTACGCCTACGCCCTGCGCGCCGCCGATGGCCGCACCGCGAAGGTGAATGACCGCACCCTGGCCAGCAGCTTCGTGCTGACCCCCGAGACGCTGATCGAGGCGTGGCCGGTGGCCAATATCGCCGAACTGACCCCCGAGCACCTGCAGCCGGTGCTGGCGCTGAATCCGGCGCTGGTGGTCCTTGGCACGGGCGACACCCAGGTGTTCCCGCCGGCCGCCGTGATGGCCGCCTGCCTGACCCGTGGGATCGGCCTGGAAGTGATGAACAACCCGGCAGCGGCCCGGACCTTCAACATCCTCGCCGGCGAAGGCCGCAAGGTGGCGGCGGCGTTCATCCTGACCGGCTGAAACCGGCGATTTTCGTTCAGGAAAGGCCGCCGCGAGCGGCCTTTTTTGTGCCTATGGCCCTGCCCCGGACGTTGAGCCACCCCATGGGTGGGTACGCGGGTGCGGAAGGGCCTGCATGTTCGACCCCGCAGCGACGCATGGCGTCGCTCTACCCGGTCGCGGAATACCCGGTAGAGCCGACCGTTGGTCGGCTACACGGAACACCCGGCAGACCCGACCGCCGGTCGGCTACGCGGAATACCCGGTAGAGCCGACCGTTGGTCGGCTGCACGGAATACCCGGCAGACCCGACCGTCGGTCGGCTGCCCGGAATGCCCGGTATACCCGACCGTCGGTCGGCTGCGCGGAATGCCCGGTAGAGCCGACCGTTGGTCGGCTGCCCTGATTACCGCGGCGGCAGGTACAGCAGCGGGTCGACCGGCTTGCCGTTGTAACGGATCTCGAAGTGGAGCATGTCGCGGGTGGTGCCGGTACGGCCCATCTCGGCAATCTGCTCACCCGCCTTCACGCTCTGGCCCTCGTTGACCAGGCGCTTGCGGTTATGGCCATAGGCCGACAGCCACTGGTCGCTGTGCTTGATGATGATCAGTTCACCGAAGCCGACCAGGCCGGCACCGGAATACACCACCACGCCCTGCGCCGTGGCGCGGACCGGCTGGCCGCTGCTGCCGGCGATGTCCACGCCCTGCTTGGTGACGTCAGCCCCCACGAACCTGCCCACCAATGCCCCATCGGCCGGCCAGCGCCAGCTGATGTTGCTCTTGATGGCGGTGGTCGGCGACGGCGTCGGCGTGGCTACCGGGGTGGTCGTGCCGGGACGCGGCGCGGTCACCACCGTGGTCGGTGCCCGACCCGGCGCGCCGCCACCCGGATACAGCTTGAGGGTCTGCCCCGGGTAGATGGTGTACGGCTCGGACAGCCCGTTCCAGGCGGCCAAATCGCGCGGGGTAATGTTGTGGATGCGCGCCAGCGCATACAGGGTGTCGCCCTTGCGGATCACCGCGGTCTGGCCCGGCTTGGCCACCGACGCCTGCGGCGTGGTGTGCACGGTGCCGCCCCGGCCGCCAGCCGGCTTCACCACCGTCGCGGTACCGCACGCGCCCAGCGTGGCCACCGCCAGCAGCAGCGCCGTGGCGCGCATTCCCTTGTTCAACCGATCAGCACTCATGCGAACTTCGACCTCCAGACAAGCCAGGCGACCAGCGCCACGACCAGCACGGTCGCGATCCAGCCCAGCGGTTCAATCCAACGCCGCAGCGCAGCTTCCGCGCGCGGTCCACCAATACGGATCACCGCGGCCAGCACGAACACGCGCTTGCCCCGGCCGATCAACATGCTCAGGAAGTACTGCGGCAACGGCACGCCGACGATACCCGATGCCCATGTGAAGACCTTCATCGGGATCGGCATGAAGCCGCCCAGCACCAGGAAGGTGAACACCGCCCACGGCGACTCGGCCATCTTGGCCTGCACCACCGCGATGCCGCTCTCGATGCTGGTCAACATGCCCAGCGCGGCGAACACCGGCTTGAGCACTTCAAAGGCGTAATGCCCCAACGCGTAGCCGACCAGTGCACCGGCCATCGAGCCGGACAGGCTCAGGGTGGCAAACCACCAGCCGCGCTTGGGCTGGGCCACGCACATCGGAGCCAGCATCACCTCGGGCATCACCGGGAAAATGATGGCCTCGATGAAGCTGAGCACGGTGAGATAGGTCGGGGCGCGCTCGTGCGCGGCCCACTTCATCGCCCGCTCGTACAGCGGACCAAAGATCTTCATGACGTAACGCTCCTGGGAATCAATCCAGCATGCCAGACAGCAACGGCACGAACGTGACCGGCGCCAGTACCTGCTGTTCAATGCTGCCGTCATCGCGACGGGTCAACTGCACCAGCGACTGCGCACCGGGGCCACCCACCGGGGCCACCAGGCGGCCGCCCACGGCCAGCTGTTCAACCAGCGCATCCACCAGCGCCGGTGCCGCGGCGGTCACCACGATTGCATCGAACGGACCGTGCTCGGCCCAGCCGGCGCGGCCATCGTCGTGCTTGGTGCGGATGTTCATGCCCAGCGCCCGGAAGCGCTTGCGCGCCTGCCGCAGCAGGTCGCCGATGCGCTCCACGGTGTAGACCTCCAGCCCTACCGCGCCCAGCACCGCGGCCTGGTAACCCGAGCCGGTGCCGACTTCCAGCACGGTCTTCGGTGCGCATTTCAGCACCGCTTCGGTCATGCGGGCCACTACCCACGGCTGGGAGATGGTCTGGCCATGGCCGATCGGCAGCGCGGTGTCTTCGTAGGCACGCGAGGCCAGCGCTTCGTCGATGAACAGATGCCGGGGCACCACGCGGATGGCATTGAGCGTGTCTTCGTCGGCGATGCCGGCCTCACGCAGGCGCTCGACCAGCCGGTCGCGCACGCGCTGGGAGGTCATGCCGATGCCGACCGCTTCGGGCTGCAGGCGCAGGCGCGGGCTCATGCGGGCTGGTCCAGCGCGGCGGTCAGCCCACCTACCCAACTGGCCACCTTCTCCAGTGCCTGGTAACGGGTGAGGTCGACCTGGATCGGGGTGATCGAAATGAAGCCGTTGCGTACCGCGTGGAAATCGGTGCCGGGGCCGGAGTCCTGTTCGCGCCCGGCCGGGCCGATCCAGAACACCTCGTTGCCGCGCGGATCGCGCTGGGCGATGCAGCCTTCGGCACGGTGCCGGTTGCCCAGGCGGGTGACCTCGAAGCCGCGGATCTCGCTCCAGGGCAGGTCTGGCACGTTGACGTTGAGGATGGTGTCGGCAGGCAGCGGGTCGGCCTTGAGCCGGGTCACGATCTCCACCGCGGCGCGCGCGGCGGTCTCGAAGTTGCGCGGCTCGTGGTTGCGCGTCACCAGCGACATGGCCACCGCCGGCAGGCCCAGGAACCGCCCTTCCATCGCCGCCGACACGGTGCCGGAGTAGATGACGTCATCGCCCAGGTTGGCGGCGTTGTTGATGCCCGATACCACGATGTCCGGCTCGTATTCGAGCACGCCGGTCAGCGCCAGGTGCACGCAGTCGGTCGGGGTGCCGGCCACCGAACAGGTGTAGTGGTCGATGCGCTTGAGCCGGATCGGCAGGTCCAGGGTGAGCGAATTGCTGGCACCGGAGCGGTCACGGTCCGGGGCGAACACCGTCACTTCATGACCGGCGTCACGCAATACCGACGCAAGCATCTTGATACCGGGGGCGTCGACACCGTCGTCGTTGCTGACCAGGATCCGCATCTGCGATTTAACCGCTTGATTTTTCAAGACTTCGATTCCATCACTTTCCAGCGTTGGCGGGGCCGGCGCGTCCCCAGATGGGGCGGGTCGACCGCGCAAGTGCGTCAGCTATTGTGCCGCAAGCGGGCAGATCGTCCTACCCCGGAAACCGTAGGCAGCTGCCCTCGCCTGGCATTACGCTGTACGCATGTCACATCCTGAAGACGAAGACCCCGCCGCGCTGTTCCGTTCGGCCATCGGCGAGGTCAAACCCCTGCGCAAGCCCGCGGCGGCGCCACCGCCCACGCCCAAGCCGAAGCCGCGTGCGCGCATGGCCGAACGCGACGACCAGGAGGCACGCGGCGAGTTCGCGCGGCTGCTGCGCGACAGCAGCCCGCTGGAAGCCGGCGACACCGCCAGCTACCGCCGCGACAACCTGCCCGCCCGCATGTTCCAGCGGCTCAAGCGTGGCCAGTATTCGGTGCAGGACGAGCTGGACCTGCACGGCGCCACGGTGGCGCAGGCCGAAACCCTGCTGCGCCAGTTCCTGCTGGAAGCGCATGCGCACGAGCATGGCTGCGTGCGCATCATCCACGGCAAGGGCCTGCAGTCCGACGGCGGCGCGCCGGTGCTGAAGAACCTGGTCGACCGCCTGCTGCGCCAGCGCAACGACGTGCTGGCCTTCCATTCGGCGCCGGCCGGCCAAGGCGGTACCGGCGCGGTGCTGGTGCTGCTGAGCAACCGATAACGCCCGCCACGCAGCGCACATCGGTAGAGCCGACCGTTGGTCGGCTGCATTCCGTTCCGATACCGGGGAACCAGGCACCGCGCGAAGCCGACCAACGGTCGGCTCTACCGGACGCGGATCTGGCGGACCGTGGGTCGGCTGCATTTCGGTCCGGCGCGTGGATTTGGCGCGTAGAGCCGACCGTTGGTCGGCTGCATTTCGTTCCGGTACCGGGGAGCCATGCACCGCGCCAAGCCGACCAACGGTCGGCTCTACCGGGCGGGGATCTGGCCGACCGTTGGTCGGCTGCATTCCGTTCCGGCGCGTGGATCTGGCGCGTAGAGCCGACCGTTGGTCGGCTGCATTTCGTTCCGGTACCGGGGAACCAGGCACCGCGCGAAGCCGACCAACGGTCGGCTCTACCGGACGCGGATCTGGCGGACCGTTGGTCGGCTGCATTCCGTTCCGATACCGGGAAGCCGCGCACCGCGCCAAGCCGACCAACGGTCGGCTCTACCTGGGTGTGGGTCTGGCCGACCGTTGGTCGGCTGCATTCCGTTCCGGCGCGTTGTTCAGGCGCCTGGCTGGCTGGCGTCTTCCACCGGCCCAAGCTCGTGCAGCACTGCAGTGGCATAGCAGCCCGGCGGCAGCGCGAAGCTCAGTTCCAGCACGTCCGGCTGCAGCCACTGGTGCTGCAGCATCGCCGGGCGCAGGCGCAGCGCACGGCGCTCCTGCTTCAGGCGCGCCCCTTCCAGCCCGGCGCGCAACGCCAGCGACTGCTCGTCGCTGACCGCGGCCAGTTCCAGCGCCGCGGCCGCTTCACTGCTGCGCAGCTCGCCTTCACCCCACAACGGGCCGCTGGGATGGATGTCGAACCGCGCCAGGCGGTCGGCCAGCAGGTCGGTGAACGGCTCGGGGCCGAACACGCTGCGGCTGCCGTCCAGCATCCACACCTCACCGTCCAGCGGGGCGTCCCAGTTGCCCTGCGCCACGCGCTCGGCGAGCACCTGGTTGAACAGCGCCGAACGCGCCGCCGACAGCAGTAGCGAGCGCTGGTCCGGGCGCATCCGGCGCCCGCCGAACATCGCCAGCGCGGCCGGCACGTTGCCACCATCGCGGCCGAAGCGCTGCTCGCCGAACCAGTTCGGCAGGCCGCGCGCAGCGATCAACGACAACCGCTCGTCAATCGCCGCCGCATCGCCCTGCACGTCACGCAACACCAGCTTGAAGCGGTTGCCGGCCAGCGCACCGCGCTGCAGCTTGCGGTTGTGCCACGTGGATTCGACCACCTCGATTTCATCGGAGGCCAGCAGCGCCGGGTCCGGCGCGATCCGCTTGGGCAGGTGCACGCTGAAGCGCTGGGTGGTGACCGCATGGCGATCCTTCATGCCGGCGTAGCTGACCGCCATGTCCGGCAGCCCGGCCCAGCGTGCAAGCACCTTGGCCACGTGCACGGTATTGGCGCCGCGCTTGCGGAGGGTGAGCAGCAGGTGCTCGCCCTCCCCGCTCGGCTCGAACGCGGGCAGCTCGTCCACCTGGAAATCGTCGGGGGTGGTGCGGATCTTCGCGGTCAGCAGCGGCGCGCCGAACGCCAGCGGCAGCGCGATCACAGCGCCACCAGCAGCACGACGGCCTGGGCGGCAATGCCTTCACCGCGCCCGGTGAAGCCCAGCTTCTCCGAGGTGGTGGCCTTCACGCTCACGCAGTCCAGCGCCACGCCGAGCACGCTGGCGATGCGCTCGCGCATGGCCGCCGCGTGCGGGCCCACCTTGGGCCGCTCGCAGATCACGGTGATGTCGGTGTTGCCGACCTGCCAGCCGCGTTCGCGCAGCAGACCGTTGCAATGGTCGAGCAGGTGCGCGCTGTCGGCTCCCTTCCAGCGCATGTCGGTCGGCGGGAAGTGCACGCCGATGTCGCCCAGCGACAGCGCGCCCAGCATCGCATCGCACAGCGCATGCAGGATCACGTCGCCGTCGCTATGGGCCAGCACGCCGCAGCTGTGCGGCACGCGGATACCGCCCAGCATCACGTGGTCGCCCTCGCCAAAGGCGTGGACGTCGTAGCCCTGTCCGATGCGGACCGGCGGGAATGGTGCGGTGTTCATGGCAAAAACCTGCAGTTGTGGCGACGCGCGCGGACTCAGTACCCGCGACGCGCCAGCTCGAATTCGAATCGGGACAGGTCGGCCGGGGTGGTGACCTTGAAGTTGTCCTCGCTGCCTTCCACCAGCAACGGGCGCAGCCCCTGCCGCTCCATCGCCATGGCGTCGTCAGTGACCTCCACGCCGGCGTCGGCTGCTTCCTGCAGGGCCCGTGCCAGCTGGTGGCGGCGGAACAGCTGCGGGGTCAGCGCGCGCCACAGGCGGGCACGCGGCTCGGTGGCATCGATGCCGCCGTCATCGCCGGCACGCTTGAGGGTGTCGCGCACCGGCGCGGCCAGGATCGCCCCGACCGGGTCATTGCGTCCCACTTCCAGCAGCCGGCCGAGGTCGGCGGCCGCCAGGTTGGGTCGTGCGGCGTCATGCACCAGCACGAAATCATCGGCCCGCACGCTGTCGGGCAAGGCCTGCAGCCCCGCCAGCACCGAGGCAGCGCGGGTGGCACCGCCGATGCAGGTCAGGATCGGCTTGTCGGCCAGCGACTGCCAGCCGGGCCAGTCGGTGTCGCCGTCGGCGACCACCACCATCACCCCGGCCACGACCGGGTGCGACAGCAGGGCCTCCAGGGTATGGGCAAGCAATACCCGGTCGCCCGCGACCAGATACTGCTTGGGGGTTTCCCCGCCGAAGCGGGTGCCGCGACCGGCCGCGGGCACCACCGCCCAGACCGTACCCATCAGGGCACGTCCTGGTGCGGGGCGTCAGGGTCGACGGCCACCGGCGCGCGCGCGGGCGCAACCGGAGCATCTTCCACCACGCGGTAGAACTTCTCGCCCGGCTTGATCATGCCCAGCTCGCTGCGTGCCCGCTCTTCGATGGCGGCCTGGCCTTCCTTGAGGTCCTTGACCTCGGCGGCCAGCGCGTCATTGCGCTGTTGCAGACCGGCGTTGTCGCGCTTCTGGTTGTCGACCTGGGCTTCCAGGGTCATCACTTCACCTGAATTGCCCGGGCCGAACCAGAAACGGTACTGCAGCCACGCCAGCAACAGCGCCAGCAGCAGCAACATCCAACGCCAGTTGCGCATGGGATCAGCGCTTCAGCGACACGAACGCATCACGGCCGGCGTAGCGCGCACCCGCACCCAGCGCTTCTTCGATGCGAAGCAGCTGGTTGTACTTGGCCACGCGGTCGCTGCGGCACAGCGAGCCGGTCTTGATCTGGGTGGCGGTGGTGGCCACGGCGATGTCGGCGATGGTGGTGTCTTCGGTTTCGCCCGAACGGTGCGAGACCACGGCCGCGTAGTTGGCCGCGTCCGCCATGGCGATCGCTTCCAGGGTCTCGGTCAGGGTGCCGATCTGGTTGACCTTGATCAGGATGGCGTTGGCAGTGCCCGAGGCGATGCCTTCCTTGAAGATCTTCGGGTTGGTCACGAACAGGTCGTCGCCGACCAGCTGCACCTTGCTGCCGATGCGGTCGGTGAGCAGCTTCCAGCCCGCCCAGTCGTTCTCGGCCAGGCCGTCTTCGATGGTGATGATCGGATACTGCGCGGCCCAGTCGGCCAGGAAGTCGACGAACTGCTCGGAGGTCAGGCGCTTGTTCTCGCCCACCAGGTTGTACTTGCCGTTTTCGTAGAACTCGGTGGACGCCACGTCCAGGCCCAGCATCACGTCTTCACCGGCGGTGTAGCCGGCCTTGCCGATCGCTTCGAGGATGGTATCCAGCGCTTCGACGTTGCTGCGGAAGTCCGGCGCGAAGCCGCCTTCGTCGCCCACGGCGGTGCTCAGGCCATGGCCCTTGAGCACGGACTTGAGCGAATGGAAGATTTCGGTGCCGGCACGCAGCGCTTCGGAGAACGAGGTGAAGCCGACCGGCAGCACCATGAACTCCTGGAAGTCGACGTTGTTGTCGGCATGTGCGCCGCCGTTGATGATGTTCATCATCGGCACCGGCAGCGACGGGGTCACGCCGGTCTTGGCGGCCAGGTACTGCCAGAGCGCCTGCTTGTTGGCGGCGGCAGCGGCGTGCGCGGTGGCCATGGACACGGCCAGCAGCGCGTTGGCGCCCAGGCGGCCCTTGTTCTCGGTGCCGTCGAGGTCGATCAGGCGACGGTCCAGGCCTTCCTGGTCGGCCGCGTCATAGCCCTTCAGCGCGTTGGCGATGGTGGTGTTGACGTTGGCCACGGCGTTGCGCACGCCCTTGCCCAGGTAACGGGTCTTGTCGCCGTCACGCAGCTCCACCGCTTCCTTGCTGCCGGTCGAGGCGCCCGACGGAACCGCGGCGCGGCCGAACGAACCGTCCTCGAGGATGACATCGGCTTCCAGCGTGGGGTTGCCACGGCTGTCGAGGATTTCACGGGCGTGGATGCTGCGGATCGTGGTCATGGTGGGCCGGTTACCAGTCAGGAAGGGGAAACGCCAAAAAAGGAGCGCTGAAAAAGCTGCCGCGTGATTATCGCCATCCACCTGCCGCTTGCCAAATCGGCGTGCGGGCGGGCCGCGGCGACAGCGGCCTAGAACAGCGCCGGTACCAGCAGGGCCACCAGCAGCAGCGCCGTCAACACCAGCGCACACACGCCCCCGGCCGGTTGCCGGCGCAGGCGCATGGCCAGGACGCTGGCGACCACGCCGCCCATCAGCAGGCCGACGCCCAGCGCCAGGGTGAAATACAGGTACGGGGCGACGCCTTGCAGGGCATGGCTGCCATCGCCCGGCATGCCCATGCTGGTCATCACCAGCACCACCAGCATGAAGGTGCAGGCCCAGGCGCCGATCGACAGCAGCAGCGCGGCCCAGCCCCAGGGCCAGGCGCGCCAGCGGCGGCGCACGTTCTGCGCCGCCATTGTGTCCGGGCTCATGCCGGCCGCCCGGCAGGGCGACCGGTGCGCAGCGCGATCAGGCGCCCGCGTCCAGCGGGGCGCCGGACTTGCGCTCACGCGCGGCACGAATGAACCCGATGAACAGCGGGTGGCCATCGCGCGGGGTGGACAGGAACTCGGGGTGGGCCTGGCACGCCAGGAACCACGGGTGCTGGTCGCGCGACAGTTCCACCACTTCCACCAGGGTGTCGTCCATCGACTTGCCGGCGATCACCAGGCCGGCATCTTCCAGCTGGGTGCGGTAGCGGTTGTTGAACTCGTAGCGGTGGCGGTGGCGCTCGGACACCACGTCCTTGCCGTACAGCTCGCGGGCCAGGGTGCCCGGCTTCAGGCGCTGCTCCTGCAGGCCCAGGCGCATGGTGCCGCCGAGGTCGCTCTTGTCGTCACGCTTTTCCACATCGCCGGTGGCGGTGCGCCATTCGGTGATCAGGCCGATCACCGGGTTCGGCGACTGGCGATCGTTCTCGGTGCTGTTGGCGCCTTCCAGGCCGGCCACGTGGCGGGCGAAATCAACCACCGCGGCCTGCATGCCGTAGCAGATGCCGAAGTACGGCACCTGCTGCTCGCGGGCGAACTGCGAGGTCAGCACCTTGCCTTCGAAGCCGCGGTCGCCGAAGCCGCCCGGCACCAGGATGCCGTCGACGTCCTTCAGCGCGCCCATGTCGCTGCCTTCCAGGTCCTGGGCTTCCAGCCACTTCAGGTTGACCTTGGTGCGCTGGCGCAGGCCGCCGTGCTTGAGCGCTTCACCGACCGACTTGTAGGCATCCTGGTGGTCGACATACTTGCCGACCACCGCGATGGTGACCTCGTCCAGCGGGTGCAGGGTGGCGTCCACCGCCGCTTCCCACTCGTGCAGGTCGGCCGGGCCGGCCTTGTCGCCGAGCTTGAATTGGTTGATGACGATGTCATCCAGGCCCTGGGCGTGCAGGCCCATCGGGATGCGGTACAGCACGTCCACGTCCGGCACGCTGATCACCGCGCGCTCGGAGACGTTGGTGAACTGGGCGATCTTGCGGCGCTCCGAGTCCGGCACCACCTGCTCGGAACGGCACAGCAGCACGTCCGGCTGGATGCCGATCGAGCGCAGTTCCTTGACCGAGTGCTGGGTGGGCTTGGTCTTCAGCTCGCCGGCGGCGGCGATGTACGGCACCAGGGTCAGGTGCATGAACAGCGCCTTTTCCGGGCCGCGCTCGGTGCGCACCTGGCGGATCGCCTCCAGGAACGGCAGCGACTCGATGTCGCCCACGGTGCCGCCGATCTCGACCAGGGCCACGTCGAAGCCTTCGGTGGCCTCGTCCATGCAGCGGCGGATCTCGTCGGTGATGTGCGGGATGACCTGCACGGTGGCGCCCAGGTAGTCGCCGCGACGCTCCTTGCGGATCACGTTCTCGTAGATGCGGCCGGTGGTGACCGAATTCTTGCGGCTCAGGCGGGTACGCACGAAGCGCTCGTAATGGCCCAGGTCCAGGTCGGTCTCGGCGCCGTCGTCGGTGACGTAGACCTCGCCGTGCTGGAACGGGCTCATGGTGCCCGGATCGACGTTGATGTACGGGTCGAGCTTCATCATCGTGACGGTGAGGCCACGGGCTTCAAGGATGGAGGCAAGTGACGCGGCGGCAATGCCTTTGCCGAGCGAGGACACTACGCCGCCGGTTACGAAGATCAAGGGAGTCATGGCTGGGGGTGTCCTGTCAGGAAGGGGGAGACGGCGCCGGCGCGCAGGGCGACGGACGACGTGAAGGGGAAAGGGGGGCGGATCCGGTCGGCCGGGACGGTGGAAACACGCGCCGGGGACGGGATCGGGGAGGCAGTGCGGGGACCGGTCGGCGAGGTCGGGGTGGCCGTGCCGGTCGCCGTTGGGACCGTCACCTCCTGCCTACCCTGCTGGCGATCGCGCACGATCAGGCCAGTCCATTCGCTGATGGATGACACGCACTGCTCCCGGAAAGCGCTAGTTTACAGATTGGAGGCCGCAAGCCCAAGCACTGGATTGCGGTCCCCACAAAAAAAGGCGCCCCGGCAAGGCCGGGGCGCCCATGGCAGCAGAAGAAGGCTCAGCGCTTCTTTTTGGCCTCTTCCTCTTCTTCCTTCTGCGGAGCCTGCGCGCCCTTGGCCTTCATGTCGGCCGTGGCCTGGGCCCGGCGCTTGGCCTTGGCGTCCGCCTCGGACTGCGCCTTGTCGGCCTGCTCGCCCTGCTGCGGCGTGGGCTGGCCCTGTCCGGCGTTCTGGGCCATGGCCAACGGCACGGCCACGACGGCGGCGGCAATGGCAACGATGGTCAGCAACTTCTTCATGGGTCACTCCTCGCGGTATCGGCTTGGGACGGGGTCGCCGGGGTACGGTTTCCACCACGCACAGTGTATCCAACCCTGGTCGGCCGCCCCCTGAACGTGCGGCGTGCAAAAAAACCGTCCAGACCGCAAACTTCGCCGTCGCTTTGCGCTATATGAAAACAGATGAACGCCCGTTATAACGCCGCCGATATTGAAGTCCTGTCCGGCCTGGACCCGGTCAAGCGCCGCCCCGGCATGTACACCGACACCGCCCGCCCGAACCATCTGGCGCAGGAAGTCATCGACAATGCCGTCGATGAGGCCCTGGCCGGGCATGCCCGTACGGTCGAGGTCACCCTGTACAAGGACGGCAGCTGCGAGGTCAGCGATGACGGCCGCGGCATGCCGGTGGACATCCACCCCGAGGAGAAGATCCCCGGCGTCGAGCTGATCCTGACCCGCCTGCACGCGGGCGGCAAGTTCAACAACAAGAACTACACCTTCTCCGGCGGCCTTCACGGCGTGGGCGTGAGCGTGGTCAATGCGCTGTCGACCCTGGTCGAGGTGCACATCAAGCGCGAGGGCAGCGAACACCGCATCACCTTCCGCAATGGCGACCGCGCCAGCCCGCTGGAAGTGGTGGGCAGTGTCGGCAAGAAGAACACCGGTACCCGCGTGCGCTTCTGGGCCGACCCGAAGTACTTCGATACGCCCAAGTACAACCTGCGCGCCCTGCGCCACCTGCTGCGCGCCAAGGCGGTGCTGTGCCCCGGCCTGACCGTGAAGCTGCGCGACGAAGCCACCGACGAGCAGGACACCTGGTACTACGAAGATGGCCTGAGCGATTACCTCAAGGCCGAGCTGGGCGAGCGCGAGATGCTGCCGGCCGACCTGTTCGTGGGCCACCTGAAGAAAGAGAACGAGATCGTGGACTGGGCCCTGGCCTGGATTCCGGAAGGCGAGCTGGTCCAGGAAAGCTACGTCAACCTGATTCCAACCGCCCAGCACGGCACCCATGCCAATGGCCTGCGCACCGGCCTGACCGAGGCGCTGCGCGAGTTCTGCGACTTCCGCAACCTGCTGCCGCGCGGGGTCAAACTGGCCCCGGAAGACGTGTGGGACCGGGTGTCGTTCGTGCTGTCGCTGAAGATGACCGACCCGCAGTTCAGCGGCCAGACCAAGGAGCGCCTGTCCTCGCGCCAGGCCGCCGGGTTCGTCGAGGGTGCCGCGCATGATGCCTTCAGCCTGCTGTTGAACCAGAACGTGGACATGGGCGAGAAGATCGCCCAGCTGGCCATCGAGCGCGCCAGCGCGCGCCTCAAGACCGAAAAGCTGGTGACCCGCAAGAAGGTCACCCAGGGCCCTGCCCTGCCCGGCAAGCTGGCCGACTGCATCAGCCAGGACCTGTCGCGCACCGAGCTGTTCCTGGTGGAAGGCGACTCGGCCGGCGGCAGTGCCAAGCAGGCGCGCGACAAGGACTTCCAGGCGATCATGCCGCTGCGCGGCAAGATCCTGAACACCTGGGAAGTGTCCTCGGGCAGCGTGCTGGCCTCGGAGGAAGTGCACAACCTGGCCATCGCGATCGGCTGCGATCCGGGCAAAGACGACATCAGCGGGCTGCGTTACGGCAAGGTGGTGATCCTGGCCGACGCCGACTCGGACGGTCTGCACATCGCCACGCTGCTGACCGCCCTGTTCCTGAAGCATTTCCCGGCGCTGGTCGATGCCGGCCACGTGTTCGTGGCGATGCCGCCGCTGTTCCGTATCGACGTGGGCAAGCAGGTGTTCTACGCCCTGGATGAAGAAGAAAAGCGCACCATGCTGGACAAGATCGAGCGCGAGAAGATCAAGGGCACGGTCAGTGTGACCCGCTTCAAGGGCTTGGGCGAGATGAATCCGCCGCAGCTGCGCGAGTCGACCATCCACCCCGATACGCGCCGCCTGGTGCAGCTGACCATCGACGATGGCGAACAGACCCATTCGCTGATGGACATGCTGCTGGCCAAGAAACGCGCGGGCGACCGCAAGCAGTGGCTGGAGAACAAGGGCGACCTGGCCTCGCTGGAAGTCTGATCGCAGCGCCAGCCACCGCCCGATGAGAAAGCCCGCCTACCGGCGGGCTTTTTTTTGTTCTTCTGCCGTCCGTGTGACGGGCCGGTAATGCACCCTGAACCTCTGCAGGCGCGGTCGTGTGCGGGAAACGGCGATAATCGAACACGGTTCACCGCCAGACCTTCAGATGATCGCCATCCGCCCCGCCCTGCCCGCCGACTACGACGCCATCACCGACGTGTGGGAGGCATCGGTACGGGCCACCCACGACTTCCTGCCCGAGCACGCCATCCAGACGCTGCGACCGCTGATCCGCGAGGTGTATCTGGCCGCGGTGGACCTGTGGGTGTATTGCGATGCGCAAGGCGCGATCGACGGCTTCGTCGGGGTCGCCGAAGGCCGCATCGAAATGTTGTTCATCCACCCGCAGCGGCGCGGCGGCGGCATCGGCAAACACCTGCTGCGACATGCCATCGAGACGCTCGGTGCCACCGCACTGGACGTCAACGAACAGAACCCGCAGGCGGTCGGCTTCTACCAGCACCTTGGCTTCGTCGTCACCGGGCGCTCGCCGCTGGATGGCCAGGATCAACCGTATCCATTGCTGCACATGGCGCTGCCCGGCGCGGCCGGCCCCTCTTCCTGATCGAGTGTTCCCATGTATTTCGACCCGACCCTGCAGCTCCACAGCGCGCGCCTGGTACTGAGCCCGATCCGCGCCAGCGACGGCGCCGCCCTGTTCGCCATCCAGTCCGATCCGGCGGTGATGCGCTACTGGAACCACCCCGCCTGGACCGACATCAAGCAGGCCTACGCGCAGATCCTGGACGACCTGACGGCGATGCGGGCCGGCACCCAGCTCAAGCTGGGCATCCGCGAGCACGCCGACGCGCCGCTGCTCGGCATCTGCGTGGTGTTTGCGCTCGATGCCGATTC
Source organism: Stenotrophomonas rhizophila (assembly GCF_000661955.1). Taxonomy (NCBI): domain Bacteria; kingdom Pseudomonadati; phylum Pseudomonadota; class Gammaproteobacteria; order Lysobacterales; family Lysobacteraceae; genus Stenotrophomonas; species Stenotrophomonas rhizophila. Next base: position 2,880,689 of record NZ_CP007597.1, read on the forward strand.
ACGCCGCGCCGAGATCGGCTACCACCTGGCGCCCGAGGCGCAGGGCAAGGGCTACATGCGCGAAGCGCTGCAGTGTTTCATCGACCACCTGCTGGACGACCGCGGCCTGCGCCGGCTGGAGGCCGAGATCGACCCGCGCAACGTGCCGTCGGCCCGGGTGCTGGAACGGATCGGCTTCCAGCGCGAAGGCCTGCTGCGCGAGCGCTGGTGCGTGGGCGGGGAGCTGTCCGACTCGGCGTTGTATGGCTTGCTGGCGGGGGACCGCAGCGCCTGAGCAGTGTGTCGGGGGCGGACACCGGTTGGGGGCGATGCGTCCTGCTGCGATGGATCCCGGTCGGGGCGCGCCGACGCGTCCTGCGACAATGGCGACCCCGGTAGGGTCGCGCCCCGGCCGACTGCCGATAACGGCGCAACGTTCGATGGTGGCGTGATCTTCGAACGGCACCCCGCCTTTCACCGTACGCGGATGCCGATCATTTCCATGCCGATATCGCGGCGGCGGGGGTTCACGGCAGTCGGCTGGGGCGCGACCCTACCGAAGCGCGTGCCGGACCAACGCGTCGCATGGGCCAACACCGATAGGGTCGTGCCGATGCGTCCCGCAGCAATGGGCACCCAAGGTAGGGTCGCGCCCCGGCCGACTGCCGATAACGGCGCAACGTTCGATGGTGGCATGACCGTCGAACGACATCCCGCCTCATCGCACTCAGATGCCGATCATTTCCATGCCGATATCGCGGCGGCGGGGGTTCACGGCAGTCGGCTGGGGCGCGACCCTACCGGCGTCCCGGCGTTCGGCGTGACGGCATCCAGCATCCCGGTGTCCTGCATTCGGCGCCCCGGCGTGCGGGAACGCGGGCCGAGGGCCCGCGTCCTGCCGCGGCGTCGCCGGGATCTGTCGGGCATGCCTGTCTGATGCGTTGCTTGTGCCCACAAAAAACCCGCCTTTCGGCGGGTTTTTTGTGGCAGCCGGGCAGAGCCCGGCTCTACAGTGCGCAGGCTTATGCCCAGCCGAACAGTTCGAACAGGCGCAGGATCAGGTATGCGCAGCCGCCTGCCGCCGGGATCGTGAGGATCCAGGCCCAGACGATGCGCTCGATCACGCCGAAGCGCAGCGAACGCGGGTTCTTGGCGTAACCCACGCCCATGATCGCGGTGGAGATGCTGTGCGTGGTCGAGACCGGCATGCCGAAATGCGCCGCCAGGGTCAGGATCGTGGCCGAGCTGGTTTCTGCGGCGAAGCCGTGGATCGGATGCAGCTTGACCATCTTGTGACCCAGGGTCTTGATGATCTTCCAGCCACCCGACGCCGTACCGGCCGCCATCACCACCGCGCAGGTCAACACGATCCACATGGCGATGCCGTCACCGGCACTGGCCTGCGGGTGCATGAAGGCCAGCCACGACGGCAGGTCGTTCAGCGCACCGGTCGCCTCGGCGCCGATCAGGGTCATGGCGATGATGCCCATGGTCTTCTGCGCGTCGTTGTGGCCGTGGGCGAAGCCCATGTAGGCCGCCGACACGATCTGTGCCTTGCCGAAGAACGCATTGACGATGCGCGGACGCGCCAGGCGCCCGAGCCAGCCACCGGCCTTGGCCATGCCGGCGATGATCGCCCACAGCAGCAGCATCACCACGATGCCCAGCAGGAAGCCGGCCACCGGCGAGGTGATCATCGGCAGGAACACCTTCCACAGCAGGCCCTTGTTCTGGGCCCAGGTGCCGATCCGCTCGGACCAGATCAACGCATCCCAGTTGTTGTGGGCCGCGGCCAGGCCAGCGCCGCACAGGCCGCCGATCAGGGCGTGCGAGGACGACGAAGGCAGGCCCTTCCACCAGGTGATCAGGTTCCAGATGATGCCGCCCAGCAGCGCGCACAGGATCACCTGCGGGGTCACATCGACCACGTTGGTGTTGAGCAGGCCCGAAGCGATGGTCAGCGCCACGGCGGTGCCGGTCAGGGCGCCGATGAGGTTCATGAAAGCCGCGAGCATCACCGCCCAACCGGGCGAGAGCACTTTGGTCGCCACCACGGTGGCGATGGAGTTGGCGGTGTCGTGGAAGCCGTTGATGAACTCGAAGACGAGCGCGGCCAGGATCACCACCAGGACAAGGGTCAGCATGCTCTGGCGTCCGTCAGCTGTTCTTCAGCACGATCTGGTACGCCACCACACCGGCCTCGCGGCAACGGTCGATGGCTTTTTCCAGGATCTCGAAGAACTCCTTGAGCAGGAACATCTGCAGGTTGTCCAGGCGGCCGGAGTAGATGTCGCGGTACAGCTCGAGCATCAGGCGGTCGGCTTCGTTCTCCAGCGAGCGCAGCTTCTCGTTGAGCGCGGTCATCCGGTCCAGATTCATGTGGCGCAGGTCGTTGACCATCTCCACCACCACGCTGGCGGCCTGTTCGAGCATCGCCGCGCGCGGCGCGAAATCGATGTGCTCCAGGTGGGCGGTGGCCAGCGAGTAGCGGTCGGCGAACTTCTCGACCTGCTTGGGGATCTTGTACAGGGCCGAACCCAGCGCTTCGATGTCCTCGCGCTCGATCGGGGTCATGAAGCTGTCCACCAGGGCCTGGCTGATCTTGTCCGAGGCGGCACGTTCGCGCAGGCGGGCCAGCTTGAAGGCGTCCAGCGCCGGCTGGCGGTCCGAATCGCGCAGCATGGCGTGCAGCGCCTTGGCGCTGTCCTGGGCGGCCTGGGCAGCCTCGTCCAGCAGGGTGTAGAACTGTTTGCCGGAGCCGAAAATGGTCTGCAGAGAGAACATTGAGAAACCTATTCGCCGTCGAGGAAGGACGGCACCGGGCGGAATTATGACGGTTTGATGTCCACTCCGGGTACTCCCCCCTGTCTTCACGCCGCAAAGGGGCTGCCTGAACGACTCTGTTTGCTTCCCTGCCCCGGCCTTTTGTTAAGATGCGCGGGCGCCTTCGGGCGCACTCTATGGACGACGACCCTTACCCCCCGCCGCACCGCCGCGCTCACGCGCCCTACGGTAGCCGCCATCGCTTGAACACGCCCTCCCTGCCACCAACCGGGGACGACGCCCGTGTTTGAACTGATTATTGTCCTGGCCCTGATCCTGATCAACGGCTTCTTTGCCATGTCCGAGATGTCGGTCATGACTTCGCGCAAGAGCCGCCTGAAGCAGATGGCCGGCACCAGCAAGCGCGCCGCACGCGCGCTGGAACTGTCTGAAAAGCCCGAAAGCTTCCTGTCCACGGTGCAGATCGGGATCACCCTGATCGGCATCCTGACCGGTGTGTTCGGCGGCGAGGCGATCGGCCTGGCCATCGCCGAGTGGCTGCACGGTGTGTTCCCCGCCTTTGCCTATGCCAGTGAAGTGGGCAAGGCACTGGCCGTGGCCCTGATCACCTTTCTGACGCTGATCTTCGGCGAACTGGTGCCCAAGCGGCTGGCGATCACCCGCTCGGAGGACATCGCCGGGCTGGTCGCCTGGCCGATGGGCTGGCTGTCCCGGATCGCCTTCCCGGCGGTGTGGCTGCTCTCGCACAGCACCCGGCTGGTGCTGCGCGTGCTGGGCCTGGGCAAGGACGAGGCCGCATCGGTGACCGAAGAGGAGATCCGCATGCTGGTGGCCGAAAGCCACGAGGCCGGGGTCATCGACGCGCACGAGCGCGACATGATGAACCGGGTGATGCGCCTGGGCGACCGGACCGCCGACAGCCTGATGACCCCGCGCAACCGGATCGCCTGGCTGGACACCGTGGCCGACCCGGAGAAGAACATCGCCACGATGCGCGAGAACGAGTTCTCCCGATACCCGGTGTACCGCGACAACGACCAGGACATCGTGGGCGTGCTGGAAGTGAAGAGCCTGGTGACGCGCCTGGTGCGCGATGACCATTCGCTGTTCCAGCAGCTGCGCGAGCCGCTGTATGTGTCCGAATCCACCCATGCGATGAAGCTGCTGGAGATCTTCCGCGAGGAACAGCAGTCGATGGCGCTGGTGGTGGACGAGTACGGCGAGATCCAGGGTCTGGTGACCATCAGCGACCTGATGGGCGCGGTGGTCGGCCGCCTGCAGTCGGTGGAGAACGTGGACGAGGACGCCCTGGTGGTGACCCGTGAGGACGGCTCCTACCTGGTCGATGGCTCGCTGTCGATCGAAGACCTGCGCGAACTGATGGGCAATGCCGAACTGCCCGACGCCGAGGACGGCGACTACTACACGCTGGCCGGCATGTGCATCCACTTCTTCGGGCGCATTCCGCATGCGGGCGAGTATTTCGACTGGGCCGGCTGGCGCATCGAGATCGTCGACCTGGACGGTGCGCGGGTGGACAAGCTGCTGCTGCGCACGCTGTCCGAAGAAGAGACCGATGAACTCACCGGCTGATCCAATTCCGCCGGACGAGGGGCGCCCGGCGTACCGCAACGAAGGCATCCGCACGTTGCTGGCGATGTTCGACCACGGCGACCCGGAGGAGCGGCTGCTGCTGGGCAAGATCCTGCAGGACCTGCAGCAGAGCGCGTTCGGCGTGTTCCTGTTCGTGGCGATCCTGCCGGCCTTCATCCCGATTCCCGGGGTGGGCGGCGCGGTGAGTGGCCCGCTGATCCTGCTGATCGGCGGTCAGATGCTGTTCGGCCTGCGCCGGCCGTGGCTGCCGAAGTTCATTGCCAACCGCGGTCCGAAGCGCGGCACGATGCACCGGTTCCTGGCCCGTATCGACGGCCCCCTGCGGCGGCTGGACAAGCTGCTGAAGCCGCGCCTGCCCACGCTGCTGGTGCCACTGCCGGCGCACGCGCTCACCGGCCTGCTGCTGATCCTGGTGGCGGTGCTGCTGTCGCTGCCGATCCCGTTCACCAACTACCTGTTCGGCTTCCAGCTGCTGTTGTTCGCGCTGGCGCTGCTGGAACGCGACGGCATGCTGATGTTGTTGAACTGGATCGGCGCGCTGGCCGCCGTGCTGTTCTTCGGCTTCAGCTCCGGCCAGTTGGTGAGCTACACGGTGGAACAGGTCCAGCGCTGGTTCTGAGACGCACCGACCAACGGTCGGCGCCTACCGACGCGAGCCCCCGGGGTAGAGCCGACCGTTGGTCGGCTACCCACCGAACAGGTAGAGCCGACCGTTGGTCGGCTTCCCGGAAATCGCCCCAAAACCTGCCCCAAAAACCGCCCAACCATCACGCCCCAGGCTTGAGATCCACCGTACCGGTATCCGACAACGCGCCCGGGTCGTCCGTAACGGCCGACAACACGAAATACAGCGCGCTACCCAGCAGACCGCCCGGGCCGTCCCAATACTCGGCCGATTCGGCGCTGACGTGGATCAGGCGCAGGTTGGGGTCGTCCTTGCCGCCGGGGAAGAACAGCTTCATCGCCGGCGACCACAGTTCCTCGATCCTCGCGCGGTCATCGACGATGCGCGCGGTGCCGGCGACCGACACATAGGTGTTGCCCGAGGGCGAGGAATAGGACACGTTGACGCGCGGGTTGAGCGCGATCTCGGCCACCTTGGGGCTGTCGGCTTCGGTGGCGAACCAGAGGTCGCCATCGAACTCGACTTCCTGCGTGCCGAGCGGACGGCTGTAGAGCCGGCCGTCGACACCGACGGTAGTGAACATGGCGATGTCGACATCGCGGATCATGCCCGCCAGTTGTTTGATGTGCTGTTGGCGGTCGTGTTCTGCCATGGACGTAGCTCCTGAAACGGGAGCCCCCATCACAGCCGATCGGCAGCCACGGCAGCGTGAACCATGCGGTCACGCCGCCTTCGCGCGCATTCGCAACGGTGTTCTTACGCGTTGGCCTTCCACGCCTGCATCGCCAGCCCGAACGAGCGCTTGCGCGCGGCATGGTCGAAGATGTTGGCCGTGAGCAGCAGTTCATCGGGCTTGTGGCGCGCAGCGAACGCCGCCATGCCCTCGCCCACCTGGCGCACGTCACCGACCACCGCGCAGGCCAGCGCGTTCTGCACGCCCAGCTTTTCATGCGGCTGCCAGAAGTCTTCGATGTCGTCGATCGGTGGCGGAATCAGCCCCGGCTTGCCGCGCCGCAGGTTGACGAAGCTCTGCTGCTGGGTCGTGAACAGACGCTTGGCCTCGGCTTCCGACTCGGCCGCCACCACGTTGATGCCCAGCACCGCGTACGGGGCCTCCAGGTACTGCGACCGGCGGAACTCGCGGCGATACACCGCCAGCGCCTCGTCCATCGCATCGGGCGCGAAGTGCGACGCGAACGCGAACGGCAGGCCCATCGCGGCGGCCAGGCGCGCGCTGAACAGGCTGGAGCCAAGCAGCCACACCGGCACCGGGATGCCCGCACCGGGCACGGCGCGCACGGCCTGGCCGGTCTGTGCCGGTTCGAAGTAATGCAGCAGTTCGCGCACGTCCTGGGGGAACTGGTCGGCGCTGTCGAAGTAGCGGCGCAGGGCGCGCGCGGTGGGCTGGTCGGTGCCGGGCGCGCGGCCCAGGCCCAGATCGATGCGATCGGGGTAGAGCGAGGCCAGCGTGCCGAACTGCTCGGCCACCTGCAGCGGCGAATGGTTGGGCAGCATGATGCCGCCGGCGCCGACGCGGATGCGCCGGGTGCCGCCGGCCACGTGGCCGATCAGCACGGCCGTGGCGGCGCTGGCGATGCCCGGCATGTTGTGGTGCTCGGCCAGCCAGTAGCGGTGGTAGCCCCAGCCTTCGGCGTGCTGGGCCAGGTCCAGCATGTTGGCGAAGGCCTGGGTGGTGTCACTGCCCTCACACACGGGGGCCAGATCAAGAATCGACAATTGCATGGACGCGTTCCCTCCAGAAGTCATCCCACCCAGATGGGGCTGGCCACCGCCCGCCGCCAGTGCCGGTGGCGGGATGCTGATTCCTGCGGTTCGGCTTCGTGAGGATGCCGCGTAGCTGCCGGTCGTGCCGCGCCCTGCCCGGCCGCCAGCGCTCAGGCGGCTTCGGTACCGGGTTGATCGACCAGCGGCTGCAAGTCCGCGTCCAGCGCCACGCGCTCGTCGAACACGAAGCACCGGCCCTCGTAGCCTTCGCCGCCGACGGCCTCGAAGTACCCCAGGATGCCGCCGTCCAGCTGCAGCACGTTGTCCATGCCGTCGTTGCGCATCCACAACGCGGCCTTTTCACAGCGGATGCCGCCGGTGCAGAAGCTGACCACGGTGCTGTCGCGCAGCGCCTCGCGGTGCGGCGCGAGTGCATCCGGCAGGTCGGTGAACTTGGTGATCGGCAGCACCAGCGCGTCCTGGAAGGTGCCGTACTCGATTTCCTGGGTGTTGCGGGTGTCCAGCATCACCACCGGCTTGCCGGCATCGTCATGGCCCTGGCGCAGCCAGCGCTGCACCGTGGCCGGGTCCACCGACGGGGCGCGCGGGTAGGCCAGCGGCTGCCCGTCGTCGATGCGGAAGCTGATGATCTCCGGCTTGACCTTGGCCTTGAGCCGCGCGAATGGCTGCATCTGGCTGTAGCTGGTTTTCACCCGCAACCCGGCAAAGCGCGGGTCGGCATGCAGGGCAGCGTAGAAATCGGCAATGCCGGTGTCGGTGCCGGCCAGGAACAGGTTGATGCCCTCGCCCGCCACCAGAATGGTGCCGCGCAGGCCGCCCGCAGTGGCGCGCTCCAGCAGCGTGGCGCACAGCGCGTCGGGGTCGGCGATGGGGGTGAAATGGTAGGCGGCGGTATTGGCGATCATCGGCCCATTATAAATGCCGACCGCCCCGCTGCCGGGGCCGTGGCCGCCGGCGGTTCAGCCGCGCAGCAGCACGAACGGCAGGAACACCAGCGCCGCCGCGGCAACCATGCCCAGCAGCACGGCGACCACGAACAGCGGCCGGCGCTGCAGCAGGCTGCCGAAGGTTTCGGCGGTGCCATCGCGCAGCGCCGCCTCGCGCTCGGCCCGCACGCGTACCCCGCGGGCCTCCTGGTAGGGCGCCATCACCGCCTTCGCCCGCGGCAGGTCCTCGTTGTCACGGATCCAGATCCCGCCCCAGGAGATCCCCCACGGGCTGGGTTCGGTGCGGTAATGGGCGATGCCCGCCTGGTCCAGCAGGGCGATCACGTCCTGGATTTCATCGTCCGCGACATTGCGCAGGTTGAGCAGCAGTTTCGACATGCGCCCATGATAGCGCCCGGCGATGCGCTACCCTTGCGTCCCGTTTTTGCGATCCGGAGCCGCCATGCGCCGCCTGCCCTCCTATCTGCTTGCCCCCTTGATGCTGCTGGCGCTTGCCGGCTGCACCCCGCCCGGTCCGCCCCCGGGCGGCACGATCGCGCAGTTCGAGAAGATCGATACCCAGCCGGGCACCGGCGCCGAGGCCACGCCCGGCAGCAAAGTGACCGTGCATTACACCGGCTGGATCTACGACGAGCGCACCGCCGACAAGCACGGCGACAAGTTCGACAGCTCGGTTGACCGTGACGAGCCTTTCAGCTTCGACCTCGGCAAGGGCCAGGTCATCAAGGGCTGGGACGAAGGCTTCGCCGGCATGAAGGTGGGCGGCAAGCGCACCCTGATGATTCCGGCCGAATACGGCTACGGCGACCGGGGTGCCGGCCCGATCCGGCCCGGTTCGTCGCTGGTGTTCGATGTCGAGCTGCTCGACGTCACCCCGCGCTGATTGGCCTGCATGACCCTTTCCAGCACTGCCCCACGACGTGTGGCGATCATCGGCGGTGGCCCGGCCGGGCTGATGGCGGCCGAAACCGTGCGCGCCGCCGGCCACCAGGTCGATGTGTATGAGGCCAAAGGCTCGCCCGGGCGCAAGTTCCTGATCGCCGGCAAGGGCGGCCTGAACCTGACCCATTCCGATGCGCACGACGTGTTCGTGGCGCGCTACCGCGAGCGGGCCAGCGAGGTGGGCGCATGGCTGGCCGACTTCGATGGCCCGGCACTGCGCGACTGGGCGCTGGGTTTCGGTGTGGAAACCTACGTGGGCAGTTCCGGCCGGGTGTTCCCGGTGGACCGCAAAGCCGCCCCGCTGCTGCGTGGCTGGGTGCGCCGCCTGAAGGAACAGGGCGTACGCCTGCATGTGCAGCACCGCTGGACCGGCTGGGCAGACGACGGTGCCCTGCGCTTTGAAACGCCCGAGGGCGAGGTCACGGTGCAGGCCGATGCCGTGGTTCTGGCGATGGGCGGTGGCAGCTGGCCACAGCTTGGCTCGGATGCGGCATGGGTGGCACCGCTGGCCGCGCGCGGCATTGATATGGCGCCGCTGCAATCGGCCAACTGCGGCTTTGACGTCGACTGGACCGCGTACTTCCGCGATCGCCAGGCTGGTGCTCCGTTGAAGCCGCTGGTGGCCCATTGGATCGCGCTGGACGGTCAACCACGCACGCTGCAGGGCGAATGCGTGATCAGCGCCGATGGCATCGAAGGCAGCCTGATCTATGCGATGGCCGCCGACCTGCGCGACACCCTCACCCGCGACGGCGCGGTGACGCTGCATCTGGACCTGCTGCCCGGCCAGACCGAGGCGCAGCTGCTGGACAAGCTGCAGCGCCCTCGCCAGGGCCGCAGCTTCGGTGAGCACCTGCGCCGCCAGCTGGGCCTGGGCGGGGTCAAGTCGGCGCTGCTGTTTGAAGTGCTGGGCAAGGACGCCGGCCAATTGCCCGCCGACCGCATCGCCGCTGCATTGAAGCGCCTGCCGCTGTCGCTGCTGCGCCCGCGCCCGATGGCCGAGGTGATCAGCACCGCCGGCGGCGTCCGCCTGGAGGCGCTGGACGCGCAGCTGATGCTGCGGCAGATGCCGGGCACGTTCTGCGCCGGCGAGATGCTGGACTGGGAAGCACCCACCGGCGGCTACCTGCTGACCGCCTGCTTTGCCAGCGGTCTGCGCGCCGGGCGCGGCGTGATCCAGTACCTGCAGACCCAGTAAACGGGCCGCGTTGAAACGCCGGTAACGGGCCGCGTTGAAACGGTAGTGCCGGCCGCCGGCCGGCTCCATGCACGCCCCGAAGCACCCTGATACCGCCGGCCGCTGGCCGGCTCCACGCACGCCTCGAAGCACCCTGGTAGTGCCGGCCGCTGGCCGGCTCCACGCACACCCCGAAGCAACCTGGTAGTGCCGGCCGCTGGCCGGCTCCACGCAGATCCATGGGCACCGCGGGGAGCCGGCCAGCGGCCGGCACTACCGGGTCAGGGGTGTTGCATGCGCACCGAGGCGAGTGCGACGCCGCTGGGGTGCGGGTAGGTTTCCTCGCGCAGCGCCCGGAAACCGCAGCGCTGGTAGAACGGGACCGCATTGAGCGAGGCCGACAGAACCAGCGGCCTGTCCGGATCGGCCAAGGCCTGCAGGGCCTGCATCAAGGCCTGGCCGATGCCACGCCCGCCACAGTCGGGGTCGACGAACAGCGCATCGATTTCATTGCCTGCCGTGTCGAGGATGCCGTACCCCAGCAGCTGCCCGGCCCCGTCCTCGGCCACCACGCAGCCGCCCTGCGCGATCAGCGCAGCATACTGCGCCGGCGGTGGCGAGGCCGCCCACGGCGCGATCACCTCGGGCGGGTACGCCGTACTGCACAGCTCACGCACGCAGCGGGTGCGCAGCACCCACAGCCGCTCGGCCTCTTCGGCCGTCCCCACCCGTAGCGCCGGGCTCTGCCCGGCAGCCCCGCCATCGCCGGCCGTCCCCATCCGTAGCGCCGGGCTCTGCCCGGCAGCCCCACCATCACGAACCGTTCCAGCCATCATCGCGACTTGCTCGTGCGCAGCGCCTGGATCCGCGCCGGCGGCTGGAACGAATCGCTGCGCGCGTCGCTCCAGTAATCATGGAACACCGCGTGATCGGGCACCTGCCGCAGCAGTTCACCCGGCGCCAGGTACCGGTACAAGGACGCCAGCGAGCGGATCTCCACCGGCGATACCCGCCGCAGGATGTGCTCCGGGCCCAGTTCGGACGGGTGGTTCAAGCCGGCCGCGCACAGCAGGTCGCGCAGCGCGCGCACGGTGTTGTCGTGGTAACTGTGCACGCGGGTGGCCTTGTCGGCCGCATCCAGGTGGCGCCAGCGGTGCGGGTCCTGGGTGGCGATACCGGTGGGGCATTTGTCGCTGTGGCAGCTCAGCGACTGGATGCAACCCAGCGCGAACATGAAGCCGCGCCCGGCATTGCACCAGTCCGCGCCCAGCGCGATCGTGCGCGCGATCTCGAACGCACTGGTGACCTTGCCGGCCGCGCCCACCTTGATGCGGTCGCGCAGGTCCAGGCCGACCAGCGTGTTGTGGACCAGCAGCAGCGCTTCGTGCATCGGCACACCGACGTGGTCGATGAACTCGGCCGGTGCCGCACCGGTGCCGCCTTCGGCGCCGTCGACCACGATGAAGTCCGGCAGCAGCTGGGTCTCGTGCATCGCCTTGGCAATGCCGAACCACTCCCACGGATGGCCGATGGCCAGCTTGAACCCGACCGGCTTGCCACCGCTCAACTCACGCAGGCGCGCCACGAACTGCAGCAGCTCCACCGGCGTGCTGAACGCCGAGTGCTTGGACGGCGACACGCAGTCCACGCCCATCGGTACGCCACGGGTGACCGAGATTTCCGCGCTGACCTTGGCCGCCGGCAGCACGCCGCCATGGCCGGGCTTGGCGCCCTGGGACAGCTTGATCTCGATCATCTTCACCTGATCGGTGTTGGCATTGGCCACGAACTTCTCTTCGCTGAAACCGCCCGCGTCATCGCGGCAGCCGAAGTAGCCCGAGCCGATTTCCCACACCAGGTCGCCGCCCATCTCGCGGTGATAGGGCGAGATCGAGCCTTCGCCGGTGTCGTGATAGAAACTGCCGCGGCGCGCGCCCTCGTTGAGGGCACGGATTGCGTTGGCCGACAGCGAGCCGAAGCTCATCGCCGAGATGTTGAACACGCTGGCCGAATACGGCTTGGCGCAATTGGGGCCGATCAGCACGCGGAAATCGCTGTGCGCGATCTCGGTGGGGGCCAGCGAATGGTTGATCCATTCGTAGTCCACCGCATAGGTACTGCGCAGCGTACCGAACGGCACCACGTCCATTTCGTTCTTGGAGCGCTGGTAGATCAGCGCGCGCTGCTGCCGCGAGAACGGCACGTCCTCCAGGTCGCTCTGTACGAAGTACTGGCGGATTTCCGGGCCGATCGACTCCAGCCCGTAGCGGAAATGCGCCATCACCGGGTAGTTGCGGCGCAGCGTGCTGCGCTTCTGCAACAGGTCCCAGGTGCCCAGCACCACCAGCGCGAGGGTGCCGCCGACGCCCCAATACCAGGCGGGCCAGATCGTGGCCAGCCACAGGCAGACCGGCAACAACAGGATGGCGAGCACGTAGACCAGGTAACGATGCATGGCTTTCCTCGATCAATAACGCATTCGAGTCTACAACCGGTCGTCGACAACGTCCCGTGGCCAGACCGATTTGACGTCGTACACCACCCCATCGGGGGTGAGCAGTGCGCGGACGGTGGCCGCGTCGAACGCACGGAACTCGTCGTGGGCCACGGCCAGCACCACGGCATCGAACACGCCGGGATCGGCGCGCTCCACCCAGTGCACGCCGCTGCCGGCCAACACCGCCGGCCCGACCCACGGGTCCTGCACGTCCACCCGCGCACCGGCCGCCTGCAGCGACTGCGCCAGCTCCAGCGCGCGGCTGTTGCGCAGGTCCGGGCAGTTTTCCTTGAACGTCACGCCCAGCACCAGGATGCGCGCAGCGGCCGGCACCTTGCCGCGCCCCGCCAGCAGCGCCAGCACGCGCTGGGCCACATGCGCACCGACCCGGTTGTTGACCTGCCGCGCGGTGTGGATCAGGTCCGGGTGGTAGCCCACGCTTTCGGACTTGTGCAACAGGTAATAGGGATCCACGCCGATGCAATGGCCGCCAACCAGGCCCGGCCGGAACGGCAGGAAATTCCATTTGCTGCCCGCTGCATCCAGCACGTCCTGGGTATCGATGCCGAGCCGGTCGAAGATCAACGCCAGCTCGTTGACCAGCGCGATGTTGACGTCGCGCTGGATGTTCTCGATCACCTTGGCCGCTTCGGCCACGCGGATCGACGGCGCCGGCCACGTGCCGGCGGTGATGATGGTCGCGTACAGCGCATCGACCCGCGCCGCGATCTCGGGGGTAGAACCGGACGTGATCTTGCGGATGTCGGGCAGGCGGCGCTGGCGGTCACCGGGATTGATCCGCTCGGGGCTGTAGCCGCAATGGAAATCGTGGTTGAACCGCAGTCCCGACCCCGCTTCCAGCAGCGGCACGCACACTTCCTCGGTGGTTCCCGGGTAGACGGTGGATTCGTAGATCACCAGGTCGCCCGGCTTGAGCACGGCGGCGATCAGCGACGAGGCGCTCCGCAACGGCCCCAGGTCCGGCTGCTCCAGCGCATCGATCGGCGTGGGCACCGTCACGATGTAAATGGTGCACGCGGCCAGTTCGGCGGGGTCGGCGGTGTAACGGGCGTGCCGTGCGGCGGCAAGCTCGTGCGGCTCCATTTCCAGGGTGTGGTCATGCCCACGCTGGAGCTCCTCGACCCGCGCGTGGTCGATGTCGAACCCGAGTGTTGGCTGACGGGCGCCGAACGCAACGGCCAACGGCAACCCGACGTAGCCAAGCCCGATTACCGCGATACGTGGCGCATCCGCAGCGCCTGCCCCAACGACCATCAGCCGCGCCCCTGGGGTAGGCAGCAGGTGCAGGTGGGGGGCGGCAATGGGGCGGAAGGACTCATGGGGGCGGCGCCGGGAAACGAATGGCACAGCCTAACGCGGGAAGCCGCATGCCACAAAGAACAAAGCCGCCGTCCGCGGAGAGTACGGACGACGGCCAACAAAATGGTCCAGCTGCGGTTACTACCCTTTCAGACAGCCTGGCGGAGTTTCCGCAGGACCGGTCACAGCTGGTAGAGAGATAGTAGGCGCGGACCCGTGATGTTCTTGTTACGGGAAACGAACAGTTGCGTTACGAGCCGAGCATGACCGCCGCCGGTTCCAGTTCACCGGTTACCCCGGTCCACAATTCAAGCAGGCGGGCGAACCCCACCCGGCCCTGCCCTTCGATCGGCGCCGCAGGGCTGAAGCCCTCCCAGGCGGTCTCGATCATGCCGGTGAGCACCTGCGGTTCGATCGCCGCCGACGCCATCGTCCACCGGGGGAAGTGGCGGGTCAGGACCGAGCCACGCGCCAGCTCACGCAGGAACAGATGGCTGCGCGAATTCAGGACACGCTGGTAGACCGAATCGACGCCGTCTTCGGGGCCTTCGAAATACTGCAGGAACCGGGTGCCGTCGAACATGAGCACGCCGGTGACCCCGGCGACCTTGTTGAAGCTTGTCGCCGCGGCAAGGATGCGATCGATATCCGATGCTTGAATCCCTTCGAAGGCGACGCTGGTGTAGGCGATCGCACGCAACGGCATGCAGTCAGAACTCCCCTGAGAACTGCTTCGACTATGCCACGAACCTGCATGTGTAGATAGATGATCACGGGGCGCCACGGCACCGGCAGGCGTGCGTCCGCTTGTCGCAGGCTCAGGGCGCCTGGACCTCGAACCCGGCCTGCTCCAGGCGCGCCAGATAGCCACCGGGCTGCACCAGCAACGCCACCGGCACCACCGCGAAGGTGGTTGCGTTGCGCCCCAGCGCGGCCCGCGCCATCTGCACCCATTTATCCGCCGCCTGCTGGTCCACCCCGGCCATGCCGCGACGGCGCCCGAACTCGCTGTCGGCGATAGCGCCCACGCAGGCGTCGTACTGGCTCTGCACCGCCAGTTGCTGCAGCGCCCCGGTGTCGCCCACGGCCCAGGCGTTGGCCCGCTCCACCAGCAGCGGCAACTGGTGCTCCACCACCTCCAGCGTGCGCTGGAAGCACGCGGCATCGGCCAACGTGCTGCCCCGCATTTCCTTCAACGCCGCGCGCGGATCCTCCACCCGGATTGCCACCCGGGTCGGCACCGGCTTCAGGCCCCGGGCCTTGTAGGCCTTCTCCAGCACACGGGTCATCGGCTTGCTGCCGCCAAGCCCCACCGACTTCAATGCATCGCCATACAGGCGGGCGGCCGCCACCAGCGGACGGTCCTTCTCGACGCCGCGGTCACGCCCCATGTAGCGCTGTTTGAGCGGCAGCCAGCGTGCATACAGCGCCGCCGGCAGGATCTCGTCCAGGCGCCGGCCCTGCGGATCGTGCGCGGCCTTCATCGCCGAGGGCAGCAGGGTCAATCCCCTGAACACCCCGATGTCGGCGTCCACCGTCCAGCCGGGTGGCCCCAGCACCTCATCGGCGCTGGCGATCACCGCCTGGACTTCATCGGCGCGCCACTCCAGCTTGGCCGGCAACGGTGACACCGTGCCCAGGATCCACAGTGCATGGCCGTCGCGGCCGGTCACCTTCCACATGCCGGGACCGGGCTGCACACCGGACACCACCACCGGCGCCAGATCGACCACCGCCGGCCCACCCGCGGGCGTCTGGGCCTGCGCGCCAGCCACGCACCACAACGCCATCGCCAGTACCGCCACCGCCTTCCCTGCCCGTGCCGCGCTCGCCATGCTGCCTTGCCTGTGTTGGGGTCGAACGCAGCCTACGGAGACCTCGGCGCGCCTGCGTAAAGTTTGCGTTTGGCCACTGCCCGCATAATGCAGCCATCGGTCCCCAGGAGAAGATGCCATCGATACCCTTCGCAGTGCCGAGGCGCTGGCGCGCCGCGCCCATGCCAGCCAGATCGACAAGGCCGGCCACCCGTACATCGGTCATGTCGCGCGCGTGGCCGCGCGCGTGCGTGGCGACGCCGACGCCGAAGCGGTGGCCTGGCTGCACGACGTGGTGGAAGACTGCCCGGACTTCGCGGCCGAGGTGGACCAGTTCCCCGCCCACATCCGTGCGGCGGTCGCCTGCCTTACCCGGCGCAAGGAGGTACCGGCAGACGACTACTACGCCGCCATCGCACGCAACCCGCTGGCGCGGAAGGTCAAGCTTGCCGACATTGCCGACAACAGCGATCCGGCGCGCCTGCAGTACCTGCCCGCGGCGGTGTCGCAGCGGTTGACGCAGAAATATGCACACGCCCTGCTGGCCCTGGGTGCGGGCCCGGTACCCGCCGCGAACTGACCCGCGCGGTCACCCGGCGGGGACCAGACAGATGCTCAGACCCAGCGCATCGAACCGGCCCCGGTCCGGCACCGCGCCCTGCGTGACCAGCGCACACAGCACCCGCGAGAAGCGCGTCGGATCGCCCACATAGTCGCGCAGCCGCAGCACCGCCTCGGGCGTGTGGCGCAGCACGTGCAGGCCGTAGTGCATCAGCACAAGGCGGGACACCAATCCCGCCGCTGGACTCGCCTGGGGTGACGCCGCATCGATCAGCGCGTCGAAGATGCGCGTTTCGTCATCGCGCAGCGTGGCCAGGAAGACATCCGGATGCGCCAGGGCTGCATGGGGTGCGTCCAGTGCCAGGCGCCAGGGCGGCGGCGCTGGCGTTTCCAGCCAGTGCACCCAGCCCAGGTGGAACGCGCGGGCCACTTCCAGGAACGGTGCGAAACGCCGACGTGAAAGGGCCAGGCTGTCATACATCGCGCCGACGGCCTCCGACAGCGGATGCGGGCCCAGCCGCTCGGCATGCAACAGCAGGCGTCCTTCGCCGAACTGGACGCGGTCCCGCGCTTCATCATCGACGTCCAGCTCGAACAGCAGGAAGTACAGCGCATGCTGGCGCAGCGCCAGGTGCGCGTCTGTCTGCTGCGTCAGCGTCAACAGGTGCAGCACGTGGCCGAACAGGGCGTAATCCTTGTTGCTGCGCTGCCCGGCGTCGACGGCAAACAGGTTCGCCGCCCGCGTCAGCACGAGCAGCAGCGCATGCATATCGGCCTCGGTGTAGCCACGGTCGCGCATGCGGCGCGCCAACGCAGGCACCCGGATCACGTCATGCCAGCGCACCAGTGCGATCGGACGGCCACGGTGGTCACGGGCCGACAGGTGCCAACGCCCGGGCTGCCCGTCATCCTCGACATGGAACAGCGGCCCCGGCGCGCACGCAGGCGGCCCACCCTGCACGAACGCGGCGATGCGCTGGTTGAACAGAGCGTCCAGGTTCATCCCTGCGTGGCAGGCCCGGTGGTGCACCGGCGACGGTCATTCATCGCCGTCGCGCGCGTCCGGTGCCTGCCGGTACGGCTCTTCGAACGGGCGGAAGTCGTGTTCGGCCAGCGCGCCCGCCACCCACTGCTGCACGCCCTGCAAGGCCAGCACCGCCTGCATGTAGCGCTGGACGCGCGGGCTGACCGGCAGCGCATAGGTCTTCAGGCGCATCACGACCGGCGCGAAGAAGGCATCGGCAATGCTGAACGGGTCGAACAACAATGGGCCGTCGTGGCGCGCCAGCAGGCGTTCCCACAGCGCCTGCAGGCGTTGCAGGTCGTCGACAACGGCCGGCTGCTCGCGCAGCACGCGCGCGCCCACCTCGGGCAACGTGGCTTCGATGTTCATCGGAAAGTGCTGACGCAGCGCGCCGAATCCGCTGTGCATGTGCGCGCATACGCTGCGCGCCAGGGCACGCGCCTCCACCGCCTGCGGCCACAGCGCGCGGTCGGGGAAACGTTCGGCCAGGTACTCGGCGATCGCCAGCGTGTCCCACACCACCAGGTCGCCATCCACCAGCACCGGCACCGTGCCCGACGGCGACAGCGCCATGGCCTGGCGTTTGAACTGCGAGTCGGGATCGAAGCTGTCGAACCGCAGCAGCACTTCATCGAACGCAATGCCCGCCTGGGTCATCAGCACCCACGGACGCATCGACCAGGACGAGTAATTCTTGTTGCCGATATGGAGCGTAAGCATGGCGGCGGCGCAGGCTGGCGAGGGAGCGCCCATGCTACCGGTATTCGGCGTGGACCCGGCGGCCACTCCGGGCAGCACGTGGTTGGCGGTCCCGCCCTGCTGCAGCTCCCTCGCCTTCACGGAAACTCCGCGATAGCGGTCACATAACCGCATGACGCTTTCTCATACGCTGGCGCTGCCCATTCGGGCCTGACAACAACGGAGACAAGGATGAAAGGGAAGATTCGGCTTTCTGTCGCTTCGTTCATTGCGCTGTTGGCATTCGGTTCCATCGCCAACGCGGATCCCATCGCCTGCAACGCCGGTCGCGTGTTCTGCAACGATCAATACCGGCAATGCCTGGCCGATGGCCGCAGTGTCCCGGTATGTACGCAGCTGCGCGACGAGTGCGTCCGGGATTTCTGCCAGTAACACGTGATGCCACTGGCGGCGTCAACCCGCCGCCAGTACGCCTGCTGCGCAGCACAAAGCGCAGGTTGGAAGGAGGCATGTTCATCCTTCTGTCGGTCGTCAGATCGTTGATCGAATCTGGCGTTGACGGTCCAGAGCAGCTGGACCTCGCGCGGCTTGCTCATCAACATTGTTTGGTGCCCGGAGCCGGAATCGAACCGGCATGGAGTTGCCTCCGGCGGATTTTAAGTCCGATGCGTCTACCAGTTTCGCCATCCGGGCAACGCGGGGCATAGGGTGCCTGATCGCGCCCGGTTTGGGAATGCACGGGCGTTTCAGAGGTCCGGCATCAGCACCTGCGACGGGTCATCGGGGTGGTACAGAATGCGCGCGCGCTCACGCGGGACCCGGGGCAGGTCCAGCAGGCTGACCACCTTGCGCACGGTAACCGTGTGCGTAGTGCCCTGCCGGTCCTCGAAGGCCAGCTGGAACGCCAACTGCGGCTGGGCGTTGATCTCGGTGCCGGTCTGGCGCACGTGCAGCACCCGGGCCTCGACCCCGATACCGCGGTAGTGGAGGGCTTCGGCGCGCCGGTCGATCCCCGCCATGCGGGTGAACAGGCGGCCCAGCACCAGATAACCGCACAGGCAGGCCGGCATGACCAGCAGCGGATGCCACGGGGCCAGGAACGTCCAGCCCTGCCCGTTCCCCTGCCCCGGGTCGTTCCAGCACCAGGCGTAGTAGGCGGCCAGCGCAGCCAGCAGCACCACGCCGATCAACGCGCGGCGCAGCAGCCGACCCCGGTCGATCTCCGGCATCGCCCCTTCCAGCACCACGTTGGGATACCCGCCCGGATCATCGCTGAGCAGCGCATCGAGCTGGTTGTCGACCACGAACCGCTGCAGCTGCGGTTGGCTGTCCACCGCCAGCATCTGGTCCTGGATCGGCGTGCCGGACAGATTGTCGAAGGCCAGGGTCAGGTTCCACACCCGCCAGCCCCGCATCAGCCGACCGGTGTCCTGCGCCTGCACCACGCGGGCGCGGCGGCGGATCGCCGCACGCTGGATCGCCCGGGTGCGCGCCTGGGCGCGGAACGGCGCCCGCAACAGCGTATGCACATAGGCCGCTGCCAGCAGCGCCCACAGCAGGATCGACAACGCCAACCACACGGTGGCCACGGCGGGCGACGTCCGCTCGGCGGCATCGACTGGATAACCGATGCTGTAGTACAGGATGCACGGGAACGGAAGGGCGAAAAACAGCAGGTACGCTGCCCAGAAATACAGCATTTTCTTCATGCAGCACTCCACTGGCCGAGGCCAGCGGAGGGTACTACACGCGCATCACCGCGCCGATGACCGGCCCTCAGATGGCGCGCGAGTAGCGTACCGGCTGGTCCGGGCGTGCCAGGTAGCGATCAAAGCACATCGCCAGCAGCCGCAGCAGCGGGCGGCCACGCTCGGTGGCGCGCACCACGCCGTCGGCGTACTCGGCCAGGCCATCGTGCTGCAAGGCCTGCAACGCCACCAGCGCGTCGGCGAAATAGCCGTCGAAATCCAGCCCATGGCGCGTGGCCAGCGCGCGACCGTCCACCTCACCCTGGCACATCAGCTGGCCGATCAGTTCGGCGCGCACCACGTCGTCGGCATCCAGCTGCAGGCCGCGCCACACCGGCAACCGCCCGGCATCCACCGCCGCTTCCCAGCCCGGCAGGTCGCGCGGGTTCTGGCTGTAGCTGTCGCCGATATGGCTGATGGCGCTGGCGCCAAGCCCCACCAGATCGGTGTCGGCATGGGTGGTGTACCCCATGAAGTTGCGGTGCAGGTGGCCGGCACGCTGCGCCTGGGACAGGTCTTCGTCGGGCAGCGCGAAGTGATCCATGCCCACGTACTGGTAGCCGGCCAGCGACAGGCGCCGCACCGCCAGCCCCAACAGGGCCAGCTTCTGCTCCGGGCTGGGCAGCGCCGCATCGGGGATCTGCCGTTGCGCCTTGAACAGGTGCGGCAGGTGCGCATAGCCATAGACGGCCAGCCGGTCCGGCCGCTCGCGCAACACCGTTTCCAGGGTCTGCGCAAAACCGGCCGGGGTCTGGTGCGGCAAGCCGTAGATCAAGTCCACGTTGACCGAGCGCAGGCCGTTTGCACGGCAGGCACGCAGGATCTCCAGGGTCGGCTCGACTCCCTGCTCGCGGTTGATCGCCCGCTGCACCACCGGGTCGAAATCCTGGATGCCGAGGCTGGCCCGGTTGAAGCCGAGCGCGGCCAGCGTGGCGATGTCGTCTGGACTGACGAAACGCGGGTCCAGTTCAATGGAGAAGTCACGGTGCGCGGCGGTGCTGAAGCGGAACCGCTCGCGCAGGCCATCGACCAGTTCGCGCAACTGCGCGGCGGCGAGGAAGTTGGGCGTGCCGCCGCCGAGATGCAGCTGGATCACCTCGCGCGTGTCATCAAACAGCGGCGCGATCTGGTCCGCTTCGCTCAGCACGCGCGCCACGTAGGCCACGCCCTTGCTGTGGTCGCGGGTGATCACCCGGTTGCAGCCGCAGTAGAAGCACGGGCTGCTGCAGTACGGCACATGCACATACAGCGACAACGGCCGGGCGCTGGCATTGCTGGCGCCGATGGCCGCGCGCAGCGCATGCGCGCCGAAGCCGTCGTGAAAATGCGGTGCGGCCGGATAGGAGGTGTAGCGCGGGCCGGGCCGGTCGTGGCGGCGCAGCAGGTCCGGGTCGAAGTGCCAGGCAAGCCCGGCGGCAGCAGGCGAGGTGATGTCCATGCCGCCAGCGTGCGCGCGGCCGGCCCCGCGCGCATTGAGCCAGATCAATCCAGGCGCGCGGCGCCGGCGATCGGCAGCTGCGGCCAGCGCAGCATCTGGAAGCGGCGCCAGAAGGTATCGGCGATCCGCGTGGCCACGTCATCGGCCAGGCGCTGCATCGGCGGGTTGGCGCATTCGGCGGTGGTCTGCCGGAACAGCTGCAGCCAGCGGTCGAACAGGTCGCGGTCCAGCTCGTCCATCGCCATGTGCTTGGGCATCGGCGCGCCGTTGAAGCGGCGCGTACCGCGCAGCATCGCCGACCAGAAATCGACCAGCTGCGCCAGGTGCGCGTCCCAGTCGTGCACGCGGGCGGTGAACACCGGGGCCAGGCGCGGCTCTTCGCGCACACGCGCGTAGAAATCGTGCACCAGCCGGGTGACCTCCTGCTCGCTGCACAGGTCCAGCGATGGCGTGGGCAACGCGGTGACGGGCGGATGCTGCATGCGGTTTCTCTACGGCCGGTGGGGTACTGCGCGTGGTGCCGAGCATGCGCGCGCAGGCGGCGCGCCATCTTGATCAGGATCAATGTCGGCGCAGATCGTGCGCCCTAGTCTGTGAGTCAAACACTGACCGTGGCTGCAATGACCGACCTGCACGACCCACCCGGGGCCCGCCGCCGCCGGCTGTTGATCCAGCAATGGGGCGCCATCCTGTGGCCCAGCTTCGTCGCCGCTGGCCTGGCCAGCATGGTGTTCTTTGCCATTGTCGATCCGCTGCAGTTGCGCGACATCAGCTTTCCGCAGCATGCGCTGAGCCGTGAGCTGGGCTACACGCTGGGCTTCTTCATGTTCTGGGCGGTAACCGCCGCAGCCAGCGGCCTGACCTGGTATCTGTCACGGCCGCCGCGCCGCGATGACGACGACGAGCAGCTGGGGTGACCATGCCAGCCCGCCTTCACCTGCACCTGGTCGATCCTGCCCCGCCACCGCTTCCGCCGCCGCGTGGACGACCCATGCCGCCCTGGCGTCCGCTGCTGTCGGCCGCCCTGTTGGCCGCCTTCTACGCACTGCCGTGGCTGCGCTGGAACGGTCGCCAGGCGCTGCTGTTCGACCTGCCGGGGCGCCGCTTCGACCTGTTCGGGCTGACCCTGTGGCCGCAGGACCTCGGGGTTCTGCTGGGGCTGCTGGCCGTGATGGCCACCAGCCTGGTGCTGCTGACCTCCCTGGCCGGGCGGGTGTGGTGCGGCCACGGCTGCCCGCAGACCCTGTGGAGCCGTCTGTTCCGCTGGATCGAGCAGGCCACGGCGCGCCACCTGCGCCAGCCTGCGCTGGCGCGCGCGGCCAAACACCTGCTCTGGGCGGTGGTGGCGCTGTGGACCGGGGTGACCTTCGTGGGCCTGTTCAGCCCGATGCAGACGTTGGTCGGCACGCTGTGGCCGCCGACCTGGAGCGGCTGGGAAACCTTCTGGGTAGCCTTCTACGCCTTGGCCACCTGGGGCAACGCCGGCTTCCTGCGCCAGCAGGTGTGCATCGACCTGTGCCCGTTCGCGCGGATCTGCCCGAGCCTGTGTGACGCGGACACCCCGCAGGTGCAGTACGACGCACGCCGTGGCGAACCGAGGGGGCCGCGTGCGCACGGGCTGGGCGCGGTGATGCAGCGCGGCCGTGGCCTGCTCGATGCGGTCAGCGCCAGCGACTACGCCTTCCGCGCCGCCCATCCGGCCCTGGCCGGGCCGATGCCGCACTTCCCGGCCGACCGGCTCGGCGACTGCGTGGATTGCGGTGCCTGCGTGGCGGCGTGTCCGATGGCCTTGGATGTGCGCAGTGGGCCGCACGTGGACTGCATCGCCTGCGGTGCCTGCGTGGACGCCTGCAACACGCAGATGCGCGCGTGGCAGTTCCCGGCCGGCCTGCTCCGCCATGCCAGCACGGCCCACATGCAGCAGCGCCGCACCCGCTGGCTGCGGCCACGCACGCTCACAGCACTGATCACCCTGCTGGTGCTGCTGGGTGTCGGACTGCATCGGCTATAGACCCCTGATCCCTTGCCCCACGGCCGCCATTCCCCCGAATGGCACCGGCCCCCCCGACCGGAAACTCAGCGCAGGCGGGTACTGCGTGGCGGCACCATCTGCGCACGCCGCACGATCCCCAACTGCTCGATGATCAACGCCAATTCATTGGTGACCTGGGTACGGCTGCGCCCTTTGGGCACCAGCCGCTCCAGCACCTGCTGGTAGGTGGTCCAGAATTCCGGGCCGCAGCCATGCTTGCTGTAACTGGCTTCCAGCTCGGTGCGCACGCCACTTGCCAAGTCATGTACGTCGTAATGCATACGACCTCCCTTGGACTTGCTTTGCATCGGAGACGCGCTACCACCCTGCGTCGTACAGGTTCACTTGCGCTTCACCTAAAATTTGCACGGTCCTCGCACCAAGTCAACCGGCAGGAGGCAGTTTGGCGAGGACATCGCTGAATGGTTCACCTGCGCCGCACCCTCCCGCTCCAGCAGCATGGGCCGGACAGAGTGACAGCGTGATGTCAGCAACCGCTGACGCGGTCGGCCTACGACGCCAGCCGCCAGATTCCGTAGGCGCAAATGGCGATCCCCACGCCAAGCAGCGCCCACACCAGGCCATTGAAGCGCTTGAACGCCTTGGCCAGCACCAGCGAGAACCCGATACCTGCCAGGCCGATCGCGAGCCAGAGTACGCCGTTTACGTTACTGGGCGACGCCCAGAACGAACCGGGCGCCCCGGTGACGGCAAACAGCTGGGTCAATGTCATGGCAGAACCTGGGAAGTGAACCAGCCTGCATCGTGGTCAACCGATCGTGCCGACGCGGTGAAGACCGGGCCGCCAGAGGCGGTCGACTTACCCCGCCGCCGCCGGCATGGCCGGGGGCGCGGGCAGGGTGTGCGCCAGCAGGTCAAGCAACCGGTCCAGACCGGTGCTTACCGCCGCGCCGTCATTGACCTGGCGCGCAAACCCGGCCCAGTCGCCCGCCGACAACTGGCGGATCAGGGCCGGCTCGACACCCAGCCAGCGCATGCCCCAGAACGGAAAGTAGCGCTGGGGCACGCTGCCCCGGCACAGCTCCACGATGCCATGGTGACTGCGTGCCTGGAGGATGCGCTCGTGCACGGCGGCCATGCCGTCTTCCGGGCCTTCGAAGTACTGCAGGAACCGGCCGCCATCAAACAACAGCACGCCGGTGACGCCGGCCAAGGTGTTGAAGCGGGCAGCATCGTCGACCAACGCATCCAGGGCGGTGCTGGACAAGCCGGCGGGCGCCTCACTGACGTAGGCAATCGCGCGAAGGGGCATGGGCGTGTCCTTGGATGGAAGGGAGATGCTGTCACTTTCAGCCGGGCAGATAAACCACGTCGCTGAAGCGTTCAGATGGGAGGCGATCCGACAAACGATAAAGCCCGCTTTCGCGGGCTCTATGCGTCATCAATTTGGAGGCCTGGACGGGAATCGAACCCATCTCAACGGATTTGCAGTCCGGTGCATAACCACTCTGCCACCAGGCCGGTGACCCTACAGCTTACCGGGCAATGATACCCCGATAAAACAAGACCCCGAGAACGGGGCCTGGTCAGGATTTGGAGCGGGAAACGAGACTCGAACTCGCGACCTCAACCTTGGCAAGGTTGCGCTCTACCAACTGAGCTATTCCCGCAAAATCAGGCGCGTATCTTACCGAAACCGCAGGTAACACACCAGCCTTTTCACACTTTATTTCACATCCCTGTCGAACCTGCCGATCAGGATGCCCGCGTGCCACCGCGGAGATAAACAAGGCCCCAAGGGGGCCCTGTCGAAATCTGGAGCGGGAAACGAGACTCGAACTCGCGACCTCAACCTTGGCAAGGTTGCGCTCTACCAACTGAGCTATTCCCGCAGACTTTCTGCTTGCCCCGACTGCACCGCACCGTGAAGTACTGGAGGCTGCCGGCCCATCGACCTGCGTCGAAGGAGCGCTATTGTGTCGGGATTCCTTCACGCCGTCAACTGTCCGCAGGGCTTCGATTTATAGCCCCGGCTCCACCGACGGCTTCCCGGTGCCGCTGCGGCGCGGAAGCCGTCGGATGCAACAAATTGCATGGTCACGCGTGTGACCCCGCAAGGACACTGGTGCATTCGCATACCGCGACGTGGACATGCCCTTTTCTCTTCCGCACACCCCCATCCTCGAACGCTTCAACGCCACAGGCCACATTGAGTCGCTGCTGCTGGATGGGCAGCGTCACTATTTTGGCCATGATCCGGTCACAGACCGCATCCTGTCGCCCCTGATCCAGGATCCGCTGGAGATGGCCCAGTTCGCCGTCCAGTGGATGCGCGGGCATGCCGGCCCACGGGATGCAGCCTCGTGGCTGACCGAGGTACAGGCGGCCCCCGACCGCCCCCACCGGTGGCCGACGCCTTTGCTGGTGGAAGAACGCGACCTGATGGCGGTTGAACTGGCACTGCGCCACGCAGCGGACCACGACGCCCCCTCGTGCATCGACCTACGGCGCAACGTCGTGGATCTGCTGCGCACGGTCTACGGCGACATCGCCGACGGCCGACTGCAGGCGATGTTCGACTGGGCGGTCGCGCTGGGCCAGGCCGGACAAGCGGATGGACCGCTGGGGTGGGCCTTCGACGTGATCCATGGCGTATGCCTGGCGCCGGCCACACTGTCGCATCGGGACATCGCCGTAGCGCTGCGGCATTGCTTGGGCTCTCTGTCCGACGTGGCCGTCGGCAACTGGATAATGGTATTCGGTGCAATCATCCGCGCCTGCGACGTCGTTGCGGCCACGCCGTCTCCAACGCCAGCCCAGGTAAGCGAAACCCTGGTGGACGACCGGCCCTTCGAGGTAGTGGCCTATGCGGACGTCGCCAACAAGGTGCCGGAGACCTCCCTGTACCAGGGCGCTTACACCGATTCCCTGCGACCTGACCCGCCGATCGTCCTTTTCGTCGATGGCGACCTGCATCTTGACCGCTTGGACCTGGACGATCCCCTTGCCCGCTGGCGCCGTCCAGACGCCGATGTCGTCCTGCCCTGGTTCATCCTGGTCACCGGCAACGTCGTCATCGAACAGCACCTATGGTGCATGGAAACCGATGGCAGCTGCGGGCTGGTCGCGCTCGGTGATCTGACGGCGCGCAACGCCATCGTAGGCGGCCAGCAGATTCATGTCGGCGGCAACCTGACGATCGAGGAACTGTACTGGGGCGACTACAACCATGGGTGCCTGCATGTCGAAGGCGACACGGTGGCCGCCTTGTTGATTCAAACCGACTACCGCATGGACCTGATCGGCAAGGTGAGCTGCCTCAAACGCGTAGATGATCTTGACGACCTGGACGGGGATGAACTGATGAAGATCATTGCCGCCGATTGCGTGATTCAGACCGAACCAGAGCCCGCGCCGGAGTGGTCACTTAATGCAGCCGCCATGATCGAACGGCTGGAGGCGGGCCGCAGCGTCATCTGCAGGGAAGCGCTGGAACGCCCCGATCCGCCCTTCACGATTCCGTCGCTGTTCGCAGACGCCAACGTCAGCCCCGGGAATTTCCTCCGGCTGTCCGATCCGGACCTGCTGCCCGACGACGGTTGCCTGCACAGCATCAAGCGCGACGGACTCGACCTGACCGTGATGGCCTACCTGTCGGAAGAGCATCGCATCCCACGACGCGCCATCCTGATCAAGGACATCGCGCGCAACATCGGTGTCAGCTTCACACTGGAACCGGCGACGGCGCCCTGGTCGTGGCGGGATGTCGTGTCACTGCGCAAACCGCAACGTGGCTGGGTACTGCTGAAAGCCACCTGTGACACCCTGGACACGCCAGATCCCGACTGGGTCGGCGTGGAGGGTGTCACCTTCACCCCGGAGTACACCGCCCTCATTCTCAAGGGCTGGGCAGCGCTGCTGGAGTGGGCATCGCATCGGCACTGGGCCGCCAGCCAGATCCCCGCCGACCGGGTGCGGCGTCTGTTGGCCCTGCCTGTGGCCACCCCGTATGACGACTACGAGGACAGCGACCGCAACGGACTGTGGACAGGCAGATTCCATGCCGCGTTCCGGCAGCGCGGGCACGGCGCGGACGCCGAAGGCCAGCATCCCATCCTGCGCTTTTCCCGGAGTCGCTACTGCCGTGATACAGATGAAGAAACCACGGAGAGCTTCTACTACGACCTGGAGCGCTGCCAGGACGGGCAGGAACGCGTTCGCGTGCGCCACCTCGCCGATCAGGAGAGCGAACAACCGTCGATGCCGCTGGATGCCGAGGGTGGCCCGCGGCTGGTTGAGGCCGTTCGACTTTTCCATCGTGCCGCCGGCCAA
The DNA here is from genome assembly GCF_000661955.1 of Stenotrophomonas rhizophila. NCBI lineage: Bacteria > Pseudomonadati > Pseudomonadota > Gammaproteobacteria > Lysobacterales > Lysobacteraceae > Stenotrophomonas > Stenotrophomonas rhizophila. The sequence continues at coordinate 2,907,929 of NZ_CP007597.1, forward strand.
TTGGAGCAGGTCAACGCAGCACTGCTGGAAGGTACCCCGCCGCTCCATGCGACCGACGATGCATTCGCGATGCGTCACTGGCGCGATCGCGGCTACTTGTCGGGCTGACGGCTGGATCGCCCGGCAGCGCCCGGCCGGATCAAAGATCCCCTTGGCCTCCAAAGGCTATGCCCCCAATCGCATCCCGCGCCGATGGAAATACACCTGCTCGGCCACCCGTCGCATCGCGCCGGAGTGCAGCACCAGATCCAGCGGCCAGTCCATCTGCAGGTGGTCCATCGCCCAGCGCATGAGGCGCTTGCGACGGAAGGTGGGGGCTGCCTTGCGTGCCACGGTTTCCGGCGGCGGCCCGTTGCCACGCAGTCGCAGGCCAGCGGCGTCGCCGATCGCCCAACCGTGCCGCCAGGACGAGTGGATGCCGCCGGCGGACAGCGGCGACACGATACCGGCCGCGTCGCCGGTGAGGATCACCCCGGGCGCGGTGATCGGGCCGTCCGGCAGGCCACACGGCACCAGCCCGGCGCGCGTGGCGGTCGGCACCGCCGCAGCCGGCAGACCCACCACGTCGCGCACATGCTGCAAGAAGCCGTCCAGGTCGGGCTGCCGTGCGTGGGCCGCATCGTGTCGCAGCGCCAGCCCCACCTGCACGCCGGTTGGATTCTGCGCCGCCCAGCCGATGTACCCCGGAGCGAAGCGCTTGCTGGCAAAACAGTGCAGTGCCCCGGCTTCGGCCAGCTGGACGCCGCCAAACTCCTGCTCCACCCCGTACAGATTGTCCTGCACCCGGCCCAGCCCGGTGCGCTGCGCAACGCGTGAGGTGGCGCCGTCGGCACCGATCAGATACCGCGTGCGCCCTGCCCCCTCCACCTGCCAGCCGTCACCGTCGCGCCGTGCCTGGGTGAACGACTGCTGCAGACGAAGGTCGACCCCGTTGGCGCACAGTTCGGCCGCCAGCCAGCGCAGCAGGTTCGGCGTGTCGGTGGTCATGAAGTAGTAGCCGGGTGCGGCCAGCAGCACGCTGCGCAGGCTGGGGGCATACAGCCGCACCCGCTCCACACGTTGCAGCAACTCACCCGGCGCCCGGCCCAGCCACGTCTGCTCGATGGCCTCTTTGACGATGATGCCGGTGGTGTGCAGGCGCGCGCCGGGATCGGCCTTGCGTTCCAGCACGCACACGCGCAGGCCGTACTGGACGGCGGCGAGCGCGCAGGCCGCGCCGGCGAAGCTGGCACCAACGACGACAAGGTCCCAGTCGTAGGCGGTAGAAGACGTCTCCATCAACGGGGTGTCCTGTGCGGTCGAGGCGCACAGGATCGAATGCATGGAGGGGGAGGCAATGAAGTGCCGGTGAAGCGAGGATGAAGCGACAGGGGCAGGTGTGGCGGCGCCCGCCACGTGGAAGAATGCCTGCCATGAAAGCCCCATTGAACACGTGGATCGGCTGGTGGAGCGCCGCCGTGCTGGCAGCAGCGCTCACCTGCAGCCTGTCAACGAATCTCGCCTCGAACGCGATGATGCTGCTATTGGACGGCAGCAATGTCATCCCTGCCGAGTCGTCGATTTTTTTCTTCGAACCCTATGTGATCAACCAAGGTTCATCCAACTACTGGCTATACGGCCGGGATCGGCGCAATTACTACCACTTCATTTATCGACAAGACGCCGCCTACGTGTATATCCCCATCCAGAACAGCTGCCCCGGCTTCGATCACACCAATGCACGCACCTGGTGCCAGGCCCGAACCGGAGGGGGGCGATGACCCCGTTGCCCGGCACGTTCACACGCGATGTGTCGCGAAGGGTTGGCGTGGCGTTGTTGTTGGTCGCCGCTACCCTCACGCTGCCGTTGAGGGCTGCACCGGCGCCCATCAGCGTGCCGTTGGCCGATGGCAGCGGTGCACGCCTGCGCATCGACAGCCACCAAGGCAGCGCGCAGCTGCTGTCTGCGTCCGGCGAAACCGAGCTTCGGGTGAACACGACGCTGCGCGATGCGCTGTCCAGGTCAGACACTGTGCTGGCGATCGGCCGGCACCGCCTCACCGCCGAACCCGACAGCAGCGTGCTGCTGTTCGTCAGCGCCCCGTCCAATCCCACTGCCCCGATGGGCTACTGCGGCGCAGGGCAAGAAGACGGATTGCTGCTGCTTGCGGTGCGCAACGGCGCGCTGGTGATGCACGATTTCGTGCTCTTGCAGAGCTGCCTGCACTCCATCGAGCAGGCCGTGGACCTGGGTGCTGAGCCTGCGGCCGCCCTCCATCCCGTGCCGTCCCCTTGGCTGGTGAGCTTTGCGGCCATGCACGACGACAGGCGCGTGCAACGTTGCGTCGGCATCCGCGATGAGCGGCTAACCTTCCAGGACGATTGCATAGCCGCGCCCGACGCGTCGCCGTGATCGACCTGGGCCAACAGTAGAAACAGAAAAAGCGACCTTCCGGTCGCTTTTTCTGTTGGCCTCCACCGCGATGAATCGCCTTGGAAACCTGTATCTGGAGCGGGAAACGAGACTCGAACTCGCGACCTCAACCTTGGCAAGGTTGCGCTCTACCAACTGAGCTATTCCCGCTTGGGAGGCGAAATTCTACAACCAAATGCGCAGGTGTCAACAGCCCTTACGCATTCTTTTTCGCACGCGCGGTTTCGCGGGCCAGGCGTTCGTCTTCACGCAGGCTCGGCCACGCGGCATGCAGGTACTGCAGGCCCGAGAACAGCGTAAGAATCGAGGCGATGGCCAGCGTCCAGTCGCCGATGTGGAACACCTGCACGCCCATCCAGATGTCCTGCATCGGCGTATGCGGTGCCACCGAATACAGCAGGCACAACAGCGCCACCATCTGCGCGGTGGTCTTGATCTTGCCGATCAGGGCCACGCGCACCTTGGCGCGCTGGCCGATCTCGGCCATCCACTCGCGCAGTGCCGACACGGCGATCTCACGGCCGACGATCACCGCCGCCCACACCGCCATCCACGCGGTCGAATGGCCCTGCACGATCAGGAACAGCGCCACAGCCACCATCAGCTTGTCGGCCACCGGGTCCAGGAACGCGCCGAACGCGGATGCCAGGTTGTAGCGGCGGGCGATCCAGCCATCCAGCCAATCGGTGATGGCGGCCAGGCCGAAGATCGCCGCGGAGGCGAAATTGGTCCATTTGTAGGGAAGGTAGAACACCAGTACCAGCACCGGGATCATCAGGATCCGCAGCAGGGTGAGCCAGGTGGGGAGGGTCAACTTCATCGCATCTCTCTACTCGCCCGCCGCGTCGGGCGCGGGCAGTCCATGAAGGTTAGCGTAGATGCGTGCAGCGAGGGCGTCATTGATGCCCTCGACTTTCGCGATTTCGGCTTCGCCGGCCGCTTTCAGGCCGACCAGGCCGCCGAAATGCTTGAGCAGGCTGGCGCGGCGGCGCGGGCCGATGCCGGCGATATCCTCCAGCTTGCTGGTCATGCGGGCCTTCTGGCGGCGCCCGCGGTGGCCGGTGATGGCGAAACGGTGGGCTTCGTCACGCACCTGCTGGATGAACTGCAGGGCCGGCGAGGCCGCCCCGGGGCGCAGCTCGCGGCCATCGGGCAGCACCAGGGCCTCGTGCCCTGCCCGGCGCTCCACGCCCTTGGCCACGCCCACCAGCATCACCCCTTCCACGCCCAGGTCGGCCAGCGCCGCCTGGGCCTGGCCGAGCTGGCCTGCGCCACCGTCGATCAGCAGCAGGTCCGGCAGCACGCCGTCTTCTTCCACCGCACGGCGGAAGCGCCGCTCGATCGCCTGGCGCATGGCCGCGTAGTCATCGCCCGGCTCGATGCCGCTGATGTTGAAGCGGCGGTACTGGCTGCGTACCGGGCCGGCGGCATCGAACACCACGCACGAGGCCACGGTGGCTTCGCCCATGGTGTGGCTGATATCGAAGCACTCCACCCGCTTGACCTGCTCGGCCAGGCCCAGCATCTGCCGCAGGTCTTCGCTGCGCGCATGCTGGGCACTGCGGCTGCTCAGTTCGCTGACCAGGGTGATCTGCGCATTGCGGCTGGCCAGTTCGACATAGCCGGCGCGCTCGCCACGTACGTTCCACTTCAACTGCACCTTGACCTCGGCCGAGGCCGAGAGCGCGGACTCGATCAGGCTGGCGTCGGGAATTTCGCGGTCCAGCAGGATCTCGCGGGGCGGTGAGTGTTCGGCGTAATACTGCGACACGAACGCCGCCAGGATTTCTTCGGCGCTCTCCTCGCCGTTGGTCCGCGGGTAGAACGGGCGCGTGCCCAGGTTGCGGCCGTCACGGAAGGCCAGCAGCATCACGCAGGCGTTGGCGCCGCGGGTGGCGCAGGCCAGCACGTCCAGATCAGCGGCGCGGCCGTCCACGTACTGGCGGGTCTGCATGCTGCGCAATGCGGTGACCAGGTCGCGCAGCCGGGCCGCCTGCTCGAACTCCAGCGCGTCGCTGGCCGCCTGCATCTGGGTACCCAGTTCGCGCGCGAGCAGGTCGCTCTTTCCCTCCAGGAACATCGAGGCACGACGTACCGATTCGGCATAGTCCGTCGTGCTGACCAGGTCCACGCAGGGGGCGCTGCAGCGGCCGATCTGGTACTGCAGGCACGGCCGCGAGCGGTTGCGGAACACGCTGTCCTCGCAGCTGCGCAGCTTGAACAGCTTGTGCATGAGGTTGAGCGTGTCGCGTACGGCGGTCACGCCTGGATACGGGCCGTAGTACCGGCCCGGCACCGCGCGCGGCCCGCGATGCAGCGCGATGCGCGGCCAGTCTTCGCGGGTGAGCAGGACGTGCGGGTAGGTCTTGTCGTCGCGCAGGGACACGTTGTAGCGCGGCGACAGCGACTTGATCAGCTGGTTTTCCAGCAGCAGCGCTTCAGCCTCCGAGCGGGTCACGGTCACGTCCATGCGCGCAACCTGCGACAGCATCGACATGATCCGGGTGGTCTTGGGCGTGCCGTTGAAGTAGCTGCCCACCCGGTTGCGCAGCGCGCGTGCCTTGCCGACATACAGCAGGCTGTCGTCGGCGGCATACATGCGGTAAACGCCGGGCGCGGTACTCAGGTGGGCCGCGAATGCCTTGCCATCGAAGGCGGGTGCGGTGGAAACAGTCATTCGCTGATCGGGACTTCGCTCAATACGCCACTGACGGGGTCGAAACGCAGCACGGCATGGGCGTCGGTCTCGGCGATCCACACCGCCCCGCCACCCAGCGCCAGCCCGGCCGGGCCGTGCAGACGACGCGGCAGTTCCAGCGTGCTCAGTTCACCGCCGCCCAGGCGCAGCGTGCGCAGGCGGCCATTGCCGGCATCGGCGATCCACAGCAACGGCGCATCCGGACTGAGCGCGATGGCCTGCGGATGCTGCAACTGGGCGATCGTGCGCGGGCCATCCTGCTCGCCGAACGACCACAGGCCCTGCCCGACCAGCGTCTGCACCAGGTCGCCGCGCAGCTGCATGGCACGGATCGAGGACCCCAGCGCATCGCAGACGTACAGCACCTGCTGCACGGCCGCCAGCGATGTCGGCTGTGCGAACGCGGCCAGGTGGCCGCTGCCGTCGCGCTCGTCGATGGCGCCCGAGCCGGCGCGCCAGTGCAGGCTGCGCTGGCCCAGGTGGTAGGTCCAGATGCGGTTGTCGCCGGCCATGGCGATGTGGATCTGGTTGTCGGCCACCGCCAGCCCCTGCGGGTGGTTGAGCGCGGTCTGGCGTGGCTGCGCCACCGGCCCCTCGATCGGCTCGCCCGGGCGGCCGGTGCCGCACAGCGTGTCGACCTGGCCGGTCAGCAGGTGGATGCGGCGCAGGGCATGGTTGCCGGTGTCGGCCACGTACAGCGACTCGCGCTCCAGGGCCAGGCCCTGGGGACGGTTGAAGGCGGCCTCGGCCGGCCCGCCGTCCATGAAATCGGCGGTGCCCAGCCCGAACTGGCGCAGCACACGCCCGCCGTGGCTGCATTCCAGCACGCGGTGGTGGCCGCTGTCGGCGATGTACAGGCGCTCGGTGGTGGCCACCAGCCCGGTCGGGAAGGACAGCGGCAGGCGCGGCTCGGGGTTCAGTTCGCGTACCAGCGCCATGTCACCGTCGACCGGTCGGGCGCCGCCCTCGCACAGCGCGTTGAGCGCGCGTTCCAACTCGCCGCCGAACCCGACCAGGCGATCACGCTCGCGTCCCTGCGCATCCAGCAGGACCAGCGTCGGCCAGGCCGTCACGCCGAAGCGACGCCAGCCATCCCAGTCCGCGTCGAGCAGCGCCGGGCCACTCAGGCCCTGCCGGCGCAGCAGCTTGAGCGCCTGCGCGGGGTCGCGTTCGCAGTCGAAGCGAGGCACCTGCAGGATCAGCAGCTGCAGCTTGCCCGGGTTGCGCGACTGCCATTGCGCCAACTCGGCCAACCGCTGCGCGCACCACACCGAGGCGGCGTTGACGAAGGCCAGCACCACCGGCCGCCCACGCAGTTCGGTGAGGGTGGTGGGCGTGGCGTTGAGCCACGTGGCGAATTCGGGCAAGTCCTGGACGGGCTGTACGTTCATGCCCCGATTATGCCGGAGTCGGCGTCACGCAATCGTCGTGCCGCGTCAATCCGACGGCGGCCCGCACACGCCGGCCGGTCAGCCCTGCGCCGCCAGCCAGGCTTCGGCCCGGGCCAGGTCTTCCGGGGTGTCGATCCCCGGCGGGAACTCGGCCGGGGTCAGCGCCACGCTGATGCGATGGCCCGCTTCCAGCGCGCGCAGCTGCTCCAGCGACTCCAGCTGCTCCAGAGTGCCCGGCGGCAACGCTGCGAATTGGCGCAGGAAGCCGGCACGATAGCCGTAGATGCCGATGTGACGCAGCCAGTGCGGCCCCGCCAGGGTGTCGCGGGAGCGCGCGAAGGCGTCGCGATGCCACGGAATCGGTGCGCGGCTGAAGTACAGCGCATCCAGGTTCTGCCGGCGCACCACCTTGACCGCGTTGGGGTCGAACAGCGTCTCAGCGTCTTCCACCGGGGTGGCCAGGGTGGACATCTCCGCCCCGCTGTAGACCAGCGCTTCGGCCACCGCGCGAATGCCTTCGGCCGGGGCGAACGGCTCGTCCCCCTGCAGGTTCACCACTACCGTGTCGTCGCTCCAACCGGCCTGTACGGCACATTCGGCCAGGCGGTCGGTACCGGAGGCGTGGTCGGCCGAGGTCATCGCCACGCGTACGCTGGACAGGCCCTGCAGCGCATCGGCAATGCGGGCGTCGTCGGTGGCCACCCACACCTCGCGCGCACCGGCCAGCAGCGCACGCTCGGCCACGCGCAGCACCAGCGGCTGGCCACCCAACAGGCGCAGCGGTTTGCCGGGCAGGCGCGAGGCCGCGTAACGGGCCGGAATGGCGACAACGAAATCGAGGGGCTGGCTCATGTGCGGACTCACGAAAATGTCAGGGGACTCGAGACGACGGGCACCACGCTCAGCGCTTGCCCAGCTTGTCGACGCGGTCGAGCAGGTTCACCCAGAACGCGGCGGGCAGGTCGGCCGCCAGCGGCACGGCGAAATGCCACTCGTTGGCAAACACCTTGCACTTCACCGCATCTTTCTCGGTCATCAATACGGGCAGTTCGCTGCCAAACCGCAGGTCGGCGGCCTGGTAGGCGTGATGATCGGGGAACGCGTGCGGCACCACGCCGATGCCCTGCGCGCGCAGCATGTCGAAAAAGCGCTGCGGGTGCGCAATGCCGGCCACCGCATGCACGCGCTGGCCACGGAAATGTGCCAGCGTGCGCGGGCGACCTCCGCTGAGCGGTTGGGCACTGTCGATATGCAACTGCATCGGCCATTCGCCGAAGCCGCACGCCGGTTGCGCGCCAACGCCATCACTGGCCTGGCCCATGTTGACCACACGGAAATCGCAGTCGTTGGCGCGGCTGACCGGCTCGCGCAATGGGCCGGCGGGGATCATCCGCCCGTTGCCGTAGCGACGCTGCGCGTCGACCACTTCGATCTCGATATCGCGGGCCAGCCGGTAATGCTGCAGGCCGTCGTCGCAGACGATGATGTCGCAGCCGGCCTCGACCAGCGCCTTGCCGGCGGCCAGGCGATCGGCATCCACGCGGACCGGCACGCCGGTCTTCCACGCGATCAGCACCGGTTCGTCGCCGCCGATGGCGGTGGACGTGGTGGCCTCCACCCAGCGCGCCGTGCCCGGCTCGTCGCGGCCGTAACCGCGACTGGCCACGCCGGGCTTCCAGCCGGCGTCACGCAGGCGCTTGACCAGCGCGATGGTCAGCGGGGTCTTGCCGGTGCCACCGGCCGTGACATTGCCCACCACCACCACCGGCACCGGCAGCGCGTGGCGTTTCAGCCAGCCCCGCCGATACAGCAGCCTGCGCAGCGCAATGGCGCCGCCGTACAACGGCGCAAGCAGCCGCGCCGGCAACGGAATGGCGCTGCCGTCATACCAGTACGACGGCGTGCGGGTGCCCTTGGCCGCCATCAGGCCTGCCTTTCGCGGAACTGCATCTTGTGCAGGTGCTCATACAGCCCGCCGAGGGCCAGCAGCTCCTGGTGGGTGCCGCGTTCGACGATGCGACCGTGGTCCATGACCAGCACCTGGTCGGCGTGTTCGATGGTGGACAGGCGGTGTGCGATCACCAGCGTGGTGCGCTCGGGCATCAGGCGCTGCAACGCGTCCTGGACCAGGCGTTCGGATTCGTTGTCGAGTGCGGCGGTGGCTTCGTCCAGGATCAGGATCGGTGCATCGCGCAGGATCGCGCGTGCGATCGCCAGGCGCTGGCGCTGGCCGCCGGACAGCAGCGCGCCGTTTTCGCCCACCGGCGTCTGCAGCTGTTGCGGCATGCGCTCGATGAACTCCCAGGCATTGGCCGCTTCGGCGGCGGCGCGGATCTGCTCTTCGCTGGCGTCCATGCCGTAGGCGATGTTGGCGCCCACGCTGTCGTCGAACAGCATCACCTTCTGCCCCACCATCGCCACCTGGCGGCGCAGGTCGGCCAGCGGGTAGTCTTCCAGCGAAACGCCGTCCAGGGTGATGCGGCCCCCGTTGGGTTCGTAGAAGCGCGGCACCAGCCGGATCAGGCTGGTCTTGCCGCTGCCGGAACGGCCGACGATCGCGGTGACCGTGCCGGGCTTGGCGACAAAGCTGATGTCATCCAGGGCGATGCCGGTGTCTTCACGGTAGCGCAGCATCACGTGCTCGAAGGCAAGCTCGCCCCGCGCACGGCCGATCTTCTGGATGCCCTCGTCACGCTCGACCGGCAGGTCGAGGATGCCGAACAGGCGCTCGGCGGCAGCCACGCCACGCGAGATCGAGGTCTGCACGCTGGTCAACCGGCGCAGCGAGGGAATGATGGCCATCATCGAGGTCATCAGGCCCATGAACTGGCCTGCGTTGAGCTTGCCGGCCAGGGCTTCGCGGGTGGACACCCACACGATCACCGCCAGCGCCAGCGCGGCCAGGAACTGCACCGTGCTGGACGCCAGTGCACGGGTGGTCTCCACCTTCATGTTGAGGCCGAGCATGCGGTTGGCCAGGCGGGCATAGCGCGAGATTTCATGCGCCTGGGTGCCATGCACCTTCACTTCCTGCTGCGCGGCCAGCGACTGCTCGGCGGTCTGCGCCATGCTGCCCATGCCGTCCTGGATGCCACGGCTGATGCGGCGGTAGCGCTTGCCCACGAACGACACGATCACGCCGATCAGCGGCACCACCACCAGCATCGCCACGGTGACCTTGACGCTCATCTGCAGCATCACCACCAGCATCGCGATGATGGTCAGGGTGTCGGCCACCAGTGTCTTGAGCGCGTCGGCGCTGGCCTGGGTGACCTGTTCGGTGTCGTAGTTGAGGCGGCTGACCATCACCGGCGTCGCCTCGCTGTCAAAGTGCGAGGACGGCAGGTGCAGGTACTTTTCCAGCACCTGTTCGCGCAGATCACGCACCACGCTGCGACCGGTGCGGGCCAGCGCGTAGTCGCTGACCAGCGTGGCCAGGCTGCGCATCATGAACAGGCCGAGGATGGTCAGCGGCAGGATCACCGCCATGCGCGGCTCGGGGTTGACGAAGCCGCGGTTGACCAGCGGCTCCATCAGCTTGGTGAAGTGGTAGCCGGCAAGCGCTTCGACGACCATGGCGATCACCGCGGCCACCATGAAGGTCCAGTAGGCGCGGGTATAGCCGAGCAGGCGCTTGTAGATCGGCCAGATCGGGGCGTGTTGTTTACTCATGGATGCACCTCCGGCGCAGTAGCGATGGCGATGCGGCGGAAGCCGAGCTGGCCCAGGGCATCCTGGGCAGTGACAACGGCCTGGTAAGGCGTGCGCGCATCGGCGCGCAGCAGCACGGTCTGTTCACGGTCGCTGCCAGCCACCGCGGCGATGGTCTGTTTGACCGCCTCCACGTCGGTACGCAGCACTTCCTGGTCGTTGATGAAGTAGCGCCCTTCGGCGTTGACCAGCACGCTGAGCGAACGCGGCGGCTCGCTGTTGTCCTGCTGGCTGGCGGTCGGCAGCTGCAGCTGCAGGGTCGAGCGCGCGTCGAAGGTGGTGGTGACCACGAAGAAGATGATCAGCACGAGGATCACGTCGATCAGCGGTACCAGATCGATATGCGGCTCGTCCTGGACCCGGTCATTGCGAATACGCATCCGTCAGCCCTTGGCCGTAACGGGTGCGGCCGGCGCGGCGCTCTGCGCACGGGCGCCGGTGTTCATCACCCCGGGGCGACCGTCCAGCGCATCCAGCAGCGCGCTGGCTTCCTGCTCCATCTCGATCACGTAACCGCCGATGCGGCCCTTGAAGTAGCGATGGAACATCAGCGCCGGAATCGCCACGATCATGCCGGTGGCGGTGCACACCAGCGCCTTGCCGATACCGCCGGCCAGCTGGTTCACGTCGCCCACGCCGTGGTCGAGGATGCCCAGGAACATCTGGATCATGCCCACCACGGTGCCCAGCAGGCCCAGCAGCGGGCCGGCCGAGGCGATCGTGCCCAGGGCGTTCAGGAAACGCTCCATGCGGTGCACCAGGTGCCGACCGGCATCCTCGATGCGCTCGCGGATCTGGTCGCGCGGGCGGTTGCGCGCTTCCAGCGCCACGGCCAGCAGCGCACCCAGCGGCGAGTTGGCGCGCAGCGACTGGATGTGGCTGGGGTCGAGCTTGCCGCGCGCGGCCCAGTTGCGCACTTCCTGGCCCAGCCCGGGGGGCAGGACCTCGTTACGCCGCAAGGTCCAGAAACGCTCCAGGACAATTGCCAAAGCCAGTACGCCCAACAGCAGCAGCGGCACCATCGGCCAGCCACCGGCCTTGACCAGTTCCCACACGTTTCAACCCTCCGGCCCATCAGCCGCTTGTTTGACCGCCGATAGGATAGCAGCCGACCGCGCCCGCTCCGCGGCATCCCACCAACGCGGCTGAAAAACCCGCTGTTCACGCACGTGCAGGCCTTCACGCCCGAGCCAGGCGCGCAGCGCGCCACTGTCGGCGGTGTTCAGCACTTCGGCTCCGGCACCTTGCCAGCGCGCGACCACCGCCGGCCGCGGGTGCCGGAAGCGGTTGCCGTGCCCGGCCGAGACGATCGCCAGCCGGGGCGCCACCGCGGCTACCCAGGGAGCACTGGAGGAGCCGTCACTGCCATGATGCGGCACCACCACCAGCTCGGCCCGCAGCGTGGACGCGGCCTGCAGCAGCTCCGTCTCGCTGCGCGCACCGATATCGCCGGCCAGCAGGATCGCGCCCTGCGCGGTCACGATACGCAGCACGCAGCTGCTTTCGTTGCCCTGGTACGGGGTGCCCGGGCGGGGGTGCAGGAACTGGAAGTTCACCCCGTCCCAGCGCCAGGACTGCCCTGCATGGCAGGGCGCATCGATGCCTGGCAACGCACCCTGCGGCGCCAGCAACGGTGCGCGCGGGAAGCCACGCTTGACCGCCGCAACGCCGCCGGCGTGGTCGCGGTCGCCGTGGCTGAGCACGAGCCGATCCAGCCGACCCTCGCCCAACGCGCGCAGAGTGGGCACGACGATCCGCTCGCCAGCGTCGAACCCGCCCGTCGCAGCGGGGCCGGTGTCGTACAACAACCGGTGGGTGCGGGTCCGCACCCATATGGACATGCCCTGCCCCACATCCATCACCAGCAGCTCCACCTCACCGTCGCCTGGCCGCGATTGGGCCGGCCACAGCAGCGGCAGGCACAGCAGGGCCGCCGGCAGCCGCCCACCGCTGCCGCGCGGCAGCAGCAGCCACGCAACCCCGAGCACCGCCGCCAGCAACGCCGCGTCGCGGGCCTGTGGCAGCCACCACAGCGCCAGCGGGCTGCGGGCCGCATAGCCGAGCAACCACCAGCTGCCTTCGAAACACCACGCGGCCAGCTGCCACGGCCAGCGCCCTGCCCCCTCCACCAACGCTTCCAGTGCGGTGCCCAGCAGCGCCAGTGGCACCACCACTAGGCTCCACCAGGGAATCGCCAGCAGGTTGACCAGCGGCCCGGCACGCGAGGCCTGGCCGAACAGCGCCACGGTGAGCGGCAGCAGCGCCAGCGTGGCCACGCCCTGCGCCGCCAGGAAGGTGCGCAGCCAACGCGGATCGCGCCCCGGCAGGCACCACACCAGCCACAGCACCCCGGCGAAGCTGAGCCAGAAGCCGGGCGCCAGCACGGCCAGCGGATCCACCAGCAACACCGCCAGGGCGGCCAGCGCCAGGGCCTGGCCGACCGTCACCCGGCGCCGGCTGCAGCGGGCGGCGGCCAGCACGGCAATCATCAGCACGGTGCGCACGGTCGGCAGCGCAAAGCCCGCCACCGCGGCGTACAGCGCCGCCCCGGAGACGGCGGCAACGGCCATCCCCAACGGGCGAGGCCAATACCGCCCCAGCGGCGGCCACACGCGCCAGGCGCAGCCGGCCAGCCACGCCGCGAACCCGGCGACAAGCCCGACGTGGAAGCCGGAGATCGCGATGAGGTGGGTCAGCCCCAGTGCGCGCAGGTCGTCCCAGTCGGCCTGGGTGAGCGCCCGGGTATCGCCCAGCGCCAGGGCCTGCATGAAACGCGCGCCGCCCCCGGTTACCTGGGCGGCGATGGCCGCCGCCATGCGTTCACGCCAGGCGGGCACCCCGCTGCCGGGCGTCAGTAAACGGGCGCTGTCCGGTTCACGGACCTGTCCGGACCCTGCCACCCCCTGCAACAGGGCGTGGCGTTCTGCATCGAAGCCACCGGGATTGCGCAGCCCCCGTGGCGGGCGCAGCCGTGCATGCAGCCTCCAGCGCGCCCCCGCCTGCACGCGCCGACGCGGATCCTCGCTGCTGTCAGACCGGGCATGCCACCCCATCGCGAACACGCGGTCGCGCACCTCAACCGGTAGCGCCGGATCGTCGTCGACGCGAAACAGGAACCGGCTGCTGCGCCCACCGTGCTCGGGCAGGCTGATCACCCGGCCCTGCAACACGTGATCGCCCCCCGCCGCGGCAGGCAGCTGCCGCGCAAGCGCCGTGTGCCCGTGCAGGCAGGCGCAGCCCACCCCAAGCAGCGCCGCGCCCAGCCAACGCCATCGCGAGGGCCAGCACCACACCAGCAGACCGACACCGACGGCCACCATCCCCAGCCCACGCGGCAGCAGCTGCGGCGCAAGGACAATGACGCACACGCCCACCAGCAGCGCCGCAGCGCACGCCTTGCCGAACAGGGGAAGTGGAACCGCCGCTGGCACACCGTCACGGCCTGCCGCGATGACCATGCAACGCTCCGGGCACAAAACCCGATGCTGGGCCGGGCCGGATACCTGCGCTATCGGGCAGGCCGTCGTCTGGATGTCGGTGAATGTCGCGGGTGCCGCCATGGCGACCCGACCAACGCCGACCCAAACGAAAAAGCCGACCTGATGGCCGGCTTTTCTGTGGGTCCCACTGCAGTCTCTGCGACTGGAGTGGTGGGCGGTACAGGGTTCGAACCTGTGACCCCTACCATGTCAAGGTAGTGCTCTACCGCTGAGCTAACCGCCCGTTTGCTGCTTCTGCGCCGCTGCGAATGCGTCGGTGCAGGCCGCGTATATTACGGACGTCCCCCGACAAGCGCAACACTTTTGTGAAGGTATTTCACAACGCGTTGTTCAGCCCAGACTGGCCTCCTTCAGCTGCCGGATCTGGTCGCGTACGTGCGCGGCATCTTCGAACTCCAGGTCGCGGGCATGCTGGTACATCTTCTGCTCCAGCGCCTGCAGCCGCTTGGCGATCTGCGCTGGCCCCAGCGTGCGGTAATCCACCGCCTCTTCGGCCACCTTGCCACCGCGGCCCTTGCCCTTGCCGCGCGACTCTTTCTCGGCCGCATCCGACCGTGCGCCTTCAAGCACATCGGTGATCGGCCGCAGCACCGACTTCGGCGTGATGCCATGCAATTCGTTGTACTCGACCTGCTTGGCGCGACGACGGTCGGTCTCGTCGATCGCCGCCTGCATCGAGCGCGTGATCTTGTCGGCGTACAGGATCGCCTTGCCGCGCAGGTTGCGCGCTGCGCGGCCAATGGTCTGGATCAGCGAACCGGTGGAACGCAGGAACCCTTCCTTGTCCGCATCCAGAATCGCCACCAGCGACACTTCGGGCATGTCCAGGCCTTCGCGCAGCAGGTTGATGCCCACCAGCACGTCGAACTTGCCCAGGCGCAGGTCGCGGATGATCTCCACCCGCTCCACCGTGTCGATGTCCGAATGCAGGTAGCGCACGCGGATGCCGTGCTCGGTGAGGTAGTCGGTGAGGTTCTCGGCCATGCGCTTGGTCAGCGTGGTGACCAGCACGCGGTCGCCGAGCTTGATCCGCTCGTTGACTTCGCTCATCAGGTCGTCGACCTGGGTCCCCACGGGGCGGATCTCCACCACCGGATCAATCAGGCCGGTCGGGCGCACCACCAGTTCGGTGATCTCATCGCCGGCTTCGCGCAGTTCGTACGGACCGGGCGTGGCCGACACGTAGATGCTGCGCGGGCACCGTGCCTCCCACTCCTCGAAGCGCAGCGGGCGGTTGTCCAACGCCGACGGCAGGCGGAAACCGAACTCCACCAGGGTTTCCTTGCGCGACCGGTCGCCCTTGAACATCGCGCCGATCTGCGGAATGGTCACGTGCGACTCGTCGATCACCAGCAGCGCGTCGGCCGGCAGGTAGTCGAACAAGGTCGGCGGCGGCTCGCCCGGGGCCTTGCCGGTGAGATGGCGTGAATAGTTTTCGATGCCGTTGCAGAAGCCGACCTCGGCCATCATCTCCAGGTCGAACTGGGTGCGCTGCGCCAGGCGCTGCGCTTCCACCAGCTTGTTCTGCTCGTACAACTGCTCCAGGCGCGGCTTGAGCTCGGCCTTGATGGTTTCCACCGCCGCCAGCACGCGCTCGCGGGTGGTCGCATAGTGGGTCTTGGGGTACAGCGTGTAACGCATCAGCTTGCGCAGGCTTTCACCGGTGAGCGGGTCGAACATGCTGATCTGCTCGACCACCCCGTCGAACAGCTCGATGCGTACCGCTTCGCTGTCCGACTCGGCCGGGAACACGTCGATGACCTCACCCCGCACGCGGAACGTACCGCGCTGCAGCTCGTACTCGTTGCGGGTGAACTGCAGCGAGGTCAGGTGGTTGATCAGGTCGCGCTGCTCGATGCGCTCGCCGGTGGACAGGATCAGGCGCAGCGACAGGTAGTCTTCCGGCGCGCCCAGGCCGTAGATCGCCGACACCGTGGCCACCACGATCGCGTCCGGGCGGGACAGCAGGGTCTTGGTCGCAGCCAGGCGCATCTGCTCGATGTGCTCGTTGATCGAGCTGTCCTTCTCGATGAAGGTATCCGACGCGGCCACGTAGGCTTCGGGCTGGTAGTAGTCGTAGTAGCTGACGAAGTACTCGACCGCGTTGTTGGGGAAGAACGACTTGAACTCACCGTACAGCTGCGCGGCCAGGGTCTTGTTCGGCGCCATGATCAGCGTCGGTTTCTGGACGTTCTGGATGACGTTGGCAATGGTGTAGGTCTTGCCCGAGCCGGTTACGCCGAGCAGGGTCTGCTTGGCGATGCCCGCCTCGAAGTTGGCCGTCAGCTTCTCGATCGCCGCGGGCTGGTCGCCGGCCGGCGAATACGGGGAGACAAGTTCGAAGCGATCGCTCATGGTGCCGCCATATCCGGGGCCTACCAGTATACCGGGGGCAATAGTGACGGCCGGCTGAGGGGAAGGCCGAGGGGGAGGCGGGGCGTTGGCCGGTAGCCCCAATCGCGGCCGGGAGCGCATGTTCAGGCCTTGCCATCAACGGTTCTGAGCCATGCATATCGCATTTCACCCCCGGGCAACGGCCATCGGGATCGGGCTGGTCCAGGTGCTGGTTGCCTTGGGCATCTCGGCGATCCTCGCGTCGCTTGCCCTGCCAGGCATTCAGGCGCTGCTGGACCGCACCCGTGCCGACGGCGTGCGCCTGCAGCTGATGTCCGCCTTTGCCTCTGCGCGCAGTACCGCGCTCAGCCGCCGGCATGCGGTAACGGTATGCGCCAGCCAGGATGGGCAGCAGTGCGGCGATGACTGGAGCGCAGGGTGGTTGATTTACCGGGACCACGACGACCTGGCACAACCGGCAGGCCCTGCCGAGGTGCTGCATTACCATGCCGGCACCCGCGCTGGCGCGGTGCGGGCAAGCGCAACTTCGGGGCGGCCGCGCCTGCGTTACGGCCCCAACGGGCGCAGCTTTGGCCGAAACCTGACCATTACCCTGTGCGTCCGCGGGGAACGCCATGGCGAGGTAGTCGTCAACAACAGCGGCCGCGCGCGGTCACGCACCTACCGCGATCACCAGCCTTGCCCGTGACCGCCGAAGCCGCGGCCCGGAAACGACAAAAGCCGCGATTTCTCGCGGCTTTTGCAGAATCTGGCGCCCGAAGTTGGACTCGAACCAACGACCCCCTGATTAACAGTCAAGTGCTCTAACCGGCTGAGCTATTCGGGCGGGGAGCCGAATTCTAGAGGTTGCCGCGAAACGATGCAACACCCTGCCCCGCACGGCGCTACCAGCAGCCGGAAACCGTCGTCTCGGCGGGCGTCTTTACACTCGCCTGGTTGATGGACATCGTGCCGCACTTGTCCTTGGTCTGCGCGCCCTGCGGCGTGGCCGTGATGGTGAAGGTACCGGCGGCCTGCTGGATGCCCAGGGTGTACCAGGCCGTCGCCCCTTCGCGGGGCGACCGCGTCGAGGGCAGTGCAAAGCCCTGGTAGGTGTTCTGCACGGTATGGAAGCGCTCGGCCATCTGGCTGTACTCCACCAGATCGGCCTTGGCCTGCGCACGCCGCGATTTACGCACCTGGTCCTGATAGGTCGGCACCGCGACCGCTGCAAGAATCGCCACCACGGCCACCGTGATCATCAACTCGATCAAGGTGAAACCGAGCGACCGACGACGGTCGCTGCAGGCCCGGTAGAACTGTGTAGAACGCATGCGCGTGCTCCGTTACTGAATCTGGCGCCAGGATTGGCGACCACAGGGGTAAGGCAGGTACATCGGCTGGGCGCCGGCCACGTTGACCACCATCCAGCACCCGCTGCCCGGCACCGCCGGCGGTGCGGCCCCGCCGCCCGGGTTGGCAGGCGCCTGCAGACGCGGCACCACCGACACGGCCACGTCCTTGACCGGTGCGGTTCCGCCAGTATCCAGGGCGATCGCCGCGGTACCCGCCGCGTACGACTTGCCCGTCGGAGACCCACTGCGCACGGCCGACAACGCGGCAGTCCCGGACCGGGCGTCCAGTCCGAACAACCAGTTATTGCCGATCGTGCTGCACCCCGTCGAGTTCACCGACGCGGCATACGTCGGCATGAATACCACGCCGGATACGATGTCCGGATAGCCCACCGCGCGCTCACCCTTGGGCAGGTCGATATACCAGCCAAGCACGGTTGCAGGCGTGGTCCCGACCGTCATCGACCGGGAGGTGCCATCGGTGCCTGCCGCCACCACGTAAGGCTGCAGCGAAGCACGGGTGACCGTGGTGATGGTGGCACCGGAGGTATCAGTGAAGCCGTACAACGACTGGGTCGATTCATCGGCCACGTCATTGGCGAACGAGAAGCTGCCGGTTCCGAACATCAGGAGCACGCCGCCGCCCTCACCTGCCGCGGCCGTCAGGCCACCGGTAATGGGCTGGCGGTACACCATCTTGGATTCAGTACGCGCGAGCGTAGTGAACACCGGCGTGGAGATGCTGTCGGCCTTGTCCAGCAGGTCAAAACGCCACACCGCACCGTTGGCATCAGCACCGTAGACGGTATCTGCGTAACCATCACGCACCGCATTGGCAGGCGTGGCGTTGTCCTTGCGATCCAGCACCACGATGTTGCCCAGGCCATTGACGCCGTTCGGCGTACCCGCGCCGGATTCCGCCGCCTCGATCATGCGCACCTTCGGATCGCCGGTGCCAATGTCCACGACGAACAGCACCGCCTTGCCGTTCTTGCTGTTGTAGCCGTTGCCGAAGATTGCCTTCCAGGTCACGGTGTTGCCCGACTTGACTGGCACGATGACCGGCTTGCCCAACACGTGGCCGATATTGTTTCGAATCTCGGGCGTTGCACCGGTGATGTCATTGATTTCCCACAGACGGCTACCGGTACCGAAACTGCCAGGGCTGGTGACATCCAACGCGAACACGCCGCGTCCGCCCGCCCCCGTGGTGCCCACCAGCGTGGTGTGCCACGACGTGCCATAGAAGGTGTCGCCGACCGTCAGGGGGCCATCGACGAAATAGCGGTGGGGCACCTGGTCCTTGGCATTGAGACGGTTGTAGGGCTTGAGCAGGTTGCCCATGTGCCCGACCGAGGTAGCCGGGATATAGGCGAATGACTCGCGCCCGCCGCTGCCGGCAGTGGCGCCCGCCGCGTTCAGGCCGCCTTCGAAGGCGTGAAGCATGCCGTCATTGGCCCCAACGTAGACCATGTAGTTCCTGGTCAACTTGGCCTTCATGTAGGCGTCGTAGCTGGTTCCCAGATCACCCGTCAGCGCACGGTACCCGTAATCGTCGATCGGGGAGCTGATCTGCGGCGAAGAGTTGATGATGTCGCCCAGGATCGCCGATCGGTCGCGCAGCTTTCCGCCATTGCGGACTTCACCGGAGGTATCGCCACGCAGGTAAGCCACAGCGGTGGCATCGGTCGCGCCAAGCCCCGCCAGACCAGTCGAATCGCAGCGACTCATCCCCGGATAAAGATCGGTGGGCGTGGCACACAGCGTATCCAGGGTAACCGTGGACGACGTGAACTCGCTGACAGTCTTGCCGTTGGCGTAGTAAATCTTGCGTGCAGCTGCCGCCGGGAACCGGGTGCTCGCCTCCCAGATCGGCGTGTACTTGGCCGCCTGCGTCGCCGGATCCACCGTGACCTGGCTGGCGGAAAGACGGCTGAACCAGTCGGTGCCTTCGTTGGCCACCTCGTATGCGGGGCTGACGGTCAGCGAGCCCGCACCGATGCGCGCACCGGTCAACGCGATGGTACCGGACGGTGACGAACCCGCTGCCACGGCCGACAGCACGCGCCGCATGGCGGCGGTCACTTCCGCAGGCGTCTTTGCGTTGATGAACTCGCCACGCGAATTGATCGCGGCATGCCACAGTTCGTCGATGACACGACCATCGTCGGAATCCATCGGGCTACCGTTGGCATTCCAGTTCGGCGTGGTGGTGTAGGGGTCCTTCGTGGCCGCCTGGTTCACCTCGTAGATCTTGCCCTGCGCACCCAGCGTCACCCCGTAGAAATTCATGTGGAGATTCGGCTGGCAATCCAGTCGCTTCCAATCCGCCGAGGCTTTGGACAGGGTGTCGCACTGCTTGCTGACAGGCACCTGCCCCTTCGGGAAGCCGGCATCGTCCCGCAGCGGCACCAGAGGGCCGTCGTAGTAGGCGGCCGCGATGTCGGCGATGGTATTGGAGTAACTGTCGGCGAACGGCGCACCGGTGAAGTTCGTGGTCCCGGTGGAATCAGCATTGCCGTAGTTGGTGCCCTTCGGCACCGCGCTGTCGGTATTGGTATAGCCGTCAGTGAACAGCATGCCGCCATTGCGCTGGCAGGCCAGCGCCACCGGTGCGCCGGGACCGGTACGGGTGAACTGCTTTCCGAGGAAGTCGACCGCCTGCCGGTTCGGCGTACCGCCATTGGGCTTCAGCGAATAGATCTGCTGATACAGCGAGGCGCGTTCCTTGACGACGTCATACATCGTCACGTCCACGCGGTTGTTGATGGTGAAGTAGCCCACACGCATGTTCTCGATCTCGCCCATTGCATGCGAGGACGAGCCGACCATCGACAGAATGCGGTTACGGTGATACTGGAACCAGTTGGCGAAATTCTGGATCGCAGCGTCATAGCCGCTTGAATAGTTGTCGGAAATGATCGTGTAGCGGCGCATGCTGCACCCCGGGCCACACGCATTGCTGATCACCGGTCGATTGGCATCGTCGGTCTTGTAACCTGCCGGCGCGGGATCGGCCGCCGGCAGGTAGAACGTGGCCGGGAAATACTGCACCGTCACGACGCAGTTCATCGGCGCTACCCAATCCTTCTCCAGCTTGACAAACTTGCCGCCGGTATCGGCCAGACCATCATTGTTCGAATACGTGCCGCGGTTGGTGGTGTACGTGGTGTTGCAGTACTCACCGTCGCGTTCACTTGCGTAGTACATCGTCCCGGCCGGAATGGTCATGCCGGTAAGGAACTGGAACCCCTCCGTGGTCACTGCCCGGGCGTTCCGCAGATCGTAGGTGACGTTGTAGGGCGTGCTGAAATCCTTGCCTGAGCGAGGATCGGCCCGGGTGGCACGGATGTCCGCCGCCGGCTGCAGGAAGTTGCCCGCGCCGTCCTTGACGGCCATCCGCCAGGGATCGTAGGTCACGGCCGGATTGAAGTAACCGGCGTTGTAGGTGGGCGAACGCGCGAAGCCAAACGCATCCAGCGGCGGGATCGCCCGCCCGCTGCTGTAGGCAGTGTTGAAACCGTTGTGCGGGAACAGGTAGAGATAGCAGTCGGCCGAGTTGGATGAACAACCGGTGCCCACGTTGTAGAACACGCCCGCCGACTTGAAGAAGCTGCTGCCATTCCACTGCATGCGCCCATCGCCGCCGACGAAGATGCGCTCGAAGGTCATCGAGTTGGAATCATCCACCGCCATGATGAAGGCCGGCGTCGCCGAGCTCACGGTGTTGAGGGGGGCCTGAGCCAGATCACCCTGCCCCTGCGCGGCAAACAGGCTATACATGAAGTAGGCACCTGAGCCGACCAGCAGCAACCCTGCCGCTGCCGTGATACCGAATTTGCGCGTAATCATGACGGCGGCCTCAGAGCTTGAAAACAGTGTCGATGACAGCTGACGAGGAAGGCCCCGCCGGCACATCGGTTGAGAAGGAGGTGATCTGGTAGATCGGTGCGGTCGGATCGAGCGGCTTGCCCATGCCCAGCGAACCACCGCCGATGATGCAGGAGTCGATCCGGCGCACATTGACCGCGTCGGCAGCGGTAATGACCGTGTCCCGGCCCCACTTCACCGGATCGTAGCCATCGTCGCAGTTGAGCTTGATGTTGCTGTCCTGGATCGGTGCGTCGCTGGCCAGGGAGGTGCGGTTGGCGATCGCCTCGATGGCATGCTCGGTGCGCCGGGTCAGGCCTTCGGTATTCTGGAATGCCGTGTTGGTCGCCCGGTAGTTGGACGCCATCTTTTCCTGCATGCCCGCCACCTGCATGCCGGCGATGCCGATCAAGGCCAGCAGGATCAGCATGATCAGGGCGACGTACAACACTGCGCCGCGCTGTTGTGCGGGCGCCACGAATGCTCTGGAAGACCGGTTCATGGCATCAATTCCCGAAGAGGCGGTTGCGCAGCGCGATGGAGGATTCGTACGCGGCGCGGTAGCGTGCGTCGTTCTTCGCCGCCGGCGCGAAACGCAGGCCCAGCGAACGCGGGTCGTTGACGGCCGCCACCGACGCGGTTGCCGTCGCCGGCCCCGGACTGCGGGCCAGAACGCCCACCTGCACCAGGCCTACGCGCCGCCACTGGCCTGCCCCGGCAGCGTCGTCGGTGCTGGCCACCGCGGTGGCGATGTTCTGCACGGTAATGTTGCCGGTTGGCAGAGTGGTCTGACTGATGATGGGCGTCGAATCGAGGCCGTACATCACCTGCAGGTTTTCGATGCCCTCGACCAGTTCTTCAGCCGCATCGTAGGTGCCGCCCTTGTTGGCACGCGCGCGCATCAGCGCGGGCTCGCCACTGGTGGAGGTGCCGATGAAGTACGCAATCGACTCGGCGCGGTACAGCATCGTTTCGCCGGTCGGCTGCACGTTGTAGCGCTGCAGTGACGGCCCGGCGGCCGTGACCACGCCGGCAGCGTAGGTACCGATGAAGATATCAGCGTGACTGCAGTCGGCAATGCCGAACACACCCGGCGCAGTCACGCCATCCTCGGTAAGACGCTTGCCGAGTTGAGCATCGAAGCCGACCTTGCTGTTGGCGCCCGCACTGATGCTGGTCACCGGCACGCCCACGGGCGCCATGAACCGCAGCACCAGAATGTCGCTGCCACCGCGCACCGGCAGGCTCTTCAGCGCAGTCGGCAACCCGGTCGGCACCGCCCAGGTGGCGCCCAGGGTCAGGCTGTTGGTGGGCCCGGTACTGGGCGCTTCATAGCCCTGCACCGACACCGAGAAGTCCAACGGATGGCCGCTACCGGTCGTGGCTGCGGCAATGTTCACGACCGGGTCGCCCTGGTTCTTGACGAAGTGGGCCTGGTCGTTGACGCAGCCGAAGTGGCCGGCCATGCGGATATCACGCTGCAGGAACTCCAGCGCGAAGCGCGCGTTTTCCTGCGCGCGCGCAGCACCGGCGGCAAGCTGGGATGCTTCGCGCGATGCCGAGAACACCTGGATGACGCCCAGCATCAACACCAGGCCGATCACCATCGCGATCATGACCTCGATCAACGAAATGCCCGCGACGCGACGCGAACTGGCCAGGACGGGGCTCATAGCTGGGTCACCGCGGTGAAGGTGGTGGTGGTGTTCGGGTTGGCCTTGTCCCATCGCTGGTCGCCCCAGGTGATGCCGACAGTGACCCGGCCATTGGCGTTGACCACCGTCGCGCTGGCACCCTCACCAAGCGCCTGTACCACCTGGCACTGCCAGCGGGCGATGTTCTGGCCGATGTCCACCGTGCCGGTCGGCCGCGAGCAGGCAGTGCGGGTCACTGCGCCGGACGCGAACGTGGCGTTGGTGTACCAGGCCGACTGGAAGCGGTTGGCGCGCATCTGGTCGATCAGGTCATAGGCAAGATTGGTCGCCTGGGTGCGGTAATTGGCACTCTGTACGAAGCGCACATTCATGGTCTGCAGGAGGGCAAAGCCAAGCAGGCCGAAGGCCAGTACGATGATGGTGATCAGAACCTCGATCATGCTGAAACCACCGGCGGCACGGCGGCCACCTGGCGCACGGAAGCGTTTCATGAGCAGTTCTCTTTGAGGGTGCTGACTTGCCCGGAGGCATTCACGGTCAAACGGCGGCGCAGCTGCTGGGTGCCACACTTGCTGGGCTGCAGGCTGATTTCCTGCGGATCGGCACTGCGCCGACGACCGTGGCCGTCAAACGCGATGGCCGCCGACGACGGGCCGGCCGTCTGCAGCGCCGGGTTCACCACCACGTAGCGAAGCACGACTTCGCCGGTGGAGTAGCCGCTGTCGCCGTCCACATCGGCCCAGGCCAACATGCCCTTGCTCCAGCTGCCGTCGCAGCTGGTGCCGGTGGAACTGCCACAGACGCCACCGCCCCGCTTGTTGCGAATGGCCTCGCTGCGCGCCAGCGCAACCAGCCCGGATGCCTCGTTGATGCCGGAGGCGACCCGGTTCGAGCGCAGCGTGCTCTGGAAACTCGGAAAGGCGATCGCAGCCAGGATGGCAACCACCGCAATGGTGATCATCAACTCGACCAGTGTGAAGCCTTTGGATCGGCGGACGGACATGGAACGCTCCCCAGCGTGATGGCATAGAAGATGAACGCCCCGCCGCCCGGCGGCAAGCGGCGGCAGGACGAACGGTCGCCCGGGGGCGACAGGCGTCAATCGGTTGACACGACAAGGCAGGGTCGCAGGCCTCGAGCGGGTCGCCAGCTCCCCGGCCAGCACCCCACCCTGCCCGCCCTGCGTGACCCGGACCACCCCGGCCCAGGTCACCGCTCAGCTCAGGCCAGGACCTTGTAGCAGGGCTGGTATTCGCCGGAGATCTTCATCCGGCGCTGCTCGACGAAGCCGCGCAGCAGCTCGTCCAGGGCCTGCATCATGTCGGCGTCGCCGTGGATCTCGAACGGGCCGAACTCCTCGATGCGGCGCATGCCGTCTTCCTTCACGTTGCCGGCGACGATGCCGGAGAACGCGCGGCGCAGATCGGCCGCCAGGGCATGCGGCGGACGCCCGTGGTGCAGGTCCAGCGCGGCCATGGCTTCATGGGTCGGCACGAACGGCTGCTGGTACTCCCACGGAATCTCGATGGACCAGTTGAAGAAGAACGAATCCTTCTGCTCCAGGCGATGCTCGCGCACCCGCTTGATGCCGGCGGACATGCGCCGCGCCACCGCCACCGGGTCGCCGATGATGATCTCGTAGCGTGCGGCCGCCGCATCGCCCAGGGTCAGGCGGATGAAGCGGTCGATCTGCTCGAAGTACGGCGCGGCCACGGTCGGGCCAGTCAGGATCAGCGGGAACGGCAGGTCCTTGTTTTCCTCGCGCAGCAGGATGCCGAGCAGGTACAGGATTTCCTCGGCGGTGCCGACGCCGCCGGCGAACACGATGATGCCGTGGCCGATCCGCACGAACGCTTCGAGACGCTTCTCGATGTCCGGCATGATCACCAGGTGGTTGACGATCGGGTTCGGCGACTCGGCGGCGATGATGCCCGGCTCGGTCAGGCCGATGTAGCGGGTGACGTGCTTGCGCTGCTTGGCGTGGGCAATGGTGGCGCCCTTCATCGGGCCCTTCATCGCGCCCGGGCCGCAGCCGGTGCAGATGTCCAGGCCGCGCAGGCCCAGCTCGTAGCCGACCTGCTTGGTGTACAGGTACTCATCGCGGCCGATCGAGTGGCCGCCCCAGCACACCACCAGGTTCGGATCGCCCGGGTTGAGGATGCGCGCGTTGCGCAGCAGCCCGAACACCGCGTTGGTGATGCCTTCGGAGGATTCCAATTCGGCCGCGTAGGCCGGGCCCATTTCGATGGCCATGTAGGCCAGGTCGCGGACCACGGCGAACAGCAGCTCGGCGACGCCGCGGATGATCTCGCCATCGACGAAGGCCATCGCCGGTGCGTTCACCAAGTCGATGCGCACACCGCGATCCTGCTGGGCCACCTGGATGTCGAAATCGGGGTACAGATCGCGCGCCGCGCGCGGATCGTCGGAGGCGCTGCCACTGGTCAGCACGGCCAGCGCGCACCGGCGCAGCAGCTCGTGCATGCCACCGCCGGACGCATCGCGCAGGCGTGCCACCTCGGCGCGCGACAACACATCCAGTCCACCGCGCGGGTAGATCCGCGCGTCCTGCACCGGCAGCGTCCGCGCCGGCGTTTCGGTGATCTTCATTTCCATTCTTTTCGCTTCCTCAAGGTAGACGACTGTACTGCTGCCCCCTTAAAAAGCAAAACGGCCGGGAAACCCGACCGTTGGATACATCCTGACGTCAGCAGGCCATTTGGAGCCGCTGCGGCGCGCTGATTTCCGCGCAACCCATTGAGAATACATGGACCGGACCCATCTGGCAAGAAGACCGATACACACGGGCGACGTGCCACAAAAAAACGGCCGGGTTTCCCCGGCCGTTTTCAATCACGTATCAAGCTCGCTGGATCAGAACTTGTACTTCAGGGTCAGCTGCATCGACCAACGCGACACGGCGGTGTTGCCCTTGTCGTTGTTGTTTTCCTGGATCGCAGAGCTGTCCGCACCAGTGAAGGAGTACACGTACTTGCCGGTGGCCGGATCGATACCGGCGTAGTTGGCTACACGGCGGGTCGAGTAGAAGCCGTAGTCGTCGATCAGACCCCACTTCTTGTTCAACAGATTGCCGACATTCATGATGTCCAGGGCGATTTCACCCTTGTGCTCCTTCATGAAGCCCGGGAACTCCTGGCTGATACGCACGTCGAAGGAGTTCGTCCACTTGGACCGGTGCTGATTGGCCGGGACCACGCCGCCACGGAAGGCATCGAGCTCCGGATTCTGCGCCAGCCAATCGAAGAACTGCTTCTCCATCGCCGCGCCACCGGTGAACAGCACGTCACCCGGAGCATTCGGCACGTAGAACAGGTCGTTGGTGGTGGCACCGTCGCCGTTGGCATCGTTGTAGAAGATGTAGCTGAACGGACGACCCGAACGGCCTTCGTAGAACATGCCGACGCGGGTGGCATTGTCACCGAAGAAGTTGTGCTTCCACTCCAGGGTGCCGGTGATGCGGTCCTTGATCGCGTAGCGCGAGTTGTAGGCCACGTCTTCGTTGGAATTGAAGATCGGCGTGTTGTTCCAGTTCGAGGTGTTCTGCGAACTGGTCAGCGGGCTGACTTCCTTGGACTGGGTGTAGGTGTAGCCCAGCGACCAGCCCCAATTCTCGGTCAGCGGCTTGGCCAGCGAGAAGGTAGCCTGGCTGCCACGGCCCTTGTCGGTATTGCGCATGACCAGCACATCGCCCATGTCGCTCGGACGGTTGGCGCGGTCGACAGCGGACTTGGTACCGGTCGTGATGCCGTAGTCGACACCCTTGTCGACACGGGTGTTGGCCTGGTTGCGACCCGCTGCGTTCCAGTAGATCGCACGGCCATCGGGGCCGTAGGTGGTCGGTGCGGCCACGTCCAGGCGGTCAAAGTAGATGCCGTCCTTGACCTTGGTCACCAGCACTTCCGCCGACGCCACGATGCCGTACCACGGCAGCTCATGATCGAACGCCAGGTTGGCCTTCCACACCGACGGCAGGCGGGTGCCCGGGGCGATGATGTCCACGTTCTGGCGCGCCGACGCCGGGCCACCGGCCGGAACGTACGGGTTGTTGCCATCCGGGGTGAAGGAGCCCACCGGCGGGTTGCGCTGGTCATACTCGATGTAGTTCAGACCCGTGTTCTGGTACGCACCGGCCAGCCACACGTTCGGAGCCGCGCCGCCGAACAGGCCCACGCCACCGCGCAGCTGGGTCGGACGGTCGCTGTCGAAGGTGTAGTTGAACCCGACACGCGGCTGCACCAGCGCCTTGTCGACCAGCTGGGTGTTGTTGAACCCATACAGCTGCTCGATGCGCGGGTTGTACAGACGCTGATCACTGAAGTCAGGCATGTCCACGCGAACGCCGAACATCAAGCTCAGGTTGTAGTTGATCGCCCAGGTATCCTGCACGAACACGCCGGTGTTCTTCAGGGTGAAGTCGGCCGGGATATCGTCGCGGCTGCCATCGGCGCGCGGCGCACGCAGCTGGTAGCGCGAGGCGGTGCCGTTGATGAAATCGTTGACGCTGCTGAACTCATATACGCCGTTGAGGTTGCGGCCGTAGAAGTTCATCAGGTCGTTCTTCGAGTAATCGAAGCCGAACTTGACGGTGTGATCGCCGACATACCAGGTACCGGCACCGAAGGCGCTCAGCTCCTTGGATTCCACGATGTTGACGTGGGTGTTCTGCTCGGTACCGACGTACAGCGAGTCGTTGCCCGAGCGGATGCGGATCTGCGGCATGTCGACCAGCGGAACGCGGTTGGCCGAATAGTCCTTGTGCGAGATCTTGAACTCGGTCGAGAAGTTCTCCGACCAGTCACTGAACAGTTCGCCCATCCAGGTTTCATACTGGGTCGGCTGCTGGTACCAGAAGTTGCTCAGCGAGATGGCACTGCTGGAAACCTGCGGGAAGCGAACGACGTTCTGCTCCATCTTGTTGTAGCGCAGGGCGGCACGGTGGTTCTCGTTGATGTTCCAGTCCAGCTTGACCGCGTATTCCTCGATCTCGGTCTTGCTGTTGGGCGCCGACAGGGTGCCCGGATCGTAACCCAGACCCTTCAGGTAGTCCTGCACGCGGGTGACATCGGCGGTGCTGATCGTGCCCTTGCCGATCGGGGTATCGCTCAGGCTGATGCCGGCGGCCGAACGCTCATACTTTTCGTAGTTGCTGAAGAAGAACAGCTTGTCCTTGACGATCGGGCCGCCGAAGGTCATGCCATAGGTCTTCTCGTCTTCGAACCCGTTGAAGTCCTGCGTGTCACCTTCCAGGCGCGACCGGACCATGTCCTTGTCGCGGTAGGAGCCGTAGACGGTGCCATGGAATTCGTTGGTGCCCGACTTGGTCACGGCATTGATCACCGCACCGGTACCGCCGGCGATGGTCGTGTCGTAGTTGGCCAGGTCGATGTTGATTTCCTGGATGGCGTCCATCGACACCGGCTGACGCTCGGTCGGCAGATTGTTGGAGCCCAGGCCGAACGGATCGGAGGCGCTGATGCCGTCGATGCGGATGGCGTTGTAACGGGTGTTCTGGCCGCCAGCCGAGATCGCGCCGTCAGCCTTGCTGACCTGCGAGATACGCGGATCCAGACGCACGTAGTCCTGGATGTTGCGGTTGGCCGACGGAAGCGCATCCATCGTTTCGCGGGTCACGTTGGTGCCGGTGCCCATCTTGGTGGCGCTGAAGATGTCCAGACCGCCCGCAATGGCGACGACCTGCACGGCATCGAGGTTGGTGGCTGCGACGTCGCCAGCCAGGTTGGCGTTGACGGTGTTTACCTGATTGAGGTTCAGGTAAACGCCGTCTTCGGTCTTGGTGCCTTCACCGGCCTTGTTGATGGTGATGGTGTACGGACCACCCACGCGCAGGCCGCGCGCGTTGTAACGACCCGACGCATCCGTGGTGGCGCGGCTGACGGTGCCCGACTCGGTGTGCGTGATGGTGACTTCGGCACCGACAACAGGCGAACCTGCGGCGGACGTGACCTGGCCGCCGACACCGGCAGAGGTGCTCTGGGCGAAGGCGGGAGCGGCGGCAAGTGCAGCCACGAGACCAAGAGTGAGCTTGGACATCCGGAGGTGGGTCATTTTGGGGATAGCCTCGATGCGAGATTGGGGATGGCGGAGAAAAAAACGCGCCCAAGCAGCCTTGCTGGCGGCTGACTGGACTTTTGATCTGGGTTCCCTAGCCGCTGGCTGGTTTCAGCCGCAACGGTTAACACTAGATTAACACGGTAGCTTCGGATTGTGACGGTTTGGCGACAAAACACACGCCATCACAACGGTATCGTGACGCTTTCTTCACATTCAGGATGAACCGGCTGAATGGCGGGGATATGCGATCCGTAGAGCCGGGCTATGCCCGGCTGGAGCCAGGGTCGGCGAACCCGTAGAGCCGGGCTCTGCCCGGCTTGGGCCATGGTCGGCGAACCCGTAGAGCCGGGCTCTGCCCGGCTTGGGCCGTGGTCGGCGAACCCGTAGAGCCGGGCTCTGCCCGGCTGCGTCAGAACCTCAAAAGCAGCCGGGCAGAGCCCGGCGCTACGCGGCGGGGGGGTGGATCTGGCCGCGGTGGGGCGCACCGGCGGCCGAGAGCAGCAGCACGGCGGCCTGGGCGCAGTCGGCCGGATCGCGGGCGCTGCGGTCTTCATCCAGTGAGAAGGCCCGGGCACGCAAGGCCGTGCGCATCGGGCCCGGCTGCAGGCCGCTGACCCGGACCGTGCTGCGGCCCAGCTCGTCATGCAGGCTGCTGATCAGGCCGCGCAGGCCGTGCTGGGCGGCGCCATAGCCGCCCCAGTACGCCTGCCCTACCCGCCCGGGATCGTCCACGGTGAACACAAGTGCGGCATCGTCACGTTGGCGCAGCAGCGGCAGGCAGGCCTGGGCCAGCCACGCCGGGGCGGTCAGGTTGACGTGCACCGCCCGGGCGAAGGCGGCCGGGTCGGCCAGCTCGAACGGGGTCAGGCCGGCGAAGTCGGCGGCGCAGTACAGCAGGCCGTCCAGACGGCCAAGTTCGCTCTGCAGGCGCTCGGCCAGTGCGGCGTAGTCGTCGGGGGTAGCCCCTTCCAGGTCCATCGGGTACAGCAGCGGTTCGGGGCCGGCGGCCTGGACGGCCGCGTACACCCGGTCGAGCCGGCGCGGCTTGCGCCCCAGCAGGACCACCGTGGCCCCTGCCTCGGCACAGGCCACGGCAGCGGCGCTGCCGAAGCCACCGCCGGCACCGGCGATGAGGATGACGCGATCGGCAAGCGATCCAGTCCCGACCACAACGGACGGGACCGCACTCATGGGAGCGACGCCTCTTCCACGATGCGCTTGAGCTCGCCCGATTCGAACAGTTCCAGCACGATGTCGCAGCCGCCGATCAGTTCGCCGTGGATGAACAGCTGCGGGAAGGTGGGCAGGTTGGAGAAGCGCGGCAGGTTCGCGCGGACCTCCGGTTCCTCAAGCACGTTGACCGTGCGCAGCGCGACCGCGCCGGCGGCCATCAGGGCCTGGATCGCCCGGCTGGAGAACCCGCACATGGGGTACTGGGGGGTGCCCTTCATGAACAACACGAGGGGGTAACGCTCCACTTCGGTCTGGATCTGCTGCATCACCGCCACAACGACTCTCCCTGCGGGTGGGACAACCCGGCCTGGCCGGTCGGATAGACTTCCCTCAGCGCCATTGTAAGCCTTCCGGCCCTGCCTCCGGCGCCCCCGTCCCCAATCCAATGCGAGCCATGCCCCTCGACCTGCCCCGCCTGCCCTACGACCGCACCGCCCTGCAGCCACACCTGTCGGCCGAAACGCTGGACCTGCACCACGGCCGCCACCATCGCGCCTACATCGAGGCGGTCAACGCACGCATCGAAGGCACCGAGCTGGCCGACCTGCCGCTGGAGGACATCGTGCGGCAAAGCCAGGGCAGTCTGTTCGATGCCGCCGCCCAGGCCTGGAACCACGCGTTCTACTTCCAGTGCCTGCACCCGCGCGGCGGCGGCGATCCGAAGGACCGGCTGGGCGAACTGGTGACCCGCCACTTCGGCGACGTGCGCCGGTTGCGCGAGGAGTTCGAGCGCGCCGCACTGGGCCTGTTCGGGTCGGGCTGGGTATGGCTGGTGCAGCACCCGACCGGCGCGCTGGCGATCCAGAGCACGCGCAATGCGGGCACGCCACTGACCGGGCACAGCACCCCGCTGCTGGCCTGTGATGTGTGGGAGCACGCGTATTACACGGACTACCAGAATGAGCGCGTGCGCTATCTGGAGGCGTTCTGGAAGCTGGTCAATTGGGATTTCGTGGCGGCGCAGTTGCGCGATTGAGCCGCGTGTACCGACCAACGGTCGGTACCTACCGGGGTTTCGGGATGGCCGCGTGTACCGGCAGATTCCGGTAGGTCACGACCGTTGGTCGTGACCGGGGCGCCGGTATCCTCCCACCGTTCTACCCGCGCAGCGCCGCGACCACCGGGGCGACCTGGGCGCCGCGATCAAGCTGCCCGCCCACGTTTTCCAACGCATCGGCCAGCGTGCCCGCGTCGTCATCGCGCAGCGTGGCGTGGCCCACCTTGCGGCCGTCACGCGGCTGTTTGCCGTAGTCGTGCCAATGCCCGCCGGGCTGGCCCAGCACGGCCTCGGCAGCCGGCATCGCGCCCAGCCAGTTGAGCATGCACGCCTGCCCCAGCATCCGGGTGTCGCCCAGCGGCAGGCCGAGCACGGCGCGCAGGTGATTCTCGAACTGCGAGGTCTCGCTGCCTTCGATCGTCCAGTGGCCGGAGTTGTGCACGCGCGGCGCCATCTCGTTGACCAGCAGCTCGTCACCGCGGCAGAACAGCTCCAGCGCGAACACGCCGACATAGTCCAGACGCTCGGCCAGCGCGCGGGCATGGCCGATGGCCGCCTCGTGCTGGGCCGGGCTCAACCGCGCCGGCGCCAGACTGGCCGACAGCACGCCGTCCACATGCCAGTTGCCGGTGACCGGCCAGGCACGGAACTCACCATCGCGACCGCGAACGGCCACCACGCTGACTTCGCGATCAAAGGCGACGAAGCCTTCCAGGATCAGGCCGGTCTTCTCGACGTACTCGCCAAGCGTGGCCCACGCCGCATCGATATCGGCCGCGCTGCGGATGCGGAACTGGCCCTTGCCGTCGTACCCCAGGCGGCGGGTCTTGACGATGCAGGGCATGCCGAACTCGGCCACCCGGGCGGCCAGTTCGTCGCGGCTGCGGATGTCGGCGAACGGCGGCAGCGGAATGCCCAGCTGCTGGAACAGGGTCTTCTCGCTCAGGCGGTCCTGGGCCACGGCCAGCGCATCCGGGTTGGGATACACCGGCACGCGTTCGGCCAGGAAGCGGGCGCTGTGCGCGGGCACGTTCTCGAAATCGAAGGTAACCACGTCCACGCGGGCGGCAAATGCAGCCAGCGCGGCCTCATCGTCGAACGCGGCCACCTGCAGCGGCGCCACCTGGGCACCACAGGCGTCGGCGGCCGGGTCGAACAGTTCAAAGCGCAGCCCAAGCGGCGCGCCGGCCAACACCATCATGCGGGCCAGCTGGCCGCCGCCCAGGATGCCTACGGTTCGGGTGCTCATTGACGCGGATCGTCGTGGGCCATGACGTCTTCGGTCTGGCGGGCGCGGAATGCGTCCAGCGCCTGGCCGATCGCCGGCTGCTCCGGGGCCAGCATCGCGGCCGCGAACAGCGCCGCGTTCGACGCGCCGGCGTTGCCGATGGCGAAGGTGGCCACCGGGATGCCGGCCGGCATCTGCACGATCGACAGCAGCGAATCCATGCCGTTCAGGGCCTTGGACTGGACCGGCACGCCCAGCACCGGCACGGCGGTCTTGGCCGCGATCATGCCCGGCAGGTGGGCCGCGCCCCCGGCACCGGCGATGATCGCGCGCAGGCCGCGGCTGCCGGCCTGCTCGGCATAAGTGAACAGCACGTCCGGCGTGCGGTGCGCCGAGACCACTTTCACTTCATAGGGAACGCCGAGCGCATCGAGCTTCTGGGCGGCGTGCTGCATGGTTTCCCAGTCGGAGCGGGAACCCATGACGATGCCGACGAGCGGCGCGGATTGGTTGGGGGTCATTGGCCGTCACCTGCCTTAAAGACGTATTCTAGCCATCTTCCACGCAAGACGAAGAATCCATGGATCGCAAGCTGCTTGACCTGCTGTGCTCGCCCGACACCCGCCAGCCCCTGTCCCTGCTGGACGCCAAGGGCCTGGAGGCACTCAACCGCGCGATCGGCGCCGGCGCCGTGCTCAAGGCCGACGGCAGCACCCAGGCGCTGGCCCTGCGCGAGGCGCTGCTGACCCGCGACCGCAAGCAGGTGTTCCGCGTCGACGATGGCATTCCGGTGCTGCTGGCCGAGGAGGCCATCGCCACCGCGCAGATCGCCGACTTCCCGGAAAAATGAGCCGGGCCGAGCTTGCGGCACCCGATGCCGCCGGGGTAACGGCCGATGTGGCACGGGCGCTGGCCGAGGATATCGGCAGCGGCGATGTCACCGCCGCACTGCTGCCCGACCGCCCCGACAGCGCCTACCTGCTGTGCAAGCAGGACGCGGTGATCGCCGGCCGGCCGTGGTTCGACGCCACCCATCGCGCCCTGGACCCGCAGGTCCAGATCGACTGGCGGGTGGCCGAGGGCGACCACGTTGCCGCCGGTACGGTGCTGGCGATCCTGCACGGGCGCAACCGCAGCCTGGTGAGCGCCGAACGCACCTCGCTGAACTTCCTGCAGACGCTGTCAGGGACGGCCACCACGACGGCGCGCTACGTGGCCGCCGTGGCGGGCACCGGCGCACGCATCCTGGACACCCGCAAGACCCTGCCCGGGCTGCGCGTGGCCCAGAAGTACGCGGTGCGCTGTGGCGGCGGTGACAACCATCGGCTGGGATTGTTCGACACGGTGATGCTCAAGGAAAACCACATCCGCGCCGCGGGCTCGCTCACGGCGGCGGTGCAGTCTGCACGGGCGCAGTGGCCGCAGCTGCCGCTGGTGGTCGAGGTCGAGGATCTGGACCAGTTGCGCGAAGCGCTGGCCGTGGGCTGCGAGCGCATTCTGATCGACGATTTCGACGCCGATCTGCGCCGCGAGGCGGTGCGGATCGCGGCCGGGCGGATTCCGCTGGAAGTCTCCGGCAGCGTGGGCCTGGACGGGCTGCGCGCGATCGCCGAGGACGGCGTGGACTGCATCTCGATCGGCGGCCTGACCAAGCACGTGCAGGCGATCGACCTGTCGTTGAAATTGGGCCCGCCGCCGGGTTGAGGCGCGCGTGTCGACCCACGGTCGACACCCACCCCGCCGATGCCGCACGACCGTTGGTCGTGCGGCATCGGCGCGCGGCGTTCACGGGATCGGCAGACCCGGTCTGCGAGGCTTGCCCTGCCCCCCACCCGGAGAGCGCGTATGCGCCCCTTGTTCCTGCTTGCGTGCCTGTCGCCGCTGGCGACACTGCTGCCGGCCACCGCGTCCGCGGCCGAGGTCTGCGACATCCCGCCCCGGTTCGGGCTGAGCCCCCTGGCGGTGAACATCGTGCAGACCGCGTGCAACGAACATCGGCTCTGGTATCGCCCGTTCATCGACCGCGACGGCCGCGTGGCCAGCATCAGCGCGACCGAGGCCGAGGACGTGCACCTCGCCGACAACGGCATGGTCGCCTGGCAACGCGTGGTGGGGTACTGGCGCCAGAGCGGTACGCTGTCGCCGATGGGCGGGCAGCCCGGTGCAACCAGCTGCATGGCCCCGCCGGGCACGCGCTACACCGATACCGACTGCCGTGCGTTCCTGATCGACAACCCGTGGTCGGCCGCCTTCATTTCCTGGGTGATGACCCGCGCCAGCGTGCCGGGCTTTACCCGCTCGCCCCGGCATATCGACTACATCCGCGCGGCGTACCAGAACAGCGGCCCGTACCGGATGGCCGATCCGGCGCAGGAAAAACCCGCGCCGGGCGACCTGCTGTGCTACCTGCGCGATCGCCGGGAAGCGCTCAGCTACAGCGGTCTGGTGCAGTCGCTGGGCAGTGGCGCGGTGACCCACTGGAAGTCGCATTGCGAGGTGGTGATCGCGGCCAACATGGGCGGCGACCGCACCCTGTACCTGATCGGCGGCAACGTGATGAACACCGTGGCGATGCGCAAGCTGTCGCTGGACCGCAGCGGCCGTATCGAACTGCCGCCGGCCAAGGCCAATGCCAGCGATGGCATGGAACTGGGATGCACGCCGGGCCGCGAAGAGGAATGCAACTTCAACCGGCAGGACTGGGCCGCGCTGCTGAAGCTGGTGGCGACCGCGCCTGCGGCGCTCCCGCCCTCGCCCACGACACCATCACCGGCCGTGGATGGCATGCCACCGGGCCCCGCCCAGCCGTTGCCGCCGCCACGCCCGGTGCCGGTGTCGCCTGCTGCGCCGGAGGCGGCACCGGTCCCGGCACGGCCGTCGTCGTTACCGGCTACGCCACCCAAACCTCCCGTGCCATTGCCCGCGGCCACGCCTCGTACCGACGGATGACGGGCGCGTACCTGGCTTGATCCGAGCATGATTCGCCGCCATCTTGGGGGTTCCAGCCGCTCAGAACGTCCCGAGTCACCCATGCCCAGTTTGATCCTGTTGATGATTGCCGGTGCGTTCGCGTACGCGTTCTGGAACTCTGCACGCGCCGCCGCCGAGCGTGCCGGCGAGCTGGGCCGCAACGCCTGCCGCGCCGCCGATGTGCAATGGCTGGACCAGAGCGTGCATTCCACCGGGCTGCGTGTCTGCCGCAAGCCCAACGGCTGGCTGGGCTGGGAGCGCACGTTCAAGTTCGAGTATTCGCACGATGGCGTGGACCGCCACAGCGGCCGCATGGTGCTGCGCGGGGACGAGCTGGTGTCGTTCGTCGGACCCTCAGCGGCGCGCATCAGCGAGATCCGGCGGAGCGTGGACACCAGCGGCGCCGAAGACGTCTAACCCCGGGAGGTAGAGCCGACCGTTGGTCGGCTGACGTCGTTCGGTTGCCGTGGATTTCCGCAGAGAGCAGCCGACCAACGGTCGGCTCTACCGGGTGGGTTACCGTAAATTCCTGCGGAGAGCAGCCGACCAACGGTCGGCTCTACGTGGAATGGCCGCCTTGCGGCGGCCATGCGTGTTTTATTTCACCACGCGCAGATGCGGGCGGCCGCTGGGCTTGGGCGGCACGTCATCGGGCGGGGTCGGGCTGTCGTCCGGCGGCAGCTCATCCTCCGGGCCCGGTTCGTGGCCGGGGATGTCATCCGGCAGCGCCATGCCCTGCCCGGTCTCGCGCGCGTACACGGCCAGCACGGCCGAAATCGGCACGTGCACCGGGTAGCTGGTGCCCGAAAAGCGCGCCGAGAAACTCACGCCGTCGTTGTCGATGTGCAGCTGTACCACGGCGCGTTCGGCGATGTTCAACACCACCCGGCCGTCTTTGACCGCGCTCTGCGGCACCTGCACGCCCGGCATCCCGGCGTCGACCAGGATGTGCGGCGTCAGGTCGTTGTCATTGATCCATTCCACCAAGGCCCGCAACAGGTACGGACGGTGGCTGGTCATGCGGAAAGTGTCTTCAGTCATGGGGTAGAGCCGAGCCTTGCTCGGCTGCGGGGATCCGATTGCGTAGTGACAAGTGTACGCGCCCGCCTACCCGCAGGTCAGCCTCCGCGCGCGCCCGCCCTGCGTTTTCATTCAGTGCACCGGCCCGTTGACAGCGCCGGTGCGCCCGGTCAACCCGGCAGATCGCGCAGCTTCTTTTCCTGGTCGGTCAGGCTGCGGATGAAACCGGGATGGCGGAAAATGCGGTTGCCGTAGTCTTCGATCGACTTGCCATCCTTGGGCAACGGCACGTCCAGCGACTGCAGGCGCCAGATGATCGGGGCCATGGCGCAGTCGGCCAGGCTCATCTCCGGATTGAGGAAGAACTTGCTGGCCTTGAACAGCGGCACCGCGCTGGTCAGCAGTTCCTTCAGCCGCTTGCGACCGGCTTCGGCCTGGGTCTTGTTGCCCAGCTGGATGGCCTGCACCTGCGGCACCCAGTCGTGTTCGATGCGCAGCATCGCCAGGCGGATGCGCGCGCGCGACAGCGGATCGACCGGCATCAGCGGCGGGTGCGGGTAGCGCTCGTCCAGATACTCACTGACCACCGATGCCGCGTACAGCACCAGCTCGCGCTCCACCAGGGTGGGCACGGAATGGTACGGGTTGAGGTCGATCAGGTCCTCGGGCGGATTCTGCGGGTCGACCGGGACGAAGTCGTAGCTCACGCCCTTGGCAGCCAGTACCAGGCGCACGCGATGGCACAGGACATCGTCGTTCGAGGAAAACAGCGTCAAGGTGTTTCGCATGCGTACGCTCGCCGCCATCAAAGGCTCTCCAACGTCCGGTAACCGCCGGTCGTATCGGCGCCGCCAGCCCATTGCCAGCGGTCGTCACAGTACCCGAGTGTGCAACCGCCCATCACAAAAGCCAATAGGCCGATCGACCCCTGCCGGAATCGATCCACGCTCGGTGGCGCCTGGAGGCTCAGTGCACGTCCTTCCAGTATTCCTTCTTGAGCAGGTAGGCAAGGAAGGTCAGCAGGGCCAGGAACAGGATCACCCAGACGCCCAGCTTCTGGCGCTTGAGCGCAGCCGGCTCACCGGCGTACTCCAGGAAGTTGGTGATGTCGCGCACCGTCTGGTCGTACTGCTGTGCATCCACGTTGCCCGGCTGCTCGATCTTCAGGCCGATCACCGGCGGGTCGGCGCCCGGGCTTTCCGCCTTGCCGTGCACCGCGTGCTGCAGACCCTGCATCTCCCACAGCGGGTTGGGCATGGACGCATTCGGGAACAGGCTGTTGTTCCAGCCCAGGGGCCGCGACGGATCCACGTAGAACGACTTGAGGTAGGTGTACACCCAGTCGCTGCCGCGTACCCGGGCAATCAGGCTCAGGTCCGGCGGCATCTTGCCGAACCACTTTTCCGCCTGCGCCTTGGGCATGCTCACCGGGATCTGCTCGCCGATCGGGGTGCCGGTGAAGTTGAGGTTGTTCATCACCTCGTCCTCGCTCAGCCCGAGATCGGCGGCCATGCGCGAATAGCGCAGGTACTTCAGCGCGTGGCAGCCCGAGCAGTAGTTCATGTACAGCTGCGCGCCACGCTGCAGCGAGGCCCGGTCGCTCAGGTCGTTGCCGGCCTGCAGGGTCTTGCCGCCCTCGGCGGCACCGGCGATGGCGCTGCTCAACATCAGGGCGGCCGCGCAGGCCAGCCGGACAATCCAGTGGTCAGTCATGCGTGGTCACCCGATCCGGTACCGGTTTGGTCCTGTCCAGCCTGGTCCATAGCGGCATGGTGATGAAGAAGGCGAAGTACAGGAAGGTCAGCACGCGGCCCACATAGGTTTCGTGGGCGTCGGTGCCAGGGCCCGAGCCGATCACGCCCAGCCAGACGAAGCACACCGCGAACACGCCCAGCAGCACCCGCGACAACCAGCCACGGTAGCGGTAGGACTTGACCCGCGCACGGTCCAGCCACGGCACCAGGAACAGGATCGCGATGGCCGAGAACATCACCAGCACGCCACCGAGCTTGTTGGGCACCACCCGCAACATCGCGTAGTACGGGGTGTAGTACCAGACCGGCTTGATGTGTTCGGGCGTGACCAAGCGGTTGGCCTCGGTGAAGTTGTCGTGTTCCAGGAACAGCCCCCCGAAGGCCGGGGCGAAGAAGATGATGAAGGCGGCGATGATCAACAGGAACCCGGCGCCCACGCCATCCTTGAGCGTGTAATACGGGTGGAAGGGGATGCCATCGGTAGGCGCGGTGGCCGACCAGCGGTTGCCCTTGGGACCCTTCTTGATTTCCACGCCGTCGGGATTGTTGGAGCCCACCTCGTGCAGCGCGCCCAGGTGCAGCACCACCAGCAGCAACAGCACCAGCGGCAGGGCGATCACGTGCAGGGCGAAGAAGCGGTTGAGGGTGGCGTCGCTGGGCAGGTAGTCGCCCATGATCCACTCGGTCAGGCCGGTCCCGATCACCGGGATCGCGCCGAACAGCGAGATGATCACCTTGGCGCCCCAGAAAGACATCTGGCCCCAGGGCAGCACGTAGCCCATGAAGGCTTCGGCCATCAGCACCAGGTAGATCAGCATGCCCAGGATCCACACCAGTTCGCGCGGTTTCTGGTAACTGCCGTACAGCAGCCCGCGGAACATATGCAGGTAGACCACGATGAAGAACAGCGAGGCCCCGGTGGAGTGCATGTAGCGGATCAGCCAGCCCCACTCCACATCACGCATGATGTATTCGATGGAGGCGAACGCTTCGGCGGCGTTGGTCTTGTAGTGCATCGTGAGGAAGATGCCCGTCACGATCTGGTTGACCAGGATCAACAGCGCCAGCGAACCGAAGTAGTACCAGATGTTGAAGTTCTTCGGCGCGTAGTACTCGCTCACATGCTTGCGGTAGACCGGCATCAGGCCCGGTGCGCGGGCATTGACCCAGTCGGCGACACCGGTGGCGGTGCGGGAAAGGATGTTGGCCATGATCAAGCCGCCCCCTGCGGGTCAACGCCGATGATGATGGTGTTGTCGTCCTGGTAATGGTGCGGCGGCACCAGCAGGTTGATCGGTGCCGGAACATCCTTGAACACACGACCGGACATGTCGAAGCGCGACTTGTGGCACGGGCAGAAGTAACCGCCCTTCCACTGCGGGTCGTAAGGCTCGGGACGGATTTCGGCGACCATTTCCGGCGAGCAGCCCAGGTGGGTACACAGCCCGACCAGCACCGACACGTCGGATTTGATCGAACGGAACTCCGGGTTCTGCTTGAGCACGTACTCGGGCTGCTGGTCCTTCTCGCCGGATTCGGGATCCTTCAGGCGATCGTCCAGCCCATGCAGTGCCTCCAGGATGGCCTTGGAACGCTTGACGATCCAGATCGGCTGTCCACGCCACTCCATGACCAGTCGCTGGCCTTCCTGCAGGGCGCTGATATCGGCAATCACAGGGGCACCGGCCAATTTGGCGCGGGCACTGGGATTCCAGGACTTGATGAACGGTACCGCTGCAAATCCGACGCCGACTGCTCCGACCACCGCGGTGGTTGCTGAAAGGAATCGTCGACGTCCGGTGTTGACTGGATCGTTTACCCCATCGTTGGCCATCCGGCACTCCGATATTGATTTAGGTAGCTTGAGGCTGCCAGTGGACCGGTGGGGGCCAGTCCACATTGAATCTGCCGCGAGTGTAGCTGAACCGAAGTCGGCCACACAACGCGGTACTACGGAACAACATTACTGCAGGACATTACGCCATGAAGGGCCGCCAGCGCCATGGGCGCGGTGCCTCATTGGGTGGTGGCCTGCGCACCGCGGTAGCGATCGGCCAACTGCGCCACCCGCTTCACGTAGTACTGGGTTTCGCTGTAGGGCGGCACGCCACCATGGCGATCCACCGCGCCCTCGCCGGCGTTGTAACCGGCTGCGGCCAGGGTGAGGTTGCCATTGAAGCGCTTGAGCAGCCACGACAGGTACTGCACGCCGCCGCGGATGTTCTGCGCTGCGTCATAGGAATCGGTGACGCCGAAGCGCCGCGCGGTGGGCGGCATCAACTGCATCAGGCCCTGTGCCCCGGCGCGACTGAGCGCGGTCGGGTTGTAGGCCGATTCGGCATGGATGATGGCACGCACGACGGCCTCTTCCACCCCGAACTCGCGCGAGGCGGCGGCGATTTCGGTCTGGAAGGCCGTGGTGTTGAGCCGCACCGAACCGAAGTTGACCCCCGGGTTGGCGCCGCAGGCGTAGCAGCGCTCGATGAAGCTGTAGTGGATGGTGCGCACCTGGCCAAGGCTGGCCAGCTGGGTGGGACGGGCGCTGGTGTAGTGGCGCACCCCGTCCTTCATGTAGGAATAGACCTGGCCGTTGACCACGCGCCCGGCTTTGTTGGGCCTCGAGGCGGGCGCCGCCGCCGGGGCGCTGAGCACGGTGGCCGGCTGGGCCGGCGCGCTGGCGGTCAGTGCGGTGCCGGTGCTGGCGCGATCGGCCGCGGCCGGGCTGGCGGCCGGTGCCGCAACGACAGCGGATGGGGTCGGTGCAGGCGGCACGTACCGGCGTGGGGCGTCCCGGCCGGGCCGGTAACTGCTGACCACGCTGCAGGACGCGCCCGCCACCCGCTTGCTGACGTAGCTGGGAATGTTGTCGGCCCCGATGCACTTGTACAGGGTGCCCGCACTGGCCGGCAAAGCGGTCAGCGCAGCCAAGGCCAGCGCAGCGATCCCCAAGATCCCCTTCATGGCGGCGAGTGTCCCAAGTTAACGGAGCGTTGCCAAGTCTTTGACGCGCCACTGACGGACCGCCGGCTCCAACCCCGACGGCCGTCACATCGCGGGCCGGCCCGGGCGCCCGGCGCCCTCCCCCCTTCCCCGCTACAATGGGCGGCTTACCAGCAGCCTTCCCGGCTGCCTGCCCGCCCACCCGACTGGAATAAGCGCCATGACCGGGACGCCAGCTTCGACCGCGCCGACTTCGGCCGGCTCCGCCTTGCCTGCCTCCGCTTCGCCCGATTCGCCCCGCCCCGACCTGATTCCCCTGCCCGGCTCACGGCCGAAGGTGGACGGACCGGTGCGCGGCAAGCTGTACATCAAGACCCACGGGTGCCAGATGAACGAGTACGACTCGTCCAAGATGGCCGACGTGCTCGCCGCCGCCGAAGGCCTGGAGCTCACCGACGACCCGGCCGAGGCCGACGTGCTCCTGATGAACACCTGCTCGATCCGCGAAAAGGCGCAGGAGAAGGTGTTCAGCCAGCTGGGTTACTGGAAGGCGCTGAAGAACAACGGCCGTGGCGTGATCATCGGCGTGGGCGGCTGCGTGGCCTCGCAGGAAGGCGAAGCGATCATCAAGCGCGCCCCGCACGTCGACCTGGTGTTCGGCCCGCAGACCCTGCATCGCCTGCCCGAGCTGATCCGGCAGCGGCGCGAGTCGGGCAAGTCGCAGGTGGACATCAGCTTCCCGGAGATTGAGAAGTTCGACCGCCTGCCCGAGCCGCGCGCCGACGGTGGCTCGGCCTTCGTGTCGATCATGGAAGGCTGCTCCAAGTACTGCTCGTTCTGCGTGGTGCCCTATACCCGTGGCACCGAAGTGAGCCGTCCGTTCGAGGACGTGGTGGTGGAAGTGGCCCAGCTGGCCGCCCAGGGCGTGCGCGAGATCAACCTGCTCGGCCAGAACGTCAACGCCTACCGCGGCCCGTATGGGGAGGGCGAGTTCGCCGATCTCGGCCTGCTGATCCGCACCATCGCCGAGATCGACGGGGTGGGCCGGATCCGCTTCACCACCTCGCACCCGCTGGAGTTCAGCGACTCGCTGGTGGACGCCTACCGCGACGTGCCGCAGCTGGCCAACTTCCTGCATCTGCCGGTGCAGGCCGGCAGCGACCGGGTGCTGTCGGCGATGAAGCGCGGCTACACCGCGCTGGAATTCAAGGCCAAGATCCGCAAGCTGCGGGCGGTGCGCCCGGACATCTCGATCAGCTCGGACTTCATCGTCGGCTTCCCCGGCGAGACCGACGAGGATTTCGAGAAGACCATGAAGCTGATCGAGGACATCGGCTTCGACCACAGCTTCTCCTTCATCTATTCGCGCCGACCGGGCACGCCCGCGGCCGATCTGGAAGACACCATCAGCGATGCCGAGAAGCACGCGCGGCTGTCGCGGCTGCAGGCGCGGATCAATGAACATGCCGCCGGCATCTCGGCAAAGATGGTCGGCACCGTGCAGACCGTGCTGGTGGAAGGTCCGTCCAAGCGCGACCCGAACGAGTTGACCGGCAAGACCGAGAACATGCGCTCGGTGAATTTCCCCGGCCACCCGCGCCTGGTGGGCCAGTTCGTCGACGTGGTGATCACCGAGGCGTACAGCAATTCGCTGCGCGCGCGGATGGTGACGGCGTAACAGCGTGCCGACCAACAGTCGGCACCTACCCCACCGTTGACCCGTATCCGCCGGCCCCGGTAGATGCCGACCGTTGATCGGCACTCCGGATCATTGTTGCCACATGCCCACCGTCGGTCGGCGTTGCTAATCCAACCGCTTGCGGAACCGCAGGATCGCCAGGGTCATCATCACCGCGATGAAGGCCAGCAGTGCCAGCACCTCCGGCCACAGCTCCCACCAGCGCGCGCCCCGCAGCATGATGCCGCGCACCAGCCGCAGGAAATGGGTCAGCGGCAGCACCTCGGCCAGCCACTGCACCACCCTGGGCATCCCCGCGAAGGGGAACATGAAGCCGGACAGCAGGATCGACGGCAGGAACACGAACATCGTCATCTGCATGGCCTGGAACTGCGACTGCGCCTTGGTCGAGATCAACAGCCCCAGCGACAGGTTGGCGGTGATCAGCAGCATCGCCACCAGGTATACGTCCAGAACGCTGCCACGCACCGGCACATCGAACAGCCACATGCCCAGTAGCAGCACCAGCGTGGTCTGCACCAGCCCGATCGCCGCA
This sequence comes from Stenotrophomonas rhizophila, assembly GCF_000661955.1. Taxonomy (NCBI): domain Bacteria; kingdom Pseudomonadati; phylum Pseudomonadota; class Gammaproteobacteria; order Lysobacterales; family Lysobacteraceae; genus Stenotrophomonas; species Stenotrophomonas rhizophila. The sequence continues at coordinate 2,951,325 of NZ_CP007597.1, forward strand.
TACGGCAGCACCTTGCCGATCATCAGTTCGCTGCGGGTCAACGGCGTGGCGATCAGCAGCTCCATGTTGCCGCGCTCGCGTTCGCGCACGATGGCCACGGCGGTGAACATCACCATGGTCATGGTCAGGATGATGCCGATCAGCCCCGGCACGATGTTGATCGCCGAGCGCCGCTGCGGGTTGTAGAACGCCACCACGCTGATCTGCCCGGCACTGGCTACCGCGCCGCTGCGCAACGGCCGATCGTTGCCCACTGGCTGGGTACTCAACGGCACCTGCGCCAGCTGCACCGCCGCGCTCTGCACCACGGTGTCGCTGCCGTCCACCATCACCTGGACGGCCTCGCGGCCGTCGAAGCGGCGGCGTTCGAAATCCGGCGGCACCACCACCCCGATGCTGATGCGTCCCTCGCGCAGCGCCTGCACCAGCTGCTCGGGCGTATCCACGCGCAGGATCGGGTGGATCACCCCGGTGGCCACCATGTCCATCAGCAGCGCACGTGAGGCCGAGGTTCCGGCCTGATCGGCCACGCCGGTGTCGAGGTGGCGCAGGTTGAGATTGATGGCATAGCCGAACAGCACCAGCTGCATCACCGGGATGCCCACGATCATCGCCAACGTGATGCGGTCGCGGCGCATCTGGCGCAGCTCCTTCAGCACGATCGCCCACAGCCGGCGCAGGCTCATGGCGAGGCGCCCTGCGCCGCAGTGCTGTCGCGTCCGCGCGTGGCCGACACGAACACGTCTTCCAGGTTGGCGGCCGCCGGCACGACCTCGGCGCCCTGCCCGCCGCTGCGCAGCGCCTGGCGGATGCGGTCCTCACCTTCGCCGGCGTGCGCCAGCAGCACGCGCAGGGTGTTGCCGATCTGGGCCACGCTGAGCACGCCAGGCAGCCCGGCCAGCAGGCGCTGGGCCTGCCGCGGCTGCTGGGCGGCTACCTCCAGGGTGCGGCCCTGCAGCGCGGCGGTCAGCTCGGCGGGGCTGCCGTCGGCCACCAATGCGCCCTGGTCCAGGATGGCCAGGCGGTGGCAGCGCTCGGCCTCGTCCATGTAGTGGGTGGACACCAGCAGCGTGGTGCCGGCATCGGCCAGGTCGAACAGCTTCTCCCAGAAGTCGCGGCGCGACTCCGGATCCACCGCGCTGGTGGGCTCGTCCAGGAACAGCAGCTCGGGCTGCTGGATCACCGCCCCGGCCAGTGCCAGGCGCTGCTTCTGGCCGCCGCTCAGGGTTCCGGCCAGCTGCCTCTGGCGGTCTTCAAAGTGATACTGCGCCACCAGCGCGTCGATGCGCTGGCGTGCCGCAGCGCGCGGGATGTCCTGCACGGCGGCAAGAAACTCCAGGTTTTCGCGGACGGTCAGGTCGTCGAACAAGGAGAAGCGCTGGGTCATGTAGCCGATGCGCCTGCGCAGCGCTTCGGCCTGCTCGGGAATGCGCAGGCCGAGCACCTCGATGTCGCCCTCGCTCGGGGTGAGCAGCCCGCACAGCATGCGGATGGTGGTGGACTTGCCCGAACCATTCGGGCCAAGGAAGCCGTAGACGTTCGCGCGCGGCACGCTGAGATCGACGTGGTCGACGGCCACCAGGTCACCGAAGCGCTTGGTCAGGCCGCGGGCGCGGATGGCCAGCGGCTCTGCCCCCGCCGGTTCGGGCAGTACGGCCGCAGCGGGATCGGTCCGCGCCGTCGGGAGCATCAGAACGTCACCCGCACCGGCACCCCGGCGGGCAACCGGGCCAATGCGGCGGTGTCCGTACCGACCAGCTCGATTTCGGCCAGGTAGCTCAGCCGCGCCGCGTCCTCACCGGTGAGCGCGTAGTACGGGGTGAACACCGGGTCGCTGCGCACCGCCCGCACCCGACCGGTCAGGGCGCCGTCGCGCCCCTGCAGGTAAACGTGGGCCGCCTGCCCCACCACCACCGACGGGCGCAGCGCCGAGGGCAGGTACACCCGCGCATACGGATGGTCTCCCACCAGCAGCACGGCCAGCGGCGCGCCCACCGGCGCCTGGTCCCCCAACCGGTACGGCAGCGCGTCGATCACCCCGGCGCGCGGTGCCACCAGCGCCAGCTTGCCCAGCGTAACCGCCTGTCCGGCCTGCTGGGCCTGCGCGGCCTGCAACGACGCGGCGCCTTGGGCCACCTGCTCGGCGCGGGTGCCATGCTGCAGCGCCAGCAATGCCTGTTCGGCGGCCTGCACCACGCCCGTTGCATTGCCAGCGGCGGCGCGGGCGCGGTCGACGTCGGCCGCCGCCACCAGGCGCTGCCGTCCCAGTGGCTGCAGGCGGGCGTAGTACGCCGATGCGTCCGCGGCCTGTGCGCGCGCGGCGGCCAGATTGGCGCGGGCCTGGGCGATGTCTTCCACCCGTGGGCCATGCTCGAGTTCCTCAAGCGCCTGTCCGGCGCGTTGCGACTGCGCCTGCAATGCGGCCAGCTGCGCGGCAGTGCGGGTGGCGTCCAGTTGCAGCAAGGGGGCGCCAGCGGACACATGCTGCCCTTCCACCACCGCGACCGCGACCGCGACGATGGTCTCCGCAGCGGGCGCCGGTACGGTGATGCGGTCCCATTCGAGGGTGCCAAGGGCTTCAGGCGGCGCAGGGTGGCAGGCGGCGAGCAGCAACACGGCCGCCACGCAGGCCAAGGGGAGGCGACCGGGCGGGACCAGGGCGGGCATCGCAGGCATCCGGGCAGGAGCAGAGCCTGCATGCTGCCTCCCGCGTCGGGCGCAGCCTGTGAAGGTGCGCCGGCCGGGCAGCGCGCATCGCGGCCGGATCAGACGGGCGGCGTATCCGGCACCGTGCGCGTGACGCTGCGCAGCACCCCGATGTAACCGTCATGAAGGTTTTCGCCGGGAATCAACCGTTGCGCCACCAGGTCGGCATGGACGCGGTGCAGATGGTAGAAGGGCATGCGCACGTAGAGGTGGTGTTCGATGTGGTAGTGGACCGCGTGGGGGCCGAACACAAAGGTCTGCCAGTTCCGGCGCACGATGCTGCGCGCGTTGCGGCTCTGATCGTCGCAGGCCGGTAGCCCGGCGTGTTCCATGATCGCCCTGACCCGCCCCATGAAGGGAAGCAGGGTGATCGCGGGCAGCAACCACAGGCCCAGGTACAGCAGCGGATGCCCGGACCAGGCGAGCAGGCCGAACAGGAGCGCGTTGCTGGCCAGCATGGAACCGACCTCCCAGGCCAACGTCCTACGCGACTTGTCCACCGCAGGCATGATCGCGCTGTAGTCGCCGCGCACCAGCTTGAACGCACTGATGAGATAGCCAATGCCACATAGATCGGCCAGCAGTCGCATGGCCACCGTGCCCCGCGGCTGCGGGTAGTCGGCCAGCCCGAACACCGCCGCCACCGGGTCGTCATGGCGCATGGGATGCAGGTGGTGCTTGAGGTGCCCGGCGCGGTAGGTCTGCAGCGAAATGAACAGCGGCCCGGCGGCCGCCCACTGACCGACCAAGTCGTTCAACCGCTGCCGGGGCAACAGCAGCCCGTGGGCGCTCTCATGCATGATCACCGCGAGCGCGAGCTGGCTGCGGGCGATGACCAGTGCCGCCAGCAGGTAGGTCAGTGGATGCGGCACCACGATGGCCATCACGAATGCCGCCACGATCAATCCCCAGTCGCCCAGCAGGGCCAGCAGGCCGGTCCACGGGTTGACGACGAACAGGCTGGGGTCAGGGGCAAAGCGATTCAGCGCCGCATTGTCGCCGGCACGTGATCTAGGCGGGCACATGGGCAGCGCGTCCTTGTCGGTAAGTGGCCAGCGTACAGACCAGGGCCAGCAGTGCGCCGGCGACGACGTCGATTGCGGTGTGCTGTTTGAGTGTCAGGGTCGACAGGCAGATCAGCAGTCCGGCAAGGCCGATCCCCCACCTGCCGGGGCGGTTCCAGAGCCCCGCACAGGCCAGGCACGTCACTGCAACATGCAGGCTGGGGCACCCGTTGGACGGCAGATCCAGCTGCCAAAGCCTGGCCAGGCGCTGCTGCAGGAAGGCATTGTCGATCGTAACGGGATCGGGCCTGGGCACATGTTCGGGGAACAGCCAGAAGCAGACCAGGGCCACACCGAAGGCCAAGCAGGTGGCACTGCTGAAACGGCGGAACCGGTCCGCGCTGGCGTAGGCCGCTGCCAGCACGACGAACGGAAAGAACGCCACATACAGCCACCAGGACTGCGCAACAAACGGAATCTGCTCGTCCAGCCGGGTGACCCAGACATACCGAGGCACCACGACACGCTGCAACGCGATGAACACCGTCAGGCCAGCCACCAGCCCCAGCAGCGCCACCAGCGCCTGGCGCGCGTTGGGGCGCAACGGCCATCGTTGCGTGGCTGCAGGGGGACGAGCGGCGGCAGGCGACACGATCAACGCCTCCCCAGGGCAAGCAGACGGCTGACCCATGCATCGATCCGGGTCTGGGCGCGACGCCGACCGTCCGCGGCAGCGGGATCCGGTGTGGCCGCAGCACACAGCCGTGCCGCCGCCTGCGCCACCTCACGCTGGAACTGACCTGCATCGCCGTTCCATACCACCACCTGGTGCAGGAGCTTGAGCTGGGCCGCACGTGCCGCGTTGCTTGCCTGTTCGGGCTGGTCGCTGAGGACCAGGAGGATCGGACGCTGGTAGACGAGCGCGATCGACAGCGCGGCCATTCCCGGCGCAGAGACGATCAGCTGTGCATGCGCCGCGTGGTTGGCCCAGTCCGGATCAACGGCGATCCACCCGTCGCGCCCGGCGTAGCCCTCACCCACCCGATGCGCCGCGAGGCCTGCATCGGCCAGGCCCGCGCTCAGCGCATCGGCCAAGCCGGGGTCGCTGAAATGCGGGTTGAGGTACACCGCCGCACCGCCCGTGGCCTGCGCCGGTGTCGCCTCGGCCAAGGCGACCGGGGTTGGCAGGCGATGCAGGGCGGGGGCTGCGGCGTCGTCGATCTCACAGGCGAAATCGTGCTCGATGCAGGCCCGTGCCAGGTGCAGCTGGCGGTGCACGATCCAGCCAAACAAGCGCCCGAACAGGCGCGGCCCCACCCCTGCAAAATTACTGATCAACGCAGCCTTGAGGCTGGCGCCGTAAACATGCACCACCTTGCGTCGCCAGCCGGGCAGCATGCCCATGTGCAGCAGCGCGGGATGGAAGGAATCGTTGATGACCAGGTCAGCAGCGCGCAAGCGGCGTTGCAGGCGTCCGATGTCGCGCAGCATGCGCCCCGGTCGGAACAGGTAGTGCGCGACAGTACGGTTGGTCGCCGCGCGCAGCATGTTCTGCCCGTCATCGAACTGGACCGCGTAGTGCACTGACAGCACCTGCGCCTGGATACCGAAGCGCAGCAGGAACTGCTGGCCCTGCACGGACGTGGTGAGCACCTCGACGCTGGCGCCTGCGTCACGCAGCGCATGCACCAACAACTGCGCACGCATCAGATGGCCACGCGCATCAGCGGTGGCGAGGTAAAGGATGCGGGGACTCATCGGTCGCCTGCACCGGTGCCCCGCAGGCCGCCAAACACCCAGCCGGCAACGTACATCGCCAGCGCCCCGGTCACGCCGAAGCCGGCGTCGACTGCGCGAATGTCCTTCAGCAGGCGCGCCAGCGCCGGCACTTCATCGGGTGCCACGAGCCGCCGCAGGGTGTTCCCACACACGCGCACATGCGCCTTCTCGTCGCCCAGCACCTGCGACAGCAACGGGTACATCGCATGCTCGGCGCCGATCACGTCACAGTGGCGGGCCAGCACGCGTTCGGCCATCTGCTCGGCACACAACCCCGTGGCGAAGGCAGGCACCAGCAACCCGTGGCTGAAGTGCCCTGCATACGCATGCGAGAGGCGTCGCCAGCGCTGGATCTTGCGCCGGCTGAGCCAGTCCGGCTCCATGCGGCCGGTGCCATCATCGCCAGCCCGCCGCAGGGCGTCGGCAAACAGCGCCACATGCCGACGCTCATCGGCCAGATGCCGTTCGATCTGGCGATCAAGCCATTCCGGCGATTGCGGCATCAGTTCATCCAGCAGCGCGCGCTCGGTGGCGTCTTCGCCGACCAGATACATGCGCAGCAGCAGCCGTTCGCCGCGCCGACTGCGGTGAAGCCGGACCAGCGCCGCACGTTTGATCCGGTCCACCCAGCGCGCCTGCAACCCGCGCAGGCCACGCGCGACGGGCGTGGCCAGGCAGCCGAAATCCAGCGCGTCGGCGTCCTGCTGGACGACGCTCATGGCGCAGGTCGCGCGGCGGACGGGGTCGCCGGCGGACGGCGGTGCCAGGCAAGGATCAGGCCGATGAAACTCTCGCGCATGAACGCCGCACCTGCCGAGGCTGCCGCCGGGAAGCGCTCTTCCACACCGTTGAAGCGCAGATAGCCCGTGCCGTTGACCGCCCCCAGCTCCAGGGTGTCGCGCTTGTCGAACCCCCGCTGGCGCACGCCCGAGAGCAGCGGGCTGGCGTCCAGCCCGAACACGAACAGCTGGCGCTGTACGGCCCAGACCGGTACCTGGCTGCTCAGCGCCTGCAACCGCAGGTTCCACGTCCCGCTGGCCAGCAGCGGATCCAGCGGCGCCGTGCCGGGCGGATCGGCAGTGAAGCTGGCGCGCAGCAAGGGTTTGGACAGCCGGCCCATGCCGAGGGATACGGTGATGTCATTGGCACCCGGCCTGTTCGCGTCGCTGGGACGCACCCGGACGAAGTAGCCGGCAACCCGTGCCGCAAGCGAGGGCTCGGCAAGGGCCTTGCGGGCTTGCCCGGCGGTAAGCAGCACGCGCACGCCGGCGCCGTCGCGGACGCCGATCTGGTAGGGCTCAAGTTCGATCGCGGTGAACGTGCCGCGCACCGGGGCGTGCACGTAGGTGTCGGGTTTCCAGGTGTTTCCCGAGCGTCGCAGCAGCACGTGCAGGCTCAGCGGCACGCGCTGGCCATCGGCGGCCACGCCACTGCCGTGCAGCAGCACGTCGCCAACCACGGTCTTCCGATCGTGGGCAGCATCGGCGGCGATCACGATCGTGTGGGTTCTAGGGTCTACACGGGCATGGGCATCGGCAACATCCAGGGCAATGCGATGGCACGTGCTGGCCGCCGGTTGCGAGGGTGCGGCACAGTCACCGGTTGACGCGAAGTGAAACACGCCCCGCCCGTTGAACGCGGCGGCATGCGCCGGACTCCCCGGTGCCAGCCAGGCCAGGCACAGCAATGCATACCCAAACGGGCCGATCAAACCGTGTTTCATGTGGGATTCCCCTGCAAGCGCAGCCTGCGGACGGTGCCATCGCACGGCGCGGCTCATTCCAGCGTGCGGTGGTAGGACAAGGCCTGCCCGTGCTGGGCAGCGGCGCGACCGGCGGAGATGCCGCACCCACGAACCACGGCGCCGGCGGTATCGAGCAATGACATGCCCATCACCAGGGTCGCTGCGGCAAGCCGGCGCATGCCACGCAGCGGCGGCAGGTCCTGGTGATTGAGCGCCGCCAGGCTGTAGCGCAGGCGCCCGGCCATGACCAGCAACGGCCCGAGCGGACCGCTGCGCGCCAGCCACTGCAGCCGGTCCGGCAGGTAGGCGCGAATCAGGTGGGGGGTCAGGTCGACGCTGTCGCCGCCGCGCAACCACCGCAGCTCGACCACTTCCCGCCGGCTGTCGGGCAGTCGGTGCTCGGTGTGCGCGCGCGGCGCGTAGGCCACCGCAACGCCTGCAGCCTGCATGCGCAGCCCCATGACCTGGCAATGGGCCCGATAAACGCCGTCGAGGGGCTCGTACCGGTGGTGTTCAAAGACTTCATGGCGGAACGCCACGTTGTTCGCATAGAAATTGCGCGTCGCGCCGTCACGCAACGGGCTGGGGAAGTACATGAAGTCGATCGCCGTCAAGGCAGTGCCCGTGACAGTGGCTGCATAACTGGTGCGCCCGGCGACCGCGACAGGCGCGTTGGGCTGGGCAAACGGCGTCAGCAACTGCTCCAGCCAGTCGTTGCAGGGCAGGCAATCGGCATCGGCAAAGACCACATACTGGCAACGCACGCCGTCGACATGATCAAAGCCGACGTTCTTGGCCTCGTAGTAGCCGGTGCGCGTGTCGATCTCAACGAAATCCAGCGGTCGCCCGGCCAGCAGGCACAACGCCTGGCGGGCCTCCAGATCGAGCCCATCGTGGGTGATGATCCACTGCGCGAACGCACGCGGGGAAACACTCTGCTGATTGAGCCGGGCGATCAACCGTTGCAGGCTGCCCAGTGCCTCCACCGCGGCATCGCCTCCGCGCAGGTTGTTGGTTTCCAGCACCAGTGCGGTCCGGCTCGCGATATCGGCGAGCCCGTGATCCATGCCGTCGCTGCGGGACGGGGGCAACATGCTGTGTGCCGCTTCCTGGCTGTCCATGTCGAGGTCTTCCTGCAAATGTGTTTCGGCATTCATTCTAGGGGAAGCCGCCTTCACGCGTCAGCCGCGCATCTGGCGGGCCTTCGTCGAACGCTGAGCTTCCTACGCTGTGCTCACGGCTCCGACAGATACACCGAGATCATGTAGGCAACATACAACAAGGCCCACTGCCCCGACAGGTTCAGCCCCGGCGCCAGCGTTGCAGAGCGCCAGGCCTGCCGCATGATCCCGCGCACCCGCCGCGAAATGGGTCAGTTGCGCCACCAGTGCGCTAGCTGCCAGATAGCATCGTAAGCATCGCCATCAGATCACTCAGTGTGGCTTGCACCGCGTTAACCGCAGCTGCCGCCAACGCTGAAACGATCACATAGGCTGAAAAACACAGGATGGCCAGACCCAGCAGGTGCAGCACCAGCGCCGACAGTGACGAGCGCCAGGACTGCCGACGTAGGAACAGGCTGACGACAGCCAGCAGCGCACCCATGGGAAACAGCGCGAGCAATGAAAGCAGTACTACCACCAGCGCATCCATACCGCGTTCGTTGACGGCACCCCACTCCACGGCGAACGCCGCAATGACCAGACACGCTACAAGCAGCAGGCCGGGCACGGCCAGTGCCAGCGAACAGATGGTCAGGCGTGGGAAACGTGGTGCGCTGAGGGGTACGCGGACGGAACCTTCTGCCAGGCCATTCGGGCGGCCCGGGGGTGCAACTACATCGCTGGCCATGGCATTCCTTCCGAGGTAACGGATGTAGTCTCCCTTCTCACCCCCTGAGGCGGGGGCCAAGCCCAGCCCATTGAACGGCATCGGCATTGATGCATCATTTCAGACGCGCCCAGCAACTTTCTTCGGGTCTCTGTGCCTTATCGACCGTAGTCATAGCTGAGCTTCTCCACGTCATAGCCGTAGGTGACTGCCATGTATTCCTTGATGCGGTAGTACCCCTTGACCCGCATTGTCCCGTCTGGAGTGCCACATGCGTGTGCGTAGTGGCCTTTGCCAAAACGCCTGACGTTCCTGTCGCGCCTCGGCTGCGGATCAGGCGTCCACCAGGGAAAGTGCTCGGAGGGTCTGCCGTCGCGCACATCGTATTCCCAGCACACGAAGATCAGGCGCCCTTTCCCCTGCGCGTTGTAATCATAAACACGATAGCTGGACGGACCGATCGTGGTCGGCGTCACCCTGAGAACACCCGGTTCCACATACGCCTTGAGGACGTCTCGACCGTCCCCCTCCCCTCCCTGACGATCAAACTGGATCACACGGGTGAGCTTGCCATCCGCACCGTACATCTCCTGCCGGCTCAGATCGACTCCTCGCCACTGACGCTGGCGAGGAGTGCGCGCGCCAGCATCGAATAGTTCCGATATCTGGCTTCCGTCACGGTGCCTGTAGCTTCTGATTCGCGGGTAGCGGTCAAGCCCGGCAAAATCATTGCCGACGAGCGAAAGCGGCACCGGGTGAACGGGAAAACTGTAACGAGTAACAACCCCGTCGTCCTGCGCGCGCTCAGCGTACAGCGCTTGCGCATCACCCTTGAAAACATTCGGGTCCGTAGTTTGTAAATGCGTCAATGTGTTTGCCGCACTGAAGCTGAAGGACACGCTCGCCCTCTCACCGTTGCCCAAACCGCGCAGCCATTTTGTGCCGCTCCCGGCTTGGTTGACGGTCCGGAACTGCCGGGGCGGGCCATTGCCGTCTTGAGCGTTGACTCTGTAGTGCCGCAGCTGTGCCGAAAGCGTCCCATCGGCATTGTATCGATACGAGTCATAGGATACGCCAGCACGACGCAGTTGATCGCATGCGAAACCTGCGGGCGTAGCTGGACCGCTCTTGGCGAATTCAGCGGCAAGTTCCAGCCTGTCATCCCGGTAGGTGAAACAGTACAGCACCCACCTTGTCACGTCCTGAGCGGAATTCCTGTTGCTCGTCACACGCATTTCAGGAGAGGCATACCTTCCAACCTCGACCAGATGCCCGCGATCGTCGTAGTAATACGCCATCGCAGAATCCAGGTAGTAGTACGGCAACACTTTCGCCAAGATTGCATTACGCTCCTGGCCAGGTGTTGATGTGTATGTGACAGTGCGTATCTCTCCACTGTTGTCGACCAGCGGGACCGGGCCACCCCCTCTGCTGTCTCGCACGACCGCATCAAACATCCGACTCTTCCAGGACTCTACGCGGCACACCCGCCGCCCTCCGTGCCCATCGTTCTCCATGAAGACTACGTCTCCACCCCAGTGATCAAACTTGCCTGCCTGAATCTCTCCCACAGGTGGCGACACACGAGGCGGTGAGACCCTGCCATCAGGAAGCAGGCGCGCTTCGCTTACGGTTATGGGACTGGATCGACCGTCCGTGAATCTCATGGCCACATCTCGATTGGGTGAAGCCAGTGGATCCAGGCGATCTGTGCACGCAATCGCCTGGTTCGACGCGCAGACGCCGAACGCACTCAGCAGCAGCAACCTCAACTGCGCCCTATGATTCATGCCCACTCCAGACAAATACTGCATCAACTAAAGCAAGCGAGCGAACAGCCTTTTCGTCGCCGACGCGCCTTGAAAATGAAAGGGCGCGCCGAATCCGCATGGACGCCGCAGCCTTGACCCAGCCAATACGCTGGCGCAATACGATTGTCCAAGGCTGGCTCATGCGCCGCATCGAAAAATCTGCAGTCAGCGATCAGATGCCGTCGAACTGCCCTTTTCGTTGCCACATCTCGGCGCACAGTCCGCGGCCGACCCCAAAAGCGTGCCGAACAGGGGGCTGCCGTTGCACTTGACCGGACGCACGGCGCCTTGAGGCTCAGCGACCTTCATAGCTGAGCTTGTCCACGTCATACCCATACGTCTTCGCCATGTAGGCATCAATCTGTGCCAAGCCCTGTATCACCATCGTGCCGTCCGGCCTACCGCAGCGATTGGCCACGTTCTTCATGCCATACACGAGGGCTTCTTCCCTGCTGCGTTTGGGACCCGGGTCGGGCGTCCACCATGGGAAATGGCGGAGGGGTTTGTTGCTGGGGACATCGTGCTGCCAGCAGACGAAGGTCAGACGCTCCTTGCCTGCTGTGTCGTAGTCGTAGACGCGGTAGCTGGCGTAGCCGGTGGTAGTGGGCGTAACCTTCAGCACGCCACTTTCGGCATAGCCTTTCAGGTCTTCCTCGTAGGCATCCTGCGGTGCGGCACCGTATTGAACTACGCGGATCAGCTTGCCATTGCCGCCGTACATCTCCTGACGATTCAGATCCAAGCTGCGCCACTGCCGCTGGCGCGGCTTTCTGGAACCAGCGTCGAAGACTTCTGACACCGTCATTCCGCTCCGATGAGGAAAGATCCTGACCCTGGGGTAGCTACCGATCGCAGCGAATCCCTTGTCTATCACCGACAAGGGCACCGGTGAACCAGGAAACCGGTACTCAAGCATCGAACCGCCGGCATCGCCACGCGCCGCATACGAGGGCTGCGCGTCTGCTGCCGCGAATTCCAGAAACGTTGTACTGAGGTTGGTCAGTTCATCTTTCGCATTGAAATGAAGCTCCACGCGCGCTTGCTCGCCGGACGGAAGCCGTTCGGGCAGCCAGATGGACCCGTAGCCTCCGCCGCCAGACTTTCGCTGGCTGTCGGAGGCGTCGGCATCGCCCTCTCCGTAGTAGTTCAGCATGGCGCGCAGGGTTCCATTGGCGTTGTAGCGATACCGCTCAAGCGAATGCTCGCCAGCCTTGAGCTGGCCACACGAGAACGCCGGGTCCTTGCTGACGCTAGGCCCCGGCAAGCCTGCAGACTGCACCAACCTGCCATCCTCGTAGCGGAAGCAGTACAGGACGGACCGTGCAACGATCTTCAACGGGTACTTCGGGTTGAGCCTGTTGGCCTCAGGGGACATGTACCTGTCCACCTCAATGAGATTATTGGACCCATCGTAGTAGAAGGCGGTTGCCGAGCTCATGTAGTAGTGCGGCAGCAACTTCACCAGCACGGGATGTCTTTCCTGCGCTGGCGTAGGCATGTACGCAATGGCCGCCACCCTTCCATCACTGTCCCGAAGACGTTCGGGCTTCCCACCAAGACTGTCTCTTACAACAGCGTTCAAGGTTCTACTCTTCCAGGTCTCCACCCGGCAGACCCGCTTACCGCCTCGCCCATCATCTTCAGTGAATACAACGTCCCCTCCCCATTGATCGAACTTTCCGGCCTTAAGCTCTTTCAGCGCGGGAGAAACGGCAGGCGGTGCCAGTCGACCGCCCGGCAAAAGACGGGGAGTGGCGACGCCGACGCCCCCACCTTGTCCATTACTGAATAGCAGGCTTACCCCGGTTGCAGGCGATGCCAGAGGGTCCAGCCTGTCGGTGCATGCAAGCGCGCGGCCGCCGGAGCAGAGGGCACCTGTGATGACCAGGAGGGACAACAGGGACTGCCTGATTTTCATGTTTGCTCCGTGGGGGATTTCACGTCCAAGCGAGCAAGCGCCTGCAGGGTGCCGCTGGAACCGCCTTGAACGGCCGGACGAGCGGCAATGAGTTCTACAGGCATTGCAGCAGCAGGATCATCCATCCCGTGCCCCCATTCAAGCGGCATCGACACCCAGAATCCTCTGACCCGGTCCCCTGCCCCGCTGCCTTTCAGTCGTGAGAGCGCCTTGGCAATGTTGTGGCGACCCACAGTGCGCGTCGCCTCGTCCACCTTGGTGCTTGCCACTTCCATGTACTGCGCTTGAAGGTCAGGTGGCTGCGCGTAGATGTAGCGCGCGATGGCGTCCTTTTTCTCATTCCAGCCACCGGAAGGAAATCCATCGAAGACTGAGTCGTAGCGTGCCATGGAATTCCTCGGAACGTTCGTGAACACCTCTTCGTATATGGATGCATTCTTTTCCGCAAGGCTACGGATGTAATCCGACGTATCGGCACTCGCCGGCAATTCAAGGTTCAGCTCGGCATGGTCCTGCTTCACGATAGGAGGATGAAATCTTCTGTCGGTTGCATCCGTAAATCCGCCTTGCTTCTTGATTGCGCCAAACACAACCTCTTCCTGAATCGACATGCCCAGGAACTTCTTCCACAGGCGCATCCGAAGGTCCTGTGCAAACTTTCGCGTCACGACCCTCACGCCATTGCCCAGGTCACGCACTGATGTCGCCGTATCCGCAATCACCGCAGCGATCTCGGTGTCGCCGTCGCCCTGCAGGCTCCGATCGTTACAGTTGGCACTTCCGATGATGGCGACCGCATCGTCAACGATGAGCAGCTTGGAATGCACGTAGCACTGCTCGGTCACCAGATAGAGTGGTGGACTGCCCTTGCTGCCCCCGGCAGTTTGCGGCCCGCGGCTATAACTGTCGTGATTGATGTCTTTCAGGACACCGTAGCTGCGTAGATTCAAGACTGTCAGGTACTTCTTCCAGCCACCTGCCGCAACTTCGTCTCGCAGATCTTCTTCGCTGACGCTTACGTCGCGAATATCCTTGCGTTTGGCCACGAGAGTGCGACTGATTCGGCGAATCAGACTGTCGTGACCACGCAACAGCGTCTGCTGCGCCCAGTAGTGCTGCTTTACCACGGCACCGTCTTTCACGTTGCCTTCCGGATGCACGGGAAGCGTGATGTAGACGTGGAACCCTTGGCCACTCCGTATTGCCTTTGCGATGCGGGTGGCAATGGTGTCAACAAGTGTATTGCGCGCGGCGGAGGGCACGCCCTGCTTCTTTGCAAGAACATCAGCAATGGGCGTCTCGGGCAGTACAGCGTCCAGCGGACCCGCAGCAGCGCCCAGCACGCGCGCTGTTCGCTGTGCCTTCTTCTCCTGGGCCGGCGTTGCAGGCCCCCGCTGGCCGCCCTTGATGATGGTGTCCAAACGTCGCCCAGGATCTGCATCCGAGAAGCCGCAGTCGGAAATCAGGAACTGGGTTTCAATGTAGACGAACGCCTTGGCGGATGCGATGCAGTTCAGCATGGCATCCTGGATCGATCTCATAGGCAGGCTGCGCTCCCAGTACGGCTTCAGATCACTGCCATCGTCCATATTCAACCGATATTGTCTGCAGCCTTTCCGCTCCATATCGTGCAGTGCGGTGCCAGACGACCGGACGATCTGCACGCTGACCTCGCCTGCGCTGCCCCTGCTGCACAGGTCTCCAAACAGTGCCGTTCTTCCGCCCATTGCATCCAACCAGGCATCCGTCAGCGCAGTGAGCTCAAGACCCCGTCCCAACGACTTCTGCTCCGGCACGCCAGCACCCAGATCGTTTGCCTGTCCAATGCCGGCATTGACGACAGCATTCGCTCCTCTCCCGATCAGCGATTCACCGCGTTGATTCTGCCAGACCATTGCATTCCATCGGTGCATGAAGTTGCGGCAGATATCGAAAACAGCCGGGCCCTCCAGCCGTGCATGCACGTCCTGCCAAGGCATGCGTGGCTGACGACCACTGTCCAGCAGGCTCTGGGCACGGTTGATCGGAGTGTCCAGCCATTTCCGGAAGGACTCCCACGACTCCTTGGCACGCTCCAACGCAGCCAGTGCTTCTGCGCGCGCCTTCTCGACGTCCTTTACAAGCTGAGATGGATCAGCGGCATAGGTGCCCAGTCGATCGACAACTTTCACGGCGCGGTCGTAGCTCTTCAGGAGCTCGGCTTTCTTTTCGTTGATCCAATCATTGATAGCCTTGGCTTGAATTGAAGTGAACGCGTCCACTGCATCCGAAGCCGCATTGGCAGCGCCTCCGGCATTGCCCTTCGCAGCCTCATCTGCGGCACGGTTGCTTGCAGCAATCACCTCACGATACTTGTGCCGTGCCTGGTCGAGATCGATCTTGATGGAATTGAGGACCTTTCCTACGGTCCGCACCACCTCGATCATCTCCTTGATTCCCTTGACGTCTGTCATTTCCTGAAGAACTGAAATGATTGCATCGCTAAGGACCTGCTTGCCCTTCTCTTCCAGGCGGGGCGTGATGGCGGCCTTGTCCGCGTAGTCCAGAAGTTCGGCCAGCGCTGCTCCGTCCTCCCATTGCTGCTTCATGCGGTCGAAGGCAACCGTAAGCCCAGGTAGATAGGCCGGCGCGAACCCCGGGCGCGTCCTCCCAGCCACATCAGGGCCCGTCTCCTTCTTGGGTTGAGTCAACGTCACTTCATCCGCCGTCATGCCGCGCGGTTTCATCAAGCAGTTGTTGTAGTGGTCATTCAGTATGTGTAGTCGGGGGTCGCAGACGACGTCGAAGTTGCCATCATCCCAGCGCCCATGTGCAACATCCAACCCACCTACAAAGCCAATCTTCCCGTCAACCACCAGAATCTTCTGATGGTGAGAGAAGCCGATATTGAAAGGATCCGTACGTCCCGTTGCCGGGTTATGAAGTCCAACTTCGATGTTTCCAGGCGTCTTGTCATCCCGCATCATGTAGAGCGCGGTCCGTGCTTCGTTCTCATGCGTGTACGCGGCGGCTTCGATGCTGTCATACAGCAGCACCCGCACATCCACCCCACGCACATTGATCGCGTCATACAGCAGCTCGCTCAGGCGACCGCGGTGCCCGGCCTCTCCCCGTCCGGTCAGCTCCGTGTCGAAATTCATCTGCCAGTCGGCGATGAAGATGAATTTTTTCGCGCCGCGGATCGCCTCGGCCATTGCATGCATGGCCGAGCGCCCGTCGGTGTAGGACTTCACCGCGTTGCCATGCCGTACCGGGGCGAACTGGCGATCCGGCGGCGCGTAGTAGTCACCGCTGGAGGTACCTACCTGGCCGGACTGGCAGGTCAGCGCGTTGCGCGCAACCGTACTGGTAGTGGTGCCGTCGGCCATGGTTCAGAGCTCCTTGCGCTGCTTGGGCGTGGTGGTCAGCAGGGACTGGAACTCGTACTCCACCCGGTGGCGGATGGCGCGTAGCGCATCGGCATCGGGCAGGTGCTGCAGGTCCTTGCTGTAGTTGTTGGCATCCAGGGTCTCGACGATCTCGCGTACCCCGGGGCCGGTGCTGAACTGGCGCATCTGCAGCGGGATGGCGTCGATGCCGTGCACCAGGTACAGGCGCCCGGGGAACCGCGCCACGGCGTCCCAGACGGTCTTGCAGTCGGCATCGTCAAGGGCGACCTTGCCGTCGTCGTCGGCGCTGCCTTCCTTGAGCACTTCCACCCACTGTCCGGCATCCACCGCATGCAGGTTGTCCGGCGTATCGCTGGCGCTCTGCCGGGTGCGCACGATTTTCCACGGCTGGCCGGCCAGCGCGATGCCCTGCGGGCCCGGGATGTCCTGCAGGCGGAAGGCGAAGCTGGGCAGTACATCGGGGGATTCGCTGCGCGGCATGGTGGGCAGCGGATAGGTCAGGTTCGCGGGGCCAACGAAGGACTTCTGACCCGCATGCACGGTGATGTTGCCGGGGCAGGTCACGGTCAGGTTGCCGCCGGCCAGGGTGATGCTGGCACCGCCGGCCGTGGCGATATGCACGGTTTTCGGCGCGGCCATTTCGACCGCCGCGCTGGCACTGGCCGCGCGCAGGGCGTTGCGCGCCTGCAGCAGGATCTGGTTGTCCTGGGCCTGCACGATCAGCTCGCCCTGCCCGCTCACCACGCTGAGCGTGTTCCCGGCGGCCGTGCCCACGGTGGCCGCCAGCACGCCGATGGCCTGGCTGGCGTGGACACGCGCCTGGCCTTGGACGACACATTCGGACGCCTGCCCGCTGGCCAGGCTGAGCACCTCGCCCACCGCCCATTGCAGGCTCTGCCCCGCGACCTGCACCAGACCGTCGCTGCCAGACAGGCCCAGGGTGGCATCGCCGCTGTGCGGCAAGCGCCCTTGTCCGCCACCGCTGGCGTACGCCGGGGCGTCGGCCCGACCGCTGTCGAAGGCGTCCCCGGTCACGGTGGTACGGGTGCTGCGCAGCAGGCTGGCCAGCGGCGCAGGCGCATCCTGCTGGCCCGCCACGCCGGCGTGCGCGGCTATGGCGACGCTGCGGTGCACGCGGGTGGCCTGGTGCTGGACCCGGCCAAGTTCGTTGAGCTGGGTCAGCAGCGCACTGGGGGCGACCGCCTCACCGGCCGGCGCGCGGGCGGCGCGCGGTTGCGCGCTGAGCCACAGGCCGGCGCGGGCCCGCACGGCCCCCCAGGCGTCGGTGCGCAGCTCGTTGCCTTCGCCGCGCAGGCTGCCGCGGAAGTTGTCGGCCTGGTGGATGAGGTGCCCCAGGTTGAGCTGGGTGCTGGCATGGGTCGTGGCCAACTGCAGGCGCAGCTGTCCGTCGCTGTCGTCGAACAGCAACCGCGAGTGCCCCTGGCCGTGCCACTCGCGCGACTGGATGCCCCACAGCGCGGCCGGGTTGCGGTGCGCGTCTTCGCCGGCGCCCATCGCATGCCAGGCGGGCGCGTGGCCACCGGCCAGGTTGCCCTGCGCACTACTGCGGGCATCCCCCGCCTGCGCATAGGCGCCCCGTTCGCTGGTCGCCGACGCGCCGGCCGGGGTGGCGGCCGTGCCGGCTTCACCGCGACCGTTGTAGAGCGTACCGACGATCAGCGGGCGGTCGATGTCGCCTTCCAGGAAGGTCACCAGTACCTCCTGCCCTACCCGTGGCAGGAACTGCGCACCCACCCCGGGGCCGGCGTAGCGTTGGGCAACGCGCAGCCAACTGCTGCCATCGTCGCCGCTGCCTGCCCGCTGGAAGTGGAAGCGCACCTTGATCCGGCCCAGGTCGTCGCAGGACACCTCACCGCTGTCGCTGCCATCGGCGGCGATCACCCGCGCGGTCTGGTAGCCCGGTGCCAGCGGCCGCGGATTCAACCGCAGGCCGGTGCCGTCTTCGCGCGCCGGACGCCACGCCACCGCACGGTCCACGCCCTCGAAGGCGTTGGCATAGCCCAGCGTTTCGGCCCGCGTGCACAGCTGGCGCTGGCGCGCCGGCGTATCCAGCCCGGCCATGGGCGCCGGTGGCGCATGGCCCAGGCGCTGCAGCAGCGCCTCGCGCGCGGTGGTGGGGAAATTGTTGCTGGCCTGGTGCCAGATGCGCGTCACCAGCACATTCGGCACGCCGGCACGGTCGGACAGCGGCCACTGGCGCAGGTTGAACCAGGTGCCGGCGCGAAGCCCCGGGGCGGTGCTGCTGCCCACCCAGCTGGCGCTGCGGGATTCGTGCGCCTGGGCAGCCAAGCGGCTGTAATGGTCGGCCACGCCGCGGTTGGCGAACGCATAGGCGCCCACCGGGGTGTACGCCTCCAGGGTGGTCTCCGCGCGTTGCGCGGACAGCACCGGGGTCTGCCCCTGCCGCGCCTGCTGGCCGCGATAGTCGTCACTTGCCAGCACCAGCGCGGTCACGCCGATACGCCGCGAACGCCCCAGCGTCAGCACGCTGTCGGTGGCCTCGGTGGCGTCGGCGCGGTGGAAGCGCAGCCCGCCGTCGCGTTCGGAGGTGGCGTCCTGCGCCTGCGCGGCGCTGTCGGCGAAGACCACCAGTGCGTGCCCGGCAGGCGCGTCGGCGTCTTCTTCGATGCGCCAGCCCAGGCCCTCTTCGGCGAGCAGGCGCTGCAGGACGTCCAGGTCCGATTCGCGGTACTGCACGCAGTAACTGCGCCGCGGCACGGCGGCGAGAAAGTCGATCACTTCGTCGCTGACCCGCCAGGTACCCTGGGCGGCATAGGGGTCCAGAACGGCCTGCAGGATGTCCAGCACCGCCCGTTCCTGGAACACCCGGCTTTGCCGCGCCTGCCCCAGCAGCCAGGTCCACGGCACCAGGCACAGGCGATAGCGCGCCAGCCCGCCATCGGACGCCAGGCAGGCCGCCTCGGACACCACCCCACTGCGCAGTACGTCGTGTCCGCCGGCCTGCCGCGAGGACAATGTGGCGGCAACGCCGAGCCAGGCATCCACGTCGAGCAGGGCATCGTTGGCCAGCACGTCCACCCACCACTGGAAACCGTCGGACAGCTGTTCGTGCCCGCACCAGCGCTCGACCAGCAGCGCCTGGCCGTTGGCCAATGCCAGACGGTGCGGACGACTGGCGCCGTCCAGCCCGGCGACGCCGGCGAACAGTGTGATTGCATCCTGCATCGTGCCCATCCATTGCAGCCGTCCGGCCGCGTGACCTGCCCAGCATCCATGGCGCACCCGGCCCGCCGGCATGGCGGCAGCACGCTGCACCTCCCACTCTGTCGCTACCGTCGAAACGCACGCCGCCGCATTATCTGCAGGCTCTCCCCGCCACACAGACGCACGCACCAAGCTGCATGGACGAAGAATATAGTGAATCGTCGCGGCCCGATATCCGGGGCAACTCTGACGATAATGTAGGAAAACCCCTACTCGCACGGAACGCGCGGGCCTGAAGCGTCGCCGGATGTCTGCCTTGGCCCATCAACATAACCAACGACATAATTCCGGCCGATTCCGCCACGCAAATATCGTCAAATTCCCAACGCCCCACCAGGGCATGCACCGGCTACAGCGCGCCAGTGCCCGAGGGCGTGCCGCGTACAGGTCGGGCTGGCGGCGTGTCCTGTTCCTGAAGCGACCGGCCATTTTTTCACCAGCCCTTGTTCAACCTTGTCGCACAAGGGCTGGCACGGGATATCCACAGCTTTGCCAACGACTCCCCCACACCCGGTGTGGACAACCGGCACCGGTATGGCGGCTGCACGGGCTGCGCGCTACCCTGTAGACCCTTTCCCTGCTTGCGGCCGCGGTCCCCTGGATCGAAGGCTGCCAGACGCAATGACCGCACTCTCGCAACGCGATTTCACCCTGGCTCCCGAAGACAACGAACGCCTGGCCAACCTCGCCGGCCCGTTTGATGAGCACCTGCGCCAGATCGAACTCAAACTCGGCGTGGAAATCGCCAACCGCGGCCACGTGTTCCGCGTGACCGGCCCGCGGCGCCTGGCCGAGGAAGCGCAGCTGTTGATCGAAGCGCTCTACGCCGAAGCGGCGGAGGTGACCTTCGACAATCACGCCATCCACCTGCGCCTGAACCAGGCCAATGTCGACCAGGTGGTCGAACGGGCCTACGAAGCACAGGAAGTGACCATCAAGGTCAAGCGCGGCACGGTGCGCGGCCGCGGCGCCAACCAGGCGCGCTACCTGCACCAGATCACCACCCACGACATCAATTTCGGGATCGGCCCGGCCGGCACCGGCAAGACCTTCCTGGCCGTGGCCAGCGCGGTGGACGCGTTGAACGAGTCGCGCGTGCAGCGGCTGATCCTGGTCCGACCGGCGGTGGAGGCCGGCGAGAAACTGGGCTTCCTGCCGGGCGATCTCAGCCAGAAAGTCGACCCGTACCTGCGCCCGCTGTACGACGCGCTGTATGAAATGCTGGGCGTGGAGAAAGTACTGAAACTGCTGGAAAAGAATGTCATCGAAATCGCGCCGCTTGCGTATATGCGCGGCCGCACGCTCAACGATGCCTATGTGATTCTGGACGAAGCGCAGAACACCACCGTGGAGCAGATGAAGATGTTCCTGACCCGGCTGGGCTTCGGCTCCACCGCGGTGGTCACCGGCGACCTCACCCAGACCGACCTGCCCAAGCACGTGAAGTCCGGGCTGCGCGACGCGATCGAGGTGCTGCGCGACGTGGACGGGGTCAGCTTCACCTTCTTCGAGGCCCGCGACGTGGTCCGCCACCCGCTGGTGGCGCGCATCGTCAGCGCCTACGACCGGCGCGACCTGCAGCAGGTGAATCCCGGCGCGGAGTAGCCGTACACTGCTGGCACTCCCGTCGCACAGGAAGTGCCATGAATCGTACCTGCGTGCTGTTGTGCCTCTGCCTGCTGGCCGCCGTGCCGGCAACGGCGTCGGCCACTGAAAAAACGGCCGCCCCCGCGCGTCCGTATGTGGAAACCAGCTACGTGATCGCCCCCAGGTCGGTGGGCGATTTCACCCTGGTACGCAGCAGTCTCGATCCGGATAACCGGTTGGCCGGGGCCAGCCTGCTCTACCGCGCCAAGGATCACCCCGAAGCGACGATCAACCTGTACATCTATGCAGCGGGCCGCCTCGATCCGGATACCGCAGTGATCGAGGGCATGCAGGCGTTCGGCGAAGGCATGAAGCATGCCGTCAAGGACGGCACCTATTCGCGCCAGCGGACGCTGGGGCCGGCTGACGCATTCCGGCTTACCCCTGCGCCGCCCCCGGCGGCGGCCAACGATGAGGAGGCCGTCATGCGCGACGCCATTGCCAACGCCGGCGGGGTGAACGGGCAGAAGCTGCGCATGGAACTGCATCGCGCGCCGGGCGACGCCCCGCTGCGCTCCAATGCGTATCTGTTTTACAAGCAGCTGTACTACGTCAAGGTGCGCATCTCGGCCGCGCAGCCGGACATCGGCGCCGAGGCATTCGACATGCTTGCGGACCAGGCCACGCGCGCACTGGTGCCGGCGGTGCAGGTGGAGAACGTTGGCGGCTGCGCCGCCGGCGCCATCCAGGTCGACTCCAACGCCTCCGATACGCAGATGATGCACGCAATTACCCGCCAGCTCAGCCAGCAACAGGGGTACCACTGCCACGGCTCGGCCAGCACCGTCCGTATCGAGGAGCGCCGTGCCACCACCGATGTCATCGAGATCGCCTACGACGCCGACGACTGGAAGTCGCAGTGAAGCGCCGCACGCGCGATACTGTCGGCTCCTGATTGATCTGAATTACCGGTATCGCCATGACCAAGGGCCCCGTCCGCCTCGATGTAGCCGTGAGCTACGCCCTGCCCCGCGCCGGGCTGCCCTCTGCGGTGAGCTTCCGCAAGTGGGTGGCTGCCGCGCTCAAGGGCCGCATCCGTGAAGCCGACCTGGCCATCCGCCTGGTCGATGCCAAGGAAGGTCAGTCGCTGAACCGGCACTACCGCGGCAAGGACTACGCCACCAACGTGCTCAGCTTCCCGGCCGAAGTGCCCGAGGGCCTGCCCAAGGGCGTGAAGTTCCCGCTGCTGGGCGACCTGGTGATCTGCGCGCCGGTGGTGGCCAGCGAAGCGACCGAGCAGGACAAGGCGCTCAATGCCCATTACGCGCACCTGACCGTGCACGGCGTTCTGCACCTGCTCGGCTGGGACCATGAGGACGACAAGGAAGCCGAGGCCATGGAGCAGCTGGAGCGCGACATCCTGGCTGAACTGGGCATCGACGACCCCTACGCCAACGAGCAGTAAGCCGCGCCGCCCGGCTCGCCACGGATTCCAGATGACCGCTTTCAAGACCCTCTGCCTGGGCCTGCTGGCCCTGCTGCCCGCCGCTGCGTCGGCCTCCCCGCTGGACCTGGCCGCGCTGATCGAGTGCCGCCAGAGCGTGGCCGACTACCGGGCGGTCGGGCCGGTCGTGGCCGACCCGCTCAAGGCAGTGGCCAATGGCCTGCAGCCGCTGCCCCAGGGCAACCAGTTCATGACCGAGTTCCGGCTGGCCACGCCGCTGACGGTGTTCGGGCAGCGCACCGAATACGTGGCGGTGGCCGGCGCCAGCATCATGGCGATCCTGGACCTGGCCGACCCGCGCCCGCTGGCGAAGACACTGGCGCTGGAGGACGGGGTGGACAACCCGGGCAAGTTCATGGCCGGGCGCGAGCTGGTCAGCCGCGATGTCACCGACCCGACCACCGGGGAGCCGATGATCGAATCGATCATCCTGAGCCTGTCCACGGTCAAGAGCCACCCGGGCAAGACCCTGGCCGGCTGCACCTACAGCCTGGACCTGCCCGCGGAGGAGGAGGCGCCGGTGCCGGCCCCCACCCCGCCGGCCGCCTCGGTGAATGCGGCCCCGTCAGGCGGGCGCTGACAGGGCCCCGCATCCTGCTAGACTGAATCCAACGCCCGGTTCGCCGGGTGCCCTTTTTTCCAGAGATGTCTGAAGACGACAGTAGTAGCTCCACCCTGGAGCAGAACGAAAAGAAGCGCAGCTGGCTCGAACGCCTGACCTCTGCCTTCTCCGGCGAACCCCACACCCGCGACGAGCTCGTGGCGGTGCTGCACACCGCGCACGATGATGGGCTGATCGCTGCCGATACCCTGCGCATGATGGAGGGGGCGATTTCCGTCGCCGAACTCACCGTGGGCGACGTGATGATCTCGCGTTCGCAGATGGTCTCGCTGCCGGTCGAAGCGCCCTTCCTTGAACTAATGAAGCAGGTGGTCGAATCGGGCCACTCGCGCTTCCCGGTGCACGGCGACAACAAGGACGACATCCTTGGCGTGCTGCTGGCCAAGGACCTGCTGCGCGGCGTGGTTGCCGACAACGGCCCGGCCAACGTGCGCGAGCTGCTGCGCCCGGCGGTGCTGATTCCCGAAGCGAAGAAGCTCAATGTGCTGCTCAAGGAGTTCCGGCTCTCGCGCAACCACATGGCCATCGTGGTGGACGAGTACGGCGGTGTCGCCGGGCTGGTCACCATCGAGGACGTGCTGGAGCAGATCGTCGGTGAAATCGACGACGAGCACGACGAGGCCGAGGACCACACCGCGCAGATCGCGATCCAGGCCGACGGCCAGTACGTGGTGGACGCCCTGACCGCGATCGAGGACTTCAACGAGCGCTTCGGCGCCAGCTTCCCCGACGACGACTACGACACCATCGGTGGCCTGGTCACCGAGGCGATCGGCCACCTGCCCGAGACCGGCGACGAGCTCAGCCTGGACCGCTTCGTGTTCCGGGTGGCGCGTGCCGATGCCCGCCGCGTGCAGGCGTTCCATGTGACCGTGCTGCCGGCCGATACGAACAACGAGGATTGATCCACGCCATGCGGCCCCTGCTGAAGCGGTGGCCGTCGTGCCGCCTGTTGTTCCTGTGCTGGATGCTCACCCTGGCCAGCCTGCCGTTCGCGGCGCTGGCCCAGGATGCGACGGCCCCCGTCACCGTGCCGGTGGCTGACTCCGGCGCGAACGCCTCGGCGGCACCGCGCATCGGCGTGGTGACCATGCAGCCCGGCGAGATTTTCTTCGAGCGCTTCGGTCACGATGCGCTGGTGGTGGTGGACCCGGTAACGGGCCAGGCCACCTCCTACAACTTCGGTTACTTCGATCCGGGTGAAGCGGACTTCATCGGCCGCTTCGTGCGCGGCGAGATGATGTACTACCTGGTGGCGCTGCCGCTGGACGAGGACATGGCCTACTACCGTGAGAGCGGTCGTGGGGCCAGCATCCAGTGGCTGGACCTGGACCCGCAGCAGGCGCGCGCCCTGGCCGCCTCGCTGGCCGAGCGCGCCAAGCCGGAGAACGCGCGCTACCACTACGACTACTACACCGCCAACTGCGCCACCATGGTCCGCGATGCGGTGGACCAAGCGCTCGGCGGCGGCCTGCATTCGCAGCTGTCCGGGCGCTCGCGCGGCAACACCTACCGGAGCGAATCGGTGCGGTTGGCCTCGCCGTCGCCGTGGATGTGGCTGGGCTTCGACATCGGGCTGGGGCCGTTCGCCGATCAGCCGCTTTCGCGTTGGCAGGAAGCCTTCGTGCCGATGCGCCTGGCCGATGCGCTGCGCCAGTCCCGCAACAGCGAAGGCCGCCCGCTGGTACAGGCCGAGCAGGAACTGCTGCCGCACCGCATCGCGCCGGAGCCCACCGAATCGCCGCGCCGCTGGTGGCCCTGGCTGCTGTGCGGCCTGCTGGCCGCGGCAGGCGTGTGTGCACTGCGCACGCGCCGACGCCTGCTGGGCGGCATCGCGCTGCCGGTGTGGCTGTTCTGCGGTATCGCCGGTGCGTTGCTGACCTACCTGTGGGGCTTCAGTGCGCACCAGGCTGCGTGGGCCAACCGCAACCTGCTGGTGCTGTCTCCGCTGTGCCTGCTGTTGCTGCCCGGTGCCATCACGCTGCTGCGCGGGCGCACCCCGCGTGCGTGGTTCCGCTGGGTGCTGTGGGCGGTGGCGCTGCTGGCGTCGCTGGGCCTGGTCCTGCACTGGCTGAGCCTGCAGGCGCAGGTCAACCTGCAGTGGATCGTGCTGCTGCTGCCGGTGCACCTGGCACTGGCATGGGCGCTGGGCCGTCGTGACGCATCTGTCACGGGCCGCTGACGCAGGATGCCGCCCATGGAAAGTACCGCACCCGTGAACCCGCCCTGCGTCATCAACTGCGTGCACTACGATGACCAGGGCATTCGCCATGACATCAGCCTGGATGCGATCAGCGATGTGATCGAAAGCGGCAACGGCTTTGTATGGGTCGGCTTGTACGAGCCGGCCGACAGCGTGCTGCTGAAGCTGCAGGAAGAATTCTGCCTGCACTCGCTGGCCATCGAAGACGCACGCAACGCCCATCAGCGGCCCAAGGTGGAGTCGTATGGCAACTCCTTGTTCGTGGTGGTCACCACCGCGCAGATGGTGGATGAGCGCATCGCCTACGGCGAAACCCATGCCTTCCTTGGTCCCCGCTTCCTGGTGACGGTCCGCCATGGGGCGTCGCTGTCCTATGCCGCGCCGCGCGCCCGGGTGGAGCGCGAGCCGGAGCTGCTGCGCACGATGGGGCCGTCGTACTGCCTGTATGCGGTGCTGGACTTCGTGGTGGACAACTACCTGCCCATCACCCAGCGCTACCGCGACACGCTGGAGCTGCTGGAGAAGGACATTTTCTCGGACAGTTACAAGCGCCAGACCGTGGTGCGGCTGTACGAACTGAAGCGCGAGCTCAACAAGATGCGCATGGCGGTAGCGCCGCTGCAGGACATGCTGGCCCAGATCAAGCGCTACCAGGGCGAGCTGGTGCCCGACGAGGTCAAGCTGTACCTGCGCGATGTGCATGACCATGCGGTGCGGATCAGCGATGTGATCGACACCCTGCGCGAAATGCTGGGCACGGCGCTGAACGTGAACCTGTCGCTGGTGACGCTGGCGCAGGGCGAGACGGTGAAGCGGTTGGGTGCGTGGGCGGCATTGTTGGCGGCGCCGACCCTGATCACCAGCTGGTATGGCATGAACTTCACCCACATGCCGGAGTTGGACCAGCCGTGGGCGTACCCGGCGATGATCATCGGCGTGGGCGCGATCTGCGTGGGGTTGTACCGGCTGTTCAAGCGGGTGCGTTGGCTCTGAGGCGGGGTGGCGGCCCGTTTCGGGCGACGGTGCCGGGTGTACGTCATGGGTGTGGTATTTGGAGCAGCCGACCAACGGTCGGCTCTACCCCCCGGTTTGAACGATGCGATGCCCGGTAGTGCCGGACGCTGGCCGGCTCCCGGTGATGCCGGATATATGCGACGTGTGCCGGCGTTACGGGCAGCCGACCAACGGTCGGCTCTACCCTCGGTTTGAACGATGCGAATCCCGGTAGTGCCGGCCGCTGGCCGGCTCCCGGCGATGCCGGATGTACGCGACGTGTTCTGGCGTTACGGGCAGCCGACCAACGGTCGGCTCTACCCTCGGTTTGAACGATGCGAATCCCGGTAGTGCCGGCCGCTGGCCGGCTCCCGGCGATGCCGGATATATGCGACGTGTGCCGGCGTTACGGGGAGCCGACCAACGGTCGGCTCTACCGATCCGATGTCCGGTAGTGCCGGCCGCTGGCCGGCTCCTGGCGATGCCGGATATACGCGACGTGTGCTGGCGTTACGGGCAGCCGACCAACGGTCGGCTCCACCTCGGTTTGAACGATGCGATGCCCGGTTCGGCCGGCTCCCGGCGATGCCGGATATATGCGACGTGTGCCGGTGTTACGGGGAGCCGACCAACGGTCGGCTCTACCGATCCGATGTCCGGTAGTGCCGGCCGCTGGCCGGCTCTTGGCGATGCCGGATACATGCGACGTGTGCCGGCGTTACGGGCAGCCGACCAACGGTCGGCTCTACCCCGGGGGGATCGTCGGTAGGTAGCGACCGTTGGTCGCTACCCTCTTCAGATCAGGCCACGTATACCGTTTTGATGTTCATGAACTCATGGATGCCGTGGTCGGCCAGTTCGCGGCCGAAGCCGGAGCGCTTGCTGCCGCCGAACGGCAGGCGGGGGTCGCTTTTGACGATGGCGTTGACGAAAGCCGCGCCGCATTCCAGCTTCTTGGCGATGGCTTCGCCCCGCACCGCATCCGCGGTCCAGACGCTGCCCCCCAGACCGAAGGTGGTGTCGTTGGCCACGCGCAGCGCCTCGGCATCATCGCGCACGCGCAGGATGGCCGCGGCGGGGCCGAACAGTTCTTCCTCATAGGCCGGCATGCCCGGCCCGACGTTGTCCAGGATGGTGGCCGGGTAGCCGGCATGGCTGCCCGCCACCGGCTCGCCGCCGAGCAGCAGTTTGGCGCCCTTGGCCACGCTGTCCTGCACCTGGCTGTGCAGTTCGTCGCGCAGGTCGGCGCGGGCCATCGGGGCCAGCGTGGTGCGTTCGTCCTGCGGGTCGCCGTACACGCGCTGCGCAGCGGCGGCCACGAACTTTTCCACGAATGCATCGGCGATGGCATCGACCACGATGAAGCGCTTGGCGGCGATGCAGGTCTGGCCACTGTTGTCGAAGCGCGACTTCACGGCGGCGGCGACGGTCTTGTCGAGATCGGCATCCTCGAGCACGACGAACGCGTCGCTGCCGCCCAGTTCCATGACGCACTTCTTGAGCTGGTCACCGGCATTGGCGGCAATCGAGCGTCCTGCCCGTTCGCTGCCGGTCAGGGTGACGGCCTTGACCCGCTTGTCGCGCAGCACGTCGGCGGCCTGGTCGTTGTCGATGTGCAGGACGTCGAACACGCCGGCGGGCAGGCCGCCATCGCGGCATACGGCCAGGATCAGGTCGGCGCACTGCGGGACGTTGCTGGCATGCTTGAGCAGGGCGACGTTGCCGGCCATGAAGGCCGGCGCAAGGAAGCGGAATACCTGCCAGATCGGGAAGTTCCAGGGCATCACGGCGAACACGCAGCCGATGGGCTCGTAGCGCACGTAGCTGCGCTGGGCCTCGGTGTCGATCAGCTGCGGCTTGAGGTAGTCGGCGGCATGGTCGGCGTAGAACTCGCAGGCCTGCGCGCACTTCTCCACTTCGGTCAGGGCTTCGGCCTTGAGCTTGCCCATCTCACTGGTCATGGCCCGCTGGATGTCGTCCTTGCGGGTACGCAGCTGCGCGGCGATGCCACGCAGGATGGCGCTGCGCGCCTGCAGGGATTGGCCAGACCAGGCCGGGAACGCGCCGGCCGCGGCGGCCAGGCGCTGTTCAACCTGGGCGGCATCGAGCAGTTCATGGCGGTAGGTGACCTGGCCGGTCGCGGGATTGACGATTTCAACGGTCATCGTGGTACTCCGGAAGACAGACCACCATTCTGCGCCCGGTGTTGTGATCCGGATGTTGCCGGGGTTGGCGGCGAGCCGGGAGTGGGTTGCGACGTGGCGTCGCAGGTTAGGGTCTGCGCGGAAAGCAGCGTTTCACTGCTACCTGTTTGGCACGGCGCGGGTGGGAGGCCGGGACACGCCGTGAATCCATCCATGGAGGCTCGCATGCGCCATCCATGGCGCATGACGGTCCCGGCCTCCCACCCGCACCATGCCCAGACAGTTGGCCGTGTCCGCACTAAGAGCAAGAGCCGGCCGACCGGTTTGATTGGGGAGAGAAGAGCAGCCGGGCAGAGCCCGGCTCTACGCGGCGCGTATCCGTGCGGTGCGGATCAGATCGGCGCGACGCGGGTCGGGATGGATCGGGATGGATCGGATCGGATCGGATCGGATCGGATCGGATCGGGACGGGACGGATGGGGTCGGTGCGGATCGGATCGTGATGGGTGGAGCCGGGCTCTGCCCGGCTGGGACGGTGGAACACCGTCCTGCTCCACCCCTCCCCCCAACGCGGCAACTGCCTTGCGCCGTTGCCCTGCGCCTTCAACAAAAGGGCAAGCATTCTGTCGGGCGTCGGCGTGGGTGGGTTGGCGGGACCGTTGGGCGCCATGGATGGCGCCCACGAGCCTCCAAGGATGGATTCACGGCGTGTCCCGCCAACCCACCCACGCCGACGCCACTCAGAACATGCAGCCCCGCTGTTGCTGTTGCTGTTGCCTCACCCCTTGTCCTGCAACGCCATCTGCATGTCGCGCTGGCGGCGCTTCTCGCCGCGGGCCGTCACGAACCACCCCACCACCGCCGCGATCGACACCGCCAGCACCATCAGCGTCGCCAGTGCATTGATCTCCGGCTTGATCCCCATCCGCACCGACGCGAACACCTTCATCGGCAGCGTCGTCGAACTCGGGCCTGCCACGAAACTGGCAATCACCACATCGTCCAGCGACAGCGTAAACGCCAACAACCAGCCCGCCACCAGCGCCGGGGCGATGATCGGCAGCGTGATCTGCAGGAACACCTTCAACCGCCCCGCCCCCAGATCCATCGCCGCTTCCTCCAGCGACCGGTCCAGCTCCTGCAGCCGCGACGACACCACCACCGTCACGAACGACAGCGTAAACGTCACATGCGCAATCCAGATGCTCGTCACCCCGCGTGCCGGAAAGCCGGGAATACCGCCCATCGCTACCAGCAGCGTCATCAGCGAAAAGCCCAGGATCACCTCCGGCATCACCAACGGCGCGGTGATCAGCGCACCGAACACCGTCTTGCCCGAGAACCGCTTGAAACGCGTCATCACCATCGCCGCCATCGTGCCCAGCACCGTCGACGCACAGGCCGTCCAGAACGCCACCTTCAGGCTGATCCACAGCGCATCCAGAATCTGCCGGTTGTTGAACAGCTCCCCATACCAGCGCGTGGAAAAGCCCGACCACACCGTGGCCAGCTTGGATTCGTTGAACGAATAGATCATCAGCAGCAGGATCGGCAGATACAGAAAGCCGAAGCCCAGCCCCAGCACCGACCAGCTCAGCCACCGGTTGCCGCGCACCATGCTCATGCCAGCTTCCCTTCCAGCTCACGCTGCTGGACCCGGTTGAACAGCAGGATCGGCACCAGCAGCAACAGCAGCATCACGATCGCCACCGCCGAGGCCGTCGGCCAGTCGCGGTTGTTGAAGAACTCGCCCCACAGCACCCGCCCGATCATCAGCGTGTCCGGACCGCCCAGCATCTCGGGAATCACGAATTCGCCCACCGCCGGAATCATCACCAGCATGCAGCCGGCGATGATGCCGGTGCGCGACAGCGGCAAGGTGATCCGCAGGAACGCCTGCCACGGCTTGGCGCCCAGGTCGTAGGCCGCCTCCAGCAGCCGGTTGTCCAGCTTGACCAGGTTGGCATACAGCGGCAGCACCATGAACGGCAGGTAGCAGTACACGATGCCGATGTAAGCGGCGGTCGGCGTGTACAGGATCTGCAACGGCGCATCGATCACCCCGAGCTTGAGCAGCAGCTGGTTGAGCAGCCCGTTGCGGTCCAGGATGCCGATCCACGCATATACCCGGATCAGGAACGAGGTCCACGACGGCAGCACCACCAGCATCATCGCCACGTTGCGCGCGGCCGGCGACATCCGCGAAATCACGTAGGCCATCGGGTAACCGATCAGCAGCGTGAACAGCGTGGCGATCACCGCGATCTTGATCGAACTCAGGTAGGCCAGCACGTACTGGCTGTCCTTCACCAGCGCCGCGTAGTTGCCCAGGTTGAGCTTCAGCGAGAACGCCCCGTCCACGTATTCCAGCAACCAGGTGTAGGGCGGCGAGCCCACCTGCGTACGCGCGAACGAGATCATCAGGATGATCACGAACGGCACCGCGAAGAACAGCAGCAGCCACAGGTAGGGCGCGGCGATCACACTGCCGCGGGTGCCGGGGAGCCAGCGCTTCCAGACGGCGGCGTTCATGCGGTGAGCACCACGCCGTCGTTGTCGCGCCAGCACACCCACACGCTGTCGCCCCAGGTCAGCCCGTCGCTGGCCCAGCGCTGCGAGTTGGCGAAGTTGGACAGCACCTTGGCCCCGCTGGGCAGGCGCACGTGGTACACCGAATGGCTGCCGAAGTAGGCGATCTCCTCGATTACCCCCTGCGCCTTGTTGGTGTCCCCGGCCGGCTCGTCCTTGCCGATCATCACCTTCTCCGGGCGCAGCGCGAACGCCACCGGCTGGCCTTCGTAGCCGGTGATGCCGTGGGCCACATAGATCGGGGCGGGGAACAGCGGCGTGCGCACGGTGACGTACTCCGGCAGGTCCTCGTCGATGACCCCGTCGAACAGGTTCACCGATCCGATGAACTCGGCCACGAAGCGGTTGGCCGGCTGCTCGTAGATTTCATCGGGCTTGCCCACCTGCTGGATCCAGCCGGCGTCCATCACCGCGATGCGGGTGGCCATGGTCATCGCCTCCTCCTGGTCGTGGGTGACCATCACGCAGGTCACGCCCGAGGTTTCGATGATGTTGACCAGCTCCAGCTGCATCTGCGAGCGCAGCTTCTTGTCCAGCGCGCCCATCGGCTCGTCCAGCAGCAGCAGCTTGGGCCCCTTGGCCAGCGACCGCGCCAACGCCACGCGCTGCTGCTGGCCGCCGGACAGCTGGTGCGGCTTGCGCTTGGCCAGCTTGCCCAGTTGCACCAGTTCCAGCATCTCGCCCACGCGGGTGCGGATCGCATCGCGGGCCAGGCCGTCCTGTTTCAGCCCGAAGGCGATGTTCTGCTCCACCGTCATGTGCGGGAACAGCGCGTAGGACTGGAACATCATGTTGATCGGCCGCTGGTACGGCGGCAGGTCGTTGATGCGCTGGCCATCCAGCTCGATGCTGCCCTTGGTGGGGGTTTCGAACCCGCCCAGGCAGCGCAGCAGCGTGGACTTGCCGCTGCCCGAACCGCCGAGCAGGGCGAAGATTTCGCCCTTGCGCACGTCCAAGCTGACATCGTCGAGCGCGACGAAGCCGTCGAATTCCTTGCGCAGCGCGCGGATGGACAGATAGCCCGGCTCGAGGACCGGCACGACCTCGCCTTCCGGCTTGGCATCAAATGGCATGGGGGGCGGCTCCAGGAGCGGCAGCGGACGGGGGGAGGATGGCATTTTACCGGTGGTGGCCGCGTCATGCTGTGCCCCGCCGGGGATCCGGACGTTGACGGGCCCGGCCGGGCCAGTGCCCTGCCCGTCCGGAAACGGCAACGCCGGCCCGGGGGCCGGCGTTGCAGGGGGCACGCAGGTCCGCTCAGCGACCGGTCTTCACCTCGGTCCACAACCGGGTGTAGAGCTTGTCCACCTCCGGCGTGTTGATCGAGTAGGTGAACATCTTGGCGGCCACGTCGGCCGGCGGGTAGATGGTCGGGTCGGTGCGGATCGCCTCGTCCACCAGCGGGGTGGCCTTGGTCACCGGGTTGGCGTAGTGGATGAAGTTGGTGTTGGCCGCGGCCACCTTCGGTTCCAGCAGGTAGTTGATGAAGGCATAGGCGGCCTCCGGGTGCTTGGCATCCTTGGGAATGGCCAGCATGTCGAACCATTGCGGGGCGCCTTCGCGCGGGATCGAATAGGCCACGGTCACCCCGTTGGCCGCTTCGGCGGCGCGGTCGCGGGCCTGGATGATGTCACCCGACCAGCCCACCACCAGGCAGGTGCCGCCATTGGCCAGCGAGCCCACGTACTGCGAGGAGTGGAAGTTCTGCACGTAGGGGCGGATGCCCTTGAGCAGGTCGGCCGCCTTCTGCAGCGTGGCCGGGTCCTGGCTGTGCGGATCCTCGCCCAGGTAGTGCAGCGCGATCGGGATCATGTCCGACGGCGTGTCCAGGATGGTGATCCCGCAGTCCTTCATCTTGGCGATGTTTTCGGGCTTGAAGATCAGGTCCCAGCTGTTGGCGATGTCGGTGCTGCCACCGAAGCGCTGCTTGAGCAGCTCCACGTTGTAGCCGATGCCGGTGGTGCCGATCATGTACGGCACGCCGTACTCGTTGCCCGGGTCCTGCTGGGCGATGCGCTTCATCACGTCCGGGTCGAGGTTGGCCAGGTTCGGGATCTTGCTCTTGTCCAGCGGCAGGAACACGCCGGCCTTGATCTGGCGACCGAAGAAGTTCAGCGTCGGCACCACCACGTCGTAGCCGCTGTTGCCGGCCAGCAGCTTGGTTTCCACCATCTCATCGCTGTCGAACACGTCGTAGGTCACCTTGGTGCCGGTGGCCTTTTCGAAGTTCGGGATGGTGTCTTCGGCGATGTAATCGCTGTAGTTGTAGACGTTCAGCACCTTGCTGTCGTCGTCGGACTTGCCGCCGCCACAGGCGCTGAGTACGGATACGGCAATGCCGAGGGTGAGGATTCGCAGCTTCATCGGACTCTCCACAGGTCAGGTGCGAGGTGGGGGAACCGGCCAGACCGGCACAACGGGTGCCAGCCTAACGGGCATGCCCACATTTTCCCAGCACATGGCCCTCACGGCCATGCCGGATCTGGCGACGCGGCGCCATTCAGACGTTGAGCAGCAGGAATTCACGCTCCCACGAGCTGATCACGCGGAAGAAGGTTTCGTATTCCTTGCGCTTGACCGACACATAGGCCCGGCAGAAGCGCTCGCCCAGCATCTCGCGCAGTTCCGGGCAGCCCTCCAGCCCGTCCAGGGCCTCGCCCAGCGAGCGCGGCAGGTCGTAGCCCAGTTCCTTGGCGCTGCCGCTGATCGGCGCGGTGGGGGAGCCCTGCTCGCGGATGCCGAGCAGGCCGGCGGCCAGGGTGGCGGCGATGGCCAGATAGGGGTTGGCATCCGAGCCGGCGAACCGGCTTTCCACCCGCATGTTCTCCGGCGTATCCAGCGGCACGCGCAGCCCGCAGGTGCGGTTGTCGAAGCCCCAGTGCACGTTGCTCGGGGAAACCTCGCCGAACATCAGCCGGCGGTAGGAGTTCACGTTCGGCGCAAAGAACGCCATCGCCGCCGGCACGTACTTCTGCAGGCCGGCCAGGTAGTGCCCGAACAACGGGCTGAAATCCTCACCGCCGTGCTCGCCGGTGAACACGTTGCTGCCGTCGCTGATCCGCAGCAGGCTCTGGTGGATATGCATCGCACTGCCCGGCTCGTTCTCCATCGGCTTGGCCAGGAAGGTGGCGTAGATGCCGTGGCGCATCGCCGACTCCCGCATGGTGCGCTTGAACAGGAACACCTGGTCGGCCAGATCCATCGCATTGGCGTGGGTGAAATTGACCTCCAGCTGTGCCGCGCCGGATTCGTGGATGAGCGTGTCCACGTCCAGCTTCATCGCATCGCAGTAGTCGTACATCAGATCGAGGATCGGATCGAACTCGTTGACTGCATCGATGGAGTAGGACTGGCGCGCGGTTTCAGGACGCCCAGAGCGGCCGGCCGGCGGCAGCAGCGGGAAGTCCGGGTCGGTGTTCTTCTGGACCAGGAAGAACTCCAGCTCCGGCGCCACCACCGGGCGCAGGCCGAGTTCGGCATAGGCATTGAGGACGCGCCGCAGCACATTGCGCGGCGCGAGTTCATGCGGCTCGCCGGTCTTGGTGAAACAGTCATGGATGACCTGCGCGGTGGGATCGGTGGCCCACGGCACCATGCGGACGGTGTCGGCATCCGGGCGCAGGATCATGTCCGAATCCGACGGTGAGGTCAGCTCGTAGTAGTCGTCCGGGAACTCGCCGGTAACCGTGGTGGCGAAGATGCCCTCCGGCAGTCGCGTGCCGTAATCGTGCGAGAACTTGTCGGCCGGAATGATCTTGCCGCGCGCGTTGCCGGTGATGTCCGGTACCAGGCACTCCACCTCGGTGATGCGCCGGTCCTTGAGCCAGCGCAGCAGCGTGCTTTCTTCGGGCACGGGCGGCGGTGCGGCCTTGCGCGAAGAAGAGGCCGCTTTGCGCGGGGCTGTGGCTTTACGCGAACGCGTTCGGGTGGTCATGACCGGTCTGCTTTGCAGGAGTAACGGCGACAAGCATCGCCGAAGGCTTGGAAAATGCGGTGATGGAAGGGATGGTCGGTAACACGCCATTCCGGGTGCCACTGTACCCCGAGCACGAAGGTGTGGGCGTCGCTGCGCGCGGCTTCCACCAGGCCATCGTCGGCGCGGGCCTCCACCCGCAGGCCGTTGGCGAGGCGATCAATGCCCTGCCCGTGCACCGAATTGACCTTCACACGGTCTGCGCCGGCCCATGCCGCCAGCCAGCCGCCGCCGGTCAACTGCACGGCGTGCGCCGGCGCGTACTGCTGCTCCACCGGCGCGGCCGGGTCCTCGCGGTGATCGGCCAGCCCGGGCACCGCGTGCACGCGCGCATGCAAGGTGCCGCCCAGCACCACGTTCACTTCCTGGAACCCCCGGCAGATCGCCAGCACCGGCATGTCGCGTTCCAATGCGGCCTGCAGCAGCGACAGCGCATTGGCGTCGCGCGCCGGGTCGTGCCGGTTGCCCGGCCAGGTGGGCGCACCGCCGTAGTGATGCGGTTCGATGTTGCTCACTGCGCCGGTCAGCAACAAACCGTCGAGCCGGTCCAGCCAGTGCGCGGCCGGCAACGGGGGCTGCAGGCTGGGCAGCAGCACCGGCGTGGCACCGGCCGCCACGGCCAGCGCATGCACGTACTTCTCGCCGGCCACCGCGAAACGGTGGTGGCCCAGCGGCGTGCTGTCGGTGGGCAGGCCAACCCAAGGGGGCGCGACCATGCGGCATGCTCCGATGACCTGTTGCCACGGTAGCGCCGCGGACGGGCGTGGCGCAACACGCCTTGCCGGGGGCATGCGCCCTCACATGCCGGCTGCGATGCCTGCGACAGACTGCGCGCTGTCACCGCGCATCGTTGCTGGCATGCTGTCACCATGATTGACGTCCCCACCGCCCCCTGCAGGTGCACGCCGTGAGCCGCGCTGGCCAGGACCATGTATCCAGCTGGTATGCCGACAGCCTGCCGGCGCAACCGCTGCGCCCGGCCCTGGCCGGCGACCACGCTACCGATGTGTGCGTATTGGGCGCGGGCTACACCGGCCTGTCAGCAGCGCTGTCGCTGGCCGAGCGCGGCTACCGGGTCAGCGTGCTGGAAGCGCACCGTGTGGGCTGGGGCGCTTCCGGGCGCAATGGCGGCCAGGCCATCGTCGGCTACGGGTGTGAAGTGGATACGCTGGAACAGCTGGTGGGCACCGAAGACGCGCGGCTGCTGTTCGACTATTCGCGCGACGGCATGGCCTTGCTGCGCCACCGCCTGCAGCACTACCAGATCGACTGCGACTGGCACGATGGCCACGCCAGCGTGCCGATCACCGCCCGCCAGGAACGCGCACTGCGTGCCGGGCTGCTCGACCTCGCCGAGCGCTACGACTATCCGCTGCAGTGGTGGGACCGCACCCAACTGCAGGCCCAGCTGGACAGCCCGCGCTATACCGGGGCCATGTTCGATGCGGCCAGCGGCCACCTGCAGCCGCTGGCCTATGCACAGGGCCTGGCACGCGCGGCAGAAGGCCTGGGCGTGGTGATCCACGAGCAATCGCCGGTCATCCAGTTGGTGCGGGGCCCGCGTCCGCAGCTGCGCACTGCTCACGGCAGCATCAGCGCCGACCACGTGGTGATCGCCGGCAACGCCTGGCTGCAGGGCATCGCCCCGGAGCTGGAAACCCGGATCATGCCGGTGGGCACCTATATCGGCGCCTCGCAGGTGCTGGGTGCCGAACGCGCCCGGTCGCTGATCCGCAACGGCATGGCCGTGGCCGATGTCAGCTGGGCGCTGGACTACTTCCGGCTCAGCGCCGATCACCGCCTCTTGTTCGGCGGGCGCGCCAGTTACTCCGCCCTGCCGCCACCCGGGCTGCGCGGGGTGATGACCCGGCGCATGCACCAGGTGTTCCCCCAGTTGGCCGACGTGGGCATGGAACAGGTCTGGGGCGGCTACGTCGACATCACCCGCAACCGCGCGCCGCATTGGGGCCGGCTGACCCCCAACGTGTACTTCGCACAGGGCTTCTCGGGCCATGGCGTGGCAGCAACCGGGCTCGCCGGCGCCGTGCTGGCCGAGGCCATCACCGGGCAGAACGCGCGCCTGGATGTGTTCGAACGCATCCCCCACCGGCCATTCCCTGGCGGCCGGCTGCTGCGCACGCCGCTGCTGGTGGCGGCGATGTCCTGGTACAAACTGCGGGATGCGCTGTGGTGAAGGCGACCGGAATTTGAGATGACCATCTCATTTGTAAATGCCATGTTGGTACGACCAACAACGCATCCGCACTTGATCCGATTCTGATAATTGCTGTCTGCAATTGCATAAACCGGTTTCTGCCGATACCGTCCTGTCTGAACGGAATAGTCCAGTGCATGGACGCTGGCTGGGCACGAACGGGAGGGAACGCGTGCGACTGGATTGGTGGAAAGACGGGCTTCAGGTGAACCTTCACATTCGTCCGGCTGGATTCGTGTTGGCTGCTGTGTACGCCATCGCCTGCTGGGCCGCGCGCCAACTGTCACTGGATCAGTTCTACCTGCCCGCTGGCGTTCGTGTAGCAGCGGTTCTGTTGTGCCCGCCGCGGTTGTGGCCCTATCTGTTGTTGGGCGAATACGCCTACTTCGCGCAGATGCGTTACCCGATGGTCGAAAAGTACGGGCTCACCTGGGTGATCCTGGCGTCGGCCAGTTTGATGCCGGCGGTGATGCTGATAGTGCGGTTGCACCGAAAGATGATGGCCGCCACCAAGACCATGTGGTTGATCTCCGTCGCGGCAGCATCGGCGGTCGTGGTGACATCGCTGAACATCGCTCTCTCCGAACTACTCTGGCCCATTCCCCCGGAAATGCCAGCGGCAACCGGTATAGCGCGTTACATCGTGGGTGACTTCATCGGCATCCTGACGGTTGCCCCCCTTGCCCTGCTCTGGGCACGTCGACATGCCGAACCGGAATGGACCACCGCATTTCGCAGGCAGACCCTCGCGGCTCTGTCGCTGATGTTACTGCTTGGGATTTCGGCCATGTTGATTCCGGCTGAATCGGCCACGGCAAAGACCAGCGCGCAATTGTTGATGGCCGTCCCGGCGATCGCACTGACCTGCCTGCACGGCTGGCGTGGCGCGGCCATTGGAGTACCGGCACTGAACCTGATCATTGGGCTGACTACCCCGGGCCCATATCCGTCGTCATTTGATCCTGCAACCTTCGCCACCCAGCAGGTCATGGCGATCGCAGGTGCGGCGCTGTTTGTGCTGGGCGCGCGCATCACGCATTACTACCATCGCTACCGCATCCGGGATGTCGATGAGAAAAACGCCATCAAGCTCGCCAGAAGCTCGCACAGAGCGAGCGAAATGGACCTGCGCGAGCGTGCGATCCACCTGAAGAAACTGGGTGATGGCATCGACATGTCTCTCACCGAAGTGGTGAACTGGCTCAAGCAACAAGGCCACCATGCAATCGCAACGAGCCTCCTGCATACCTCGGCCGTGCATTCGCGCCAGTTCCGTGAGCAAGCCAGCATGGTGTACCCCACGGCACTTGAACAAGTGGGTTTGTACGTGGCGCTGCAAGCGGGCGGCGTGCGCGAGGCATGGGACCTCACCCACCGGGTGGTCCGCCCCCAACTGGCCGGTGACCCGTGTCAGTTGAGCATTGAAGTTCAGCTTGCCACTTATCGCGCACTCACAGACTGCGTCTCGCTACTGCTGAAGCACGAATCTGGACAGATCCGGGTTCGGGCACGGTGTGGTCGATTCGAAGGAAGGAGCGGAATACTGGTAGCGGTGGCACTACTGGATGCCAAGCGCGCACTTTCCGGAGCGACAGAAGCACTGGCCATGGAGCGACTGGCTGGGCGAGTACTCGCCTACGGCGGGGTTATCCAGTGCCGCCAGAACCGAATACGGATGGTTCTGATGGAAGGTCCGACAAGAGCCGCTTCCGAAATTCCGGATTACAGTGGATTCGCGTCTGTCGGGGCCTCTGGAAGTGGCAGCCATCAGGCGCTGACCTGACGTCCTCTGCACGAGAACCTGCAGGTGGATTGCGCCACCCGCAGGCCATTGCCGTATCAGTCGATGGCTTCGACCGACCACAGGACACCTGCTCCACTGCGATACAGGACCAGGGCAAACGTCTGATCCTGGTAGACAAGGGACCGCACTGCACTGGCCGGGGCCTGGATAGGCTCTGCTGGCAGTGACACCTGGGCGGAACCATCTCCTGCCGGCAGTACCCAGAACACGTCCTCTGCGTTGCCGATGATCAGCTGCACTCGCCCTGCAAGATCATTCACTTGGTAATAGGTGATCCCATCCCGCTGAAATCCATACAGACGCCAACCGGGGTCCTGACTCAGATTGAGCGCAAGCGGTTGGGACTGGCCCAGGCCTCGCTTTGCGAGCTGCACGCCATGATTATCAGACTGTGCCGAAGCGAACATCGGCACCGCAGCCAGAATCAAAATACCAAATACGTGTCGAAAATGGGAAATCCGCACATTATCCTCCAGGTCGAGTTTAGCGAGGGGTACTCCGGCGATAGTATCTTCTGCCGCCAGGGGTTGAACAACGACGCACGTCGTAGGCCATAGGACCGCCGTGAGCCAAGGCTAGCTTGCCCCAGTAGCAGACGACGCCAGCGATACTATCGCTTTAGATGGAGCGGCTCGGGGCAAGATTGGGCTTTTGACGCAAATCCGACGGCCGCCACTCTCAAAGCAGGCGAGCACTGCCGCGATTGGCTGAGGTTGGCTGATCCAGAGCCCCACAGAACCACCCAAAAGCTGCCTGTGAAATCGCCGCTATACCTGCCGACCCACGCGAAATCGAGCATACGCAACTGGCTATATCACGGGGTCGCTTCGGCCGACCACACTGCATTGGCACCAGTGCCATACAGCACCAGCGAGAACCCTGCGCCCCTATAGACCACCCAGCGAGTGACTCACGCAGGTAGCCCCCTACGTGAGCAACAACACTTTCGCCGTGCTCTCGCCTGCGAGCAGCACCCATAACGTCTCATCTGCGTTCCCGACGACTATGTGCACCCGACCTGCCAGATCATTGACCTGGTAGCAGGAGATGCCATCCCGCCGGAACCCGTACAAGCACCATTCCGGATCCAGGCTCAGATCCGGAGCCATCGGCTGGGACTGGCAAGCCCCTGCTCGGCCATCGGGACACCGGAATCGTCGGATTGCGCCGATGCCAGCGCGGGAATCGACGACAGGATCAGAACACCCGACTTGAGACCAGTGAGCGGGCCGCGTTGGCGGGCGCCCGGACGGGCTGTGCCGGCAGTCAAACGCACACGATGGCATCGCCGGTCGGCAGCCTCCTGGTTGCGTCCAATGGCAGGAGCCCCGGCGAGGACTATTTCGGCCGCCGGGTGCTC
The DNA here is from genome assembly GCF_000661955.1 of Stenotrophomonas rhizophila. NCBI lineage: Bacteria > Pseudomonadati > Pseudomonadota > Gammaproteobacteria > Lysobacterales > Lysobacteraceae > Stenotrophomonas > Stenotrophomonas rhizophila. The sequence continues at coordinate 2,991,746 of NZ_CP007597.1, forward strand.
AGCAGCCGAGCGCATCTCCGCCCAACCGAAGCGCAAAGGTCGAAACCGAACCCGGCTGTCGACAGGTGTCATGACCGCGACTCCCCCATCCCTTGCCTTTCATCCGGTGGGGTCTGACTGCTTTCCTGGCCAACCACCTTGACCGTTGACGCCCGCAGCTTGACGGCGATCTCCGGACTGTAGTCGTCTGCTGTTGTCAACTTCGGAACAGGCTCACCAGGCAGTCCTGCGCAACGGATGATTCTGGGCCAGTAGGTGGGCCAGCAGAGCAGCAGCGAGAGCCAATGGCAGATGCAGTGCAATATCAGCAAGGGAGACAGGAGAAGGGCGCCCGTGAGAACGAGCCCCTTGTCTCCATTCCGCCACGACGGCAAGAGGAAGCTCAACGTTGAACGAACCGAATCCCAGGGCCAAGGAAACAGCGCTCTTAAGTGCTTTGGCTCAGGCACTTCGTCCGGGCCTTCTTCCATGTAACGGCGGATGTATTCCCAGAGTGCTTCAGCACTACCGCGATCATCCAGAGATCCGCCAATCATGCAGATGTCGTCAAAGCCAGCTCCGGTGCGATGCGATGGCCATCCCAAAAGCAGAGCACCGTCGCCTGCGCCGCTACCCGGCTTACTGCCGCTTATCTCAGGCAGGACTGCATCCCAAGGAAACGTCACAAGCCCGCCCGCGTAGTTGGGGCGATTGATGTGAACCTGACGGGTTATTCTATTGAATCGAACGACCAGACGACGCTGAACAAACACCTCCAGCCTCAGCCATCGCCAGCAATACTTAAAGAATAAGGCATTAACTGTGAGCCAAATAATCCCGAATAGAGGGTAAAAGAAGTATTCACTTGCAACCACAGGCCGACCAAAAGGATTTATTCCATTGAAAAGACCAACAATGCCGGGAAGCACCATATCCAGCATAATCAGGCACTGCCACACGTACATGAGGCCCAGAAAAATAAATGTGATTAGTCCACGCTTGTCTTCCTGCCAAGCCCCTTGAAGGTCGATGCATCGTTCGTTCAGATTGAAAACAGAACCCTCGTCCGCCGGAGCTGTTGAAGACCGCTCACACAGCCGACGCTCCATATATAAGTCATCCGCACTAACCTCAGCGTCAGGCCCGTCCACTTCCGAATGAAACTTACCCGCCCAACAGAACATTTCCAGAATGTACATCTATGAATTACCCTTTACTGAAAGATGAACGATCGTCGCAAGCTCTTCAGCCGCGCTCCCGTATCCCCGTTTCGACTTATCACCTCTGAATACAGTTTTCTCGCACCAATCCTCAAAGTCGTCCGGACTCATGAGAACGATCAGTACAGATAGTCCAATCGTGACCCAGCCCAGCCTGCCACCCCAGACCCTAAGCATCAGCATTACCGCCTCATGCGCAGCTATACGAACAGCAACTCCGCTCGACACACGAAAGAAGGTGCGAGTTGATGCATTCCGGGAGCTCTTCATCATCGCCTGCAGATAGGGCGCAGACCCTGCGAACGCGACGGTGATTGATAGCACGGCCGCCAGAGACGCCACGATTGCTCTCGATGCGTAGGCAGAAGCTAGTGTGGACTTACCCCGTCGATTCATATCTCTGAATGAGCCCGCATCCAGAATCGCCCCCAACAACCCAGCCGAGCCCGCCAAGAATCCCCCGTACAGTCCCAGCCGGCCTTTCCATGCGTCGAAGTGCTGGGCCAGCGGACTTCCCGACTGCGCATTTTTCGAAACCCATCCCGTCGCACCCTCGGCGATCGCCACCACCCCACCGACCAATGCCAAGCCGGATGCAATGAGCGCCCCGCCCTCCCTGCTTACTGGATCGTCGACGCTGAACTGTTTTCCTCTGACGATCAGGTTTACAGACTCGAAGATCGTGGCCATGAGTAATACACGTCCTTGATATGCACCGCCAGCGCGGCCCTTCGCAGTTTCCAACCGCACTCCCTCACGGATGGCAATTCCAACTTGTCCTCGCCAGTACGACAGCAACGCACCAGATGTCGGGGTGGCGTGGAAAGCTCCAATTGGAATCCCCTGCGCATAAGACCCCATCCTGAGCTGCATTAGCTTGATGAGCAGCTTTAGATACGCCTGATCAGCCTTTGAGTTTGTCGCGGTGGAAAGCATCACGCGCCCCCAGCTCACGTACCACGCCATCGAAACACCAATGACATTGCGTTTGAACCAGGCGACTTGGCCGGCTTGCTCACACGCGCGAAGCGCCGAGTCGGCTTTTGCAAACAGGCCAAGCACCTTGGCTGCGGCGCCATTGGTGGCAGCCACTATCGCCCACTCGTCCTGTTCCCTAGGCGAGACTCTTGCGATCTCCAGCGCATTGGCTAGTTGCTTTGCAAGGGTCAGGTTGTTGTGCACGAAGACCCGCCAGACAAGGTTTTTCTCATTCAGCGCTGCATCACTCTTCTGAGCGTCTTCCAGCGTTCTCCACCATTCATCCATTACCTGCCGCGATTGATCGTCCGCGTCCATCCCATTGGTGGCCAGACCTACCTGGATAGCAAATGCCCACCCCTGTATGAAGTCATCCTGATCATAACTTCGCCATGCCAGTGTCAGCATCTGGCTCCGCAACCAGGCCAGATGATCCACCGCGCGCAGCGACATGGCACTCTCGCAGACTTCTGCCCTTTCATCGAACTCAGTCAGAATGCTCACCTGCCTGCCATCCAGGCTCGCCTCCGCCTCCTGATAGCGCTCACGCGCACGCAGGCGTGCAGCTTCAACCTCGGCAGCCCGTAATCCCCATGGATCCAGCTTTTTGGTCATCTTGACGACCTCGATCATCGGCCTCGGGTCCAAGGCGCCCCGGATGCCGCGCTGGGCCTCAAGATCGGCAATGGTCCTGTCGAACTCTCGATTGCTTGCATCCTCGGCCGAGCGCTGGGCGTCCTTGATTCGACCGGACAGCACGCCTTCCTTGATGTCCGCATACTGCCGAGCAGCCAAGTACTTCCATCGATTGTCGACGCCATGGTTATCGACGACGTCCATCCACCCTTCCATGCCTTCCATGGCACGGTTCCGCCATGCATTGAGCTCCTGAGTGATGCCGATGGCGTCTTGAAGAGCGATGCCAACGCCGTTCTCGCTCTGCAACAGCGCGAGACTCTCCCTGAGCACGGGCAACGAAGCGTTCAGGCGGGACTGATAGAACGGCCCGCGCTGGTCATCGCTGAACGCAGGTGGCAACGGTGGGTCGCCTGAATCGCACAGCGCCGGAAACGGCTGTTCGTCTAGCGCGCGAATCATGGGGACTTGACCGACCGAATAGCCCGCAATCTGTGAGGCGACCGCATACTCCAACGCAAAGTACGAGATGGTAGTAGGAGACAAGAGGTACTGCTCACTCTCGCGCTGATCGGCCCACTTCTGGGGACTGAATCCCTGTAAAGTCCCATCTGCAAGCAGCACTTCTGCTTGGGCAATCAACTCACCCTCCTTACCTTCTGACAGCGGGTCCGGCGTAAAGAGCCAGTACGTCATGCTGACCTGTTCTGGCGCGTCAATGGCAACCATCAGTGCGTTGGGCGAGGTGGACATGCGTTTGCACGCCAGGCCCGACGTCTTTCGCGCGGGTGGCGTTCCGCGAAAACGCATCAAGCGGCCGCTCGATCTTACGTAGTAGCTGTCGATGTACTTGAGTCCGTTGCGCACAAGGACGACATAGAGATAGCCTTCCCTCATCATTCTTATCGCGTACTTGCTACACGTGAGCTCGGGCAGGGCGTCGCCCGAAGACGGACTGAGCGCCGGCACTCTGGCGAGAATGGTCTCCTCGTCACTGCAAAATGCAGAGTAGCGAAAGGGATGCACGAGCAGCCCAGACTTGTCGCAGTTGATGCACTTGCCCTGCTCACACGACGGCACAGCGTTGACCGCAGAGGCTGCGATTCTGTTTTTCATGGTCCACATTTCATCGCTCCCTATGCATGCGAAACAGCGAGTCCCTGATGCACTCCAGCTGCGACTGATCCAGCTGCCCCAATGCCTGCGCAAGTGCCGTTTCATGCTCGGGTGTATCAGCGATCAAGGCGCGTAGCGCGGGAGCGCAATGCAGCTCGCAGTTCAGTGCGATATCGTGCGCCACGAGCATGGCCTGATCGAGAACGTTGCGCCTGCGTACATTGGCGATGACGGATGCAGCGAAGTGGTGGGCCCGCTCAAGATCTATGTCGTACCCGCCCAACCCGTTGAGCACCTTCGCGGCGTGGTTCACCAGGGTTACCCGCGCCAGCTTGAATACGCCGCGCGCGTGCATGTGCAGCGGCTCCAACTCGGTCTGTGGCTGCGCCATCCAACAGAGTTCCCCGGCGAAACCCAAGCAGGCAATCCGTAGGCCCGATCGAGACAACAGGTGTCGCTGCTGGTCTGAGAGCGCGTAAGGCCAGTGCGGCACTGACATGGAGTCCATCATCGGCATGGGGTTCTCTGAGCCGCTACGCTTTTCGTTCTCGAGCAGCCTGCGCAACGTTGCAGCCACGTCGGAGGGCGGCTGCGGGGCTACGATCCAGGCGACTACGCTGGCACGACGGTGATCGCGCCGTGCGAGCCGGCATTGCTTTGCGGACACTCTCAGGCTCTCTTCGTAGCCCGGTCCCAGGCGGAGCAGCCGAAGCGGCGCTTTGCCAAAGCCGTCGACCTTGATCTCCCACTGATCCTCTGGCTCGTGTGGATCAAAGTGCGAGCTGATCCCGACCGTGGCATCCAGAAGCACGTAGAGATGGGCGGATGCCCCCTGCTCACGACGAAGCAGATAGCAAATGTCTGTAAGGTGGCGCACCTCACAAGAGCCGCTTGAGGTCCGGTGGTCGATTAGCTTCATTCGAGGTTGTCCTTGAGCTCGCAGCCACCCAGTTGCCCGTTGCTGTAGTCGACGTCATAGGGAGCTTCTTCCGGCTCGGTCCACTCCCGCTGGGTTCCCCTCATCTCCAGCGTCCCCGGCGCGCTCAGTTCGATGTTGTCGCCTTCTATGCGGATGTAAGCACCCGCCGCGGTCAGCAGCAGATGCTTGTTCGGCGCCGAGAGCGTCACGTCAGCCTGGGTACTGGCGATCTTCACATTGGTCCTGGCCGCCAGAACGGCCTGGCTACAGTGCGCCCGCGCACTAACCTTGCCGTTTGCGGCATGCAGCGCGATGCCCTGCTCCTGATTGGGACTGCCCGACTTGGGTTTGCTGCCCTCGGTGTACAGCGTCAGCCCTTCGCGTACCGCTATCGTCAACGCTCCTTCGCTGAGCCAGTTCAACGCCACGCCAGCAGCCAGCGTGGTGTGTGTGCCGCTCACCCACACCTGATCAGCTGGGGTTAGGCTCATGACGCCGGCCACGCCGCTGCCCATCAATACCGGCTTGTCCCAGCCCGGCGCCTCGCCATCACCACCGGTGATGCTGTCGGGCACGGTGCCGCTCTGGGTGGCGCGCAGGCTTCGCTGTAGCCGCTCAAGACTTTGCTGGGCAGGCAGTTGAGCGCTTTCGTTCGGCAACTGCGCCTGCTGGTTCACCGCTGACTCGTTGAGCCCCTGCACCAGCACCGCGCTTTGCTCCAACTGTGCCAACGCCTGACTTGCCGCCAACTGCGACTCGCCCGGCTCGGTACTCAGAAGCAACCCCTGCCCCGCGCGCAACGCCCCAGACGCCTGCGTGGACAGCTCAGCTCCAAACCCACGGTCCGCGCCGCGCAGGTTGTCCTGCCCCTCCTTCAGGTGCCCCAGCGTCAGCGTGGTGGCGTGTTGGGTGGTGGACAACTGCGCCCGTCCCTGCCCCGGCGTGTCATCCAGACGGAGTTGCTGATAGCCTCCCAGCCCGTCCTGGCTGTCGGCCAGGGCCTGGCTTTTGAAGCCGGTGTAGACAGCTGGGTGCTCATTGCCGTCGAACCACGCCGGTGCGTTGCCGGTCGCATGCGCCCCGCCGGTGGCGACCCGATTGTGCGCTGCGTCGGTCTGGCCGCGCCCGTTGTAGACCGCGCCCACCACCACCGGGCTGTCAATGTCGCCTTCGAAGAACGCCACCAGTACTTCCTGACCGCGCCGGGGCAGGAACACCCCGCCCCAGTTGTCCCCGCCCCACGGGGTCATCACCCGCACCCAGGTCCAGGCGCCGCCGTCTGCGGGCGCATTGTCGTCGCCACCCGGATGGGCGAGGCCGGTGCTCGACTGACTGCCCCGCTGCCACGGGAACTGCACCTTGATGCGATGGTCGCGGTCCGACAGCAGTGGCTCGCCGTCACTGACCACGATTGCGCTGAGGGTACCGGTGATCAACGCGCGCGGATGCAGGCGGACCCCGTCGCCGTCTTCGGTTTGCGGACGGTAGACCACGGCGGCCGGAATGGCGACGAAACAGTTGTCGTAGAACGCGGTGCTGAGCGCGGGGAGATTCGCACGAATCGCTAGTCCGCCTAGGGAAGCGGGCAATGGTAGAGGCACCTGCGTGGCCGGCCCCAACCGTCGCTCCAGCGCATCCAGCACCTCGGCCTCGAAGTTGTTGCGTGCCAGGTGCTGCACCGACAGGCACAGGAAGTCGGTGTCTTCCCCGGTCATGCAATGCTGCGTCAGCTGGAACTGGGCGCCGGCAGCCAGCTGCCGCCATCGCCCCCGCCCGGCAACGGTGTGCGCCCTCACCCGCAATGCATCGAGATGTTGCTGGGCCCGACGCTGCCCGCTGTCGTGGTCTGGCCAGCCGTCGGGGCCGCAGGTGTCGATGTCCTCGCCCAGGTCCGGCTGCGAGGTCCGGGCCTGGGCACTGGCTTGGCGTAGTTGCAGGGTGCGCGAATCCCAAGTGGTACGGGTCACCCTCGAGATGCACCAGCGATGGTGCAGCGACCACTGCTGCACGCTGTCGGCACGCTCGGAGGCATCGGCGCGATGGAAGCGCACCGGCCCCAGATCGCGTGCGCCGTGCTGGTGGTCGGCCAGCACCAGCATGTGCTTGCCGAAGGAGGGACTATCAGGCTCACCGCTGTGCTCGAACCAATAGTAGATGCCCTCCTCCGCCAACAAGCGCTGCACGAAGGTTAGGTCGGTTTCCTGGTACTGCGTGGTGAGAGTGCGTTTGAGGTACAGGCTGGACCGGTCAAGATCCCAGCGCCACGCCGGCAGTAGCCCGACGTAATCGGCAAAGACGTTTTCGACGATGTCCACCACGCTGGCGTCGTGGAACACATAGCTATCAACGCGCTGCCCAAGAAAGGCCATCCACGGCTGCAGGCGCAACCGGTAGCGGGCCAGCCCGCCGTTCCCGCCAATCCGCTCGGCAGAGGTGATACGCCCATGGAACGGCCGCAAACTGCCATCGTCCAACTGCATCTGCAGCAATGCGGGCTGGCCGATCAAGGGCTCAAGCGCGATCCCGGCATCCAGCGACAGCGTAGTGACCGACCAGGTGAACCCCACGCCATCGATCTGCTCGGCGCCCTGCAGCGTCTCGGCAACCAGCACCCCGTCACCCAACACCGTGTGCAGTCGCAGGAAGCGATGACCATCGCCCATGCGCAAGGCGGCCAAGAGTGCAGCGATCACCGCGTAGCCCTTGTTAATGGCGCAATCCTCTGCGCGTGTTGCCTCTGCCGCGTAGGGCGCTTCACCGCGCTGCGCAACTCCCGCTGGGATGTGCCGCGACAATTGCCGCCGCGCACTGATGCTGCTCTATCGTCCATGATGGCCCTCCCTCGCCTGCGCAGATGCTGCGGGCTCCCAGCAATGGCGATAAGGGCAAAAGCGTCATGGCATGGCCAGGACGTAGCGGACTGCCAGCGGGGACAAGGCTTCCCGGCGCTTTCTAGGAGTCGGTTGAATTTATCAATGGCGCGCAATGCGCCAGATGTCGCGCTGGTTGCGACACTGCCGCGCGGCAGTCCGAGCGCACCCAACGTCCTTGGGGCGTCCCTCCGGACAGAGATTGCCCGCGACAAGCGCTCCCCACCGTCACACATCCACCCTAAAGTTGCATGTGAAATCGCCGCTATATCTGCCGACCCACTCGAAATCGAGCGTACGCCACATGCCGGCTCTGTTGCAGGGCGCTTTCGACAGCGACCCCGGTGATGCCTTACCCCAGCGGATCCTGCTGGTGGAAAACTCGCGCACCTTCACCAGCATGCTGCGCGAGGCGATCGAGCAGCGGCTGGAGCTGCCGGTGTTCGTGGCCACCAGCCTGGCCGAGGCCGGGCGGCTGCTCGACGAGGAACAGGGCTGGTTCCTGGTCCTGACCGGGCTGGTGCTGGCCGATGGTGACCGCGACAACGTGGTGGAGTTCTTTCTGTCGCGCGGGCTGCCCACGGTGGTGGTCAGCGGCGTCTACGACGAAGACCTGCGCAAGCGCGTGCTGCAGCAGCAGATCATCGATTACGTCCTGAAGAACACCCCGGGCAGCATCGATTACCTGGTGTGGCTGGTGCAGCGGCTGGAGCGCAACCGGCGCATCGCGGCCCTGGTGGTGGATGATTCGATGTCGGCGCGGATGTACGCCGCCTCGCTGCTGCGCATGTACGGCCACACCGTGTACGAGGCGGCCGACGGCGCCGAGGGCCTGAAGGCGATCGAGGCGCACCCGGCGATCCGGCTGGCCGTGGTCGACCAGGAGATGCCCGGCATGGAGGGGGTGGAGTTCACCCGCCGGCTGCGCACCCTGCGCTCGCGCGACAAGGTGGCGGTGATCGGCATTTCCGGCAACACCGACCCCTCGCTGATCCCGCGCTTCCTCAAGAACGGGGCCAACGACTTCCTGCGCAAGCCATTCTCACGCGAAGAGTTCTTCTGTCGCGTGTCGCAGAACGTGGACCAGCTGGAGCTGATCGGCACCCTGCAGGACCTGGCCACGCGCGACTTCCTGACCGGGCTGCCGAACCGGCGCAGCTTCCTGGAACAGAGCCAGCGCCAGCTGCCGCAGCTGCACCACAACGATGATCTGGTGGCGGTGGCGATGATCGACATCGACCACTTCAAGCACATCAACGACACCCACGGCCATGAGGCCGGCGACGATGCGCTGCGCGCCGTGGCCGCTGCGGTGGCGGGCCACGCCCGCGACCAGGACCTGATCGCCCGCTTCGGCGGTGAGGAATTCTGCCTGCTGGTGCCGGGGCTGGAGGAAGACGAGGCGCGTGGCTACTTCGAAATGCTGCGCGAGCGCATTGCCGCGCTGGAGGTGAAGCTGGGCGACACCACCCTGCGCATGACCGTCAGCATCGGGCTGTGCTGCCTGCGCCCGCAGCGCGATTCCCTGCACCGTCTGATCTCCGAGGCCGACCGCCAGCTGTACCTGGCCAAAGCTGGCGGGCGCAACCGGGTGAGCTGTACCAGCGTGGCCAGTGCCGCCCGGGAAACCGCCCTGGCGCCTTGATCGAGATCAACGCGAGCGTGTCGCGATCGACCTAGAGTCGTTCCCAGTTGAACACCACAGGGAACGCACCATGGCACTTCTGGTCTGGCAGGACGACCTGAACATCGGCATCGACGTCATCGACCACCAGCACATGCGGATCGTGGAGATGCTCAACCACCTGCACGTGGCGCAGACCAGCCTGCAACGGCTGGCGGTGGCCGAGGTGATCGACGAACTGGTGGACTACACCATGTCGCACTTCGCCTTCGAGGAAGAGCTGATGGAGGAAGCCGGCTACCCGTTCTGTGCGGCGCACAAGCGCGTGCATGAGATTTTCATCAAGCGCGTGGCCGAGTACCGCCTGCGCTTCCAGGCCGGCGAAGACATCAGCGACGAACTGCGCACCATGCTGTCGCGCTGGCTGTTCAACCACATCCGTGGCGACGACAAGGCCTATGCGCCGCAGGTCAAGCTGCACCTGAACCAGTTCGCCCGCGAGCACCAGCAGGGTGGCTGGCTGGGGCGCACGCTCAAGCGCTTCTTCCGCTGACGGCCGCGCGCCGGCCCATGGCCAGCAGCGCCAGGATGGTGACCAGCGCGGTGCCGCACAGGTAGAAGCCCACCGCCAGCAGGCCGAAGCGCTCGGCCAGCCAGGTAGCCACGTAAGGCGCCGGGGCCGCGCCCAGGATGCCGGCAAGGTTGAATGACAGCGACGCCCCGGTGTAGCGCACCTGCACCGGGTAGATTTCGGCCAGGAAGGTGCCGCACGGGCCGTAGGTGAGGCCCATCAGGAACAGCCCCAGCGACAGGAAGCCCACCACCAGCCACGGACTGCCGGCCTGGAACAACGGGGCGAACACGATGCCGAACGCGAGGATCAGGCCGCTGGCCACGATCATGGTGCGGCGCGTGCCCCAGCGGTCGCCGTACAGTGCCGACAACGGAATGCCGGCCGCGAAGAACAGGATGCCCACCATCTGCAGCAGCAGGAACTGCTCGCGGCTGTACTGCAGTACGGTGGTGCCGTAGCCCAGGGTAAATACCGTCATCAGGTAGAACAGCACGAACGTGGCGAATGCGCCCAGCGTGCCCAGCACCAGGGTCAGGCCGTGTTCGCGCATGACCGTCCACATGGGCAGCTTGACCCGCTCGTTGCGGTCCAGCGCGGCCTGGAACTGCGGGGTCTCATGGATGTTCAGGCGGACCCACAGGCCCACCGCCACCAGCAGCGAGCTGGCCAGGAACGGAACGCGCCAGCCCCACTGCAGGAAGTCGGCATCGCTCATCGCCCGCCCCAGCAGCAGGAAGATGCCGGCCGACAGCAGGAAGCCCAGCGGCGCACCCAGCTGCGGGAACATGCCGTACCAGGCGCGCTTGCCCGGCGGCGCGTTCTCGGTGGCCAGCAGCACCGCCCCGCCCCACTCACCGCCCAGCCCAAGGCCCTGGCCGAACCGGCACAGCGCCAGCAGGGCCGGGGCGAGGATGCCGATGCTGGCGTGCGTCGGCAGCAGGCCGATCGCCACGGTGGACACGCCCATGGTCAACAGGGCGGCCACCAGCGTGGCCTTGCGTCCGATCCGGTCGCCGTAGTGGCCAAACACCGCCGAGCCCACCGGCCGCGCGATGAAGGCCACCGCGAAGGTGGCCAGCGACTGCAGCAGGGCCGCGCCGTCGCTGCTGTCGGGGAAGAACAGGTGCGGGAACACCAGCACCGCCGCCGTGGCGTAGATGTAGAAATCGAAGAACTCGATGGTGGTGCCGATCAGGCTGGCCAGCAGGATCCGGCGCGGGGAGTTGGCAGCAGGTGCAGCGGGAGTCGACATCGGGCACACGCAAAAGGGCAGCTGCCCGATTCTGCCATGGCCGCACGACGCTGCGGCCGATGGTTGCAGACGTGACCGTCGCCGCCGGCACGCCGGCCCGGCGCGGTCACTCGCCCAGGTGGATCCAGGTGGCTTTGAGCTCGGTGTACTTGTCGAAGGCGTGCAGCGATTTGTCGCGGCCGATGCCGGACTGCTTGTAGCCGCCGAACGGGGCGGTCATGTCGCCGCCATCCCACTGGTTCACCCACACGCTGCCCGCGCGCAGCTGGCGCGCCACCCGATGCGCGCGGCCCAGGTCGCGGGTCCAAAGACCGGCGGCCAGGCCGTAGCGCGAATCGTTGGCCAGCCGCACCGCATCGGCCTCGTGGTCGAAGCCCAGCACCGACAGCACCGGCCCGAAGATTTCCTCGCGCGCGATGCTGTGGCCGGCGTCCACCTCGTCGAACACGGTGGGCTGCACGTAGCTGCCACCGGCCACTACCTCCACCCGCTTGCCGCCCAGCAGCAGCCGCGCGCCTTCGGCCTGGCCGCGGTTGATGTGCTCAAGCACGTGGTCGGCATGGGCGTTGTCGACCAGCGCCCCCATCGGCGCGTCCGGATCGAATGGGTGGCCGGGCTGCATGCGCCGTGCATGGGCCAGCACGCGGGTCACGAATTCGTCCTGGATGGAGCGCTGCACCAGCAGCCGCGACGCCGCGGTGCAGACCTCGCCCTGGTTGTAGAAGATGCCGGTGGCCGCCGCTTCGGCCGCCTTGTCCAGATCGGGCGCATCGGCAAACACCAGGTTCGGGCTCTTGCCGCCGCATTCCAGCCAGGTGCGCTTGAGGTTGGACAACCCGGCGCACTGCAGCAGGCGCCGGCCCACCGCGGTGGAGCCGGTAAAGGCCAGCGCATCCACGTCCATGTGCAGCGCCAGCGGCTCGCCGGCGCGCTTTCCGTCGCCGGGCAGCACGTTGAACACGCCCTCGGGGATACCGGCCTCGGCGACCAGTGCCGCCAGCCGGATCGCACTCAGCGGCGACCGCTCGGACGGTTTGAGCACCAGCGAATTGCCGGCCGCCAGCGCCGGGGCGATCTTCCAGCAGGCCATCAGCAGCGGGAAGTTCCACGGCACGATGGCCGCCACCACGCCCACCGGCTCGCGGCTGACCAGGCCCAGCGTGTCCGGTGCGGTCGGGGCGATCTCGCCGTACACCTTGTCGATGGCCTCGGCGGTCCAGCGCAGGCAGCGCACCGCACCCGGCAGGTCGCCCTGGCGCGCGTCACGCACCGGCTTGCCCATGTCCAGGCTTTCCAGCAGCGCCAGCTCGTCGGCGTGCTGTTCCACCAGGTCGGCCAGCCGCAGCATGAGCGCCTTGCGGTGGACCGGCGCAGCGCGCGACCAGTGCCCGGCATCGAAGGCGCGGCGTGCGGCGGCCACCGCATGCTCCACGTCGGCGCTGCCGCAGTCGGCCACCTGGGCCAGTACGCGGCCGTCGATCGGGCTGATGCAGGCAAAGCGCGCGCCATCGACGGCGTCCACGTAACGGCCATCGATGAAGGCCTGGCCATGCACCACCAGCGCATCGGCCTGGCGTTGCCATTCCTCACGGGTACGGGCAGCGGTCATCGGGGTCTCCAGCAGTGGCTATCGGCCCCCTTTATACCCACCGCCCTCACCCCGCGCCGTGATGCATCTGCGATAGAGTCGTGACCATCCGGTTCCCTGCGGAGTTGCCGATGCGCCGTGCCGAACACCCGTTGTCGTCCCTGTCCCAGCAGCGCCCCGACACGATGGACGCGTTCTGGATGCCGTTCAGCGCCAACCGCCAGTTCAAGGCGTCGCCGCGCCTGCTGGTGCGGGCCGAAGGCATGTATTACCACGATGTCGACGACCGCGCGGTGCTGGATGCCGCGGCCGGGTTGTGGTGCTGCAACGCCGGCCATGCGCGACCGCGCATCGTGCAGGCGATCCAGCAGCAAGCCGCCACGTTGGACTTCGCCCCGCCCTTCCAGATGGGCACGCCGTTGCCGTTCGTACTGGCCCAGCGCCTGGCCGCGCTGGCACCGGCACCGCTGAACCACGTGTTCTTCAGCAACTCCGGTTCCGAAGCGGTGGATACCGCGATGAAGATCGTGCTGGGCTACCACCGCCTGCGCGGCGAGGGGCAGCGCACCCGCTTCATCGGCCGTGAAAAGGCCTACCACGGGGTCGGGTTCGGCGGCATGTCCATTGGCGGGCTGCCCAACAACCGCAAGCAGTTCGGGTCATTGCTGGCCGGCAGCGATTTCCTGCGCCACACCCTGGACCTGCAGCGCAATGCGTTCAGCCCCGGCCTGCCACGGCATGGCGCCGAGCTGGCCGAGGACCTGGAGCGGCTGATCGCGCTGCACGATGCCTCCACCATCGCCGCGGTGTTCGTCGAACCGGTCGCCGGCTCGGCCGGGGTGATCCTGCCGGCGCCGGGCTACCTGCAGCGGCTGCGCGAGATCTGCGACCAGCACGGCATCCTGCTGGTGTTCGACGAGGTGATCACCGGCTTCGGCCGCGTAGGCAATGCATTCGCCGCGCAGCGCTTCGGGGTAACCCCGGACCTGATGACACTGGCCAAGGGGCTCACCAACGGCGCGGTGCCGATGGGTGCCACCCTGGTGTCCGATGCGGTGCATGCGGCCTTCATGCAGGGCCCGCCGGCGGCCATCGAGCTGTTCCATGGCTATACCTATTCGGCCCATCCGCTGGCCTGCGCGGCCGCGCTGGCCACGCTGGACACCTATGCCGAGGAGCACCTGTTCGAGCGTGCCATCGAGCTGGGCGAGTACTGGCAATCGGCGCTGCACAGCCTGCGCGGCCTGCCGCACGTGGTGGACATCCGCAATTTCGGGCTGATCGGCGCGGTGGAGCTGATGCCGCGCAAGGATGCGCCCGGCGCGCGTGGCTATGAGGTGTTCGAGCGCTGCTTCCGCGAGGGCAGCCTGCTGGTGCGCTGCACCGGTGACGTGATCGCGCTGTCGCCGCCGTTGATCATCGACAAGGCGCAGATCGACCGCATCGTGGAGATCCTGGGCGACATGATCAACGCCACCGCCTGAGGCCATGCCTGCCGGCCGCCCTGTCTGAACCCGGCGACCGGGACGCGACTACCCCGCCCCATTACAATGGTCGGTCACGTTGGCTCGCGTACCGGATTGCATGGACATTGTCGTCAAAGAAGAACTCAAGGCCTACATCGATCCCCTGACCACCGACGAGCACGACGCGCTGGAGCGCAGCATCCTGGCCGAAGGCTGCCGCGATGCGCTGGTGCTGTGGGGCGATGTGCTGGTGGACGGGCATAACCGTTTCGGCATCTGCCAGAAGCACGACCTGCCGTTCCAGACCGTGCAGAACACCCGTTTCCAGTCGATGGACGACGTGCACCTGTGGATGATCGAGCAGCACCTGGGGCGGCGCAGCGTGTCGGACTTCCAGCGCGGCGTGCTGGCCCTGCGCAAGCGCGACATCCTCGCCGAGCGCCATCGTGCCGAGCAGGCCCAGCTGCAGAAGGAAAGCGACGGCGAGATCGCCGATGCCAGCCCTGAAGGCGATGAGGACAGCCCGCCGTGGGCACCGGCGCCGAAGGTCAGCCGTGCCGACATGGCCCGCGAAGCGCGCCTGAGCAGCAGCCAGGTGACGATGATCGAGCGCATCCACAAGCAGGCCGCGCCGGAGCTGGTGGAGGCGGTGAAGACCGGGGTGATCTCGATCAGCGCCGCCGCGGCGGTGGCCGACCTGCCCGAGGATGAGCAGCGCGCTGCGGCCGTGGGCGGCAAGGACGAGCTGAAGCAGGCCGCCAAGCGCGTGCGCGAGGCCAAGCGCAAGCCGCGCAAGCCGGTGCAGGAGGTGCTGCACAGCGCCGACGGTGACACCGAGGTGGACCCCAGCCGCGAAGCCGAGATTGCCGACGCGCTCAACGCATTGGGCGAAGGCCCCGCCGAACTGCGCCAGCGGGTGATTGCGCTGACGCTGGAAAACGACGCCCTGCGCCAGCAGCTGGCGGCACTGCGCAAGCAGCTGGCCGACGCCGACGCGTGATGTGAAGCGGTGCGCGGCGTAGCGCCGGGCTCTGCCCGGCTGCTCTTGGTGCGGACCGCGCCATGCACCTGCGGACAGCCCCCGGGGTTGCCGGCCAGCGGCCGGCACTACCGGTTGGCTTCGGTACGGGGTGCGGGGTTGCCGGGCAGGGCCCGGCACTACCGTTCTGTCGGGGTTCGCCTGGTTGCCGGCCAGCGGCCGGCACTACCGGGTGCTCATACGGGGGTGGGTAGACTGTAGGGATGACGCCTATTTCTCCGCCCGATCCCCGCCGCGCGCAGCTGCGCCGTCTCAAACTTATCGCGCTGGCGATGCTGCTGGCCATGCTGGCCGGCTTCGTCATCAGCCATCTGCAGGGCGAGCGGGGCATCTGGGCGTGGGTGTCGGCGTTCTGCGAGGCCGCCGCCGTGGGTGCGCTGGCCGACTGGTTCGCCGTGGTGGCGCTGTTCCGGCGGCCGCTGGGCCTGCCCATTCCGCACACCGCGATCATCCCGCACAGCAAGGACCGCATCGCCGACAGCCTGGCGGTGTTCGTGCGCGACCAGTTCCTGGAACCGCAGGCGCTGCTGGCGCGGTTGCAGGTGTTCGATCCGGCCAGCCGGCTGGGCAGCTGGCTGGCCGACCCGGCACGGTCGCGGCTGTTGGCCGACATGGCCCGCGGCTGGGCACTGCAGGCGCTGGACTTCCTGGACGAGGCGGCGGTACGGCGCAGCATCCAGGGCTTTGTGATCCAGCAGCTGCGCCAGTGGAACGCCGCAGCCACCGCCGGCGAGCTGCTGGGCCTGCTCACCGCCGACAACCGGCACCAGCGCGTGCTCGACGAGGGCCTGACCCGGGTCAGCGAGTGGCTGGACAACGAATCGGTGAAGCAGCGCGCGTCCGAGCTGATCGTGCGCTACATCCAGCGCGAGTGGCCCAAGCTGGCCAGCACCGTGAACTGGGTCAAGCCGATCGACGAGATCGGCGACAGCCTGGCCGAGCGCATGGCGCACGCGGTGCTGGCCGAGCTGCAGCAGATTCTGGCCCAGCCCGAGCACCCGCTGCGGCGGGATTACGAAACCTGGCTGGCCGACTATATCCAGCGCCTGCGCACCGACCCGGCGCTGGCCGGGAAAATCGACCAGATCAAGCAGCAGATCATCGACCATCCGGCCGTGCAGGACTATGTGCAGGGCCTGTGGGAGCGCATCCACGCCAGCCTGCGCGCGGACCTGTCCAGTGAGGACTCGGCACTGGCCGGCCACCTGCGCCGCAGCCTGGCCTCGGTCGGGCAGGCGCTGCAGGACGATCCGTCGCTGCGCGATGCGCTCAACCAGCACCTGATGGACGGCGCCGAACGGCTGACCAGCCGCCTGCGCGAAGGTGTCACCCAGCACATCGCGCAGACCGTCAAGGGCTGGGACGAGCGCCACCTGGTCGAACAGCTGGAACTGAGCGTCGGCCGCGACCTGCAGTTCATCCGCTTCAACGGCACCCTGGTGGGCGGCCTGATCGGCCTGCTGCTGCACGCCCTGACGGTGTGGATGCACTGGTAGGCACCCCGCCCGGTTGACGGATTGACCGGGTGTTTTTGTGAATTGGTTCGCGTATTCTGCCGCGCATTCCGGGCTGGTGTGGCCCACAGGGGGAATGATGCAACGGACCATCCTTGCGCTGGCGCTGTGCGCGCTGGCCAGCAGCGCCCATGCCGGGCGCGTGTACAAATGCGCCGCCGGCGGGCAGACCATCTACCAGACCGTGCCCTGCCCGCCCGAGCAGGACACCGGTGTGACCCGGCCGATCACCCGCGACCCCAAACTCAGCTGGGAAGAACGCACCCGCGCCCAGCGCGAGCTGTACGACGCCCGCCGGCGCATGCAGGCCGATGCCGGCCGCGGTCAGCCCGCGGTGCGCGGTACGGTCATCGACGGTTCGGTGGACCCGGAAAAGTGCGACGACCTGCGTGTGCGCCGCGACATCAGCGAAGCCTTCGGGCGCACCGCGCCGCCGCGCATCGAAGACGAGATCAAGAAGGCCTGCGCGAAGCGCTGAGTGCAGCGGGCATCTGCCCGCTTGCAACCAGTATCCAATCAGATACACTCATCGTCATGACGTCGGTGCGGGCAACCGAGGACTTCGACAGGTGGCTGCGCCGGTTGCGCGACACGCGAGCGCGCGCGTTCATCGCAGAACGCATCCAGCGCCTGGCCCATGGGCTCGAAGGTGACGTCAAGCCGGTCGGCGGCCGTGTCAGCGAGCTTCGCATCCATCATGGTCCGGGGTACCGCGTGTACTTCACGCGGCGTGGCAAGCAATTGATCATCCTGCTCTGTGCGGGCAGCAAGGACAGCCAGGCATCGGACATCAAGAAGGCGCAACGGATCGCCGACCAGCTCTAGCGCGCACTGCCACGCGGCTCTCTCTCCAGGAATCTCTCCATGCGCAAGCCTCACCTTCTCGCCTTCGACCCTGCCGACCACCTGGTCGACGACGCCGCCATTGCGGTGTACCTCACCGAGGCGCTGGCCGCCGACGACGCGGTGCATTTCCAGGATGCACTGCAGGCCGTGGCGCGCGCACGCGGAATGGCCCACATCGCCGAGTCGACCGGCCTCGGCCGCGAGAGCCTGTACAAAGCCCTCAAACCCGGCGCGCATCCCCGTTTTGACACGGTGCAGCGCGTGCTTGGCGCACTCGGCGTGCGGCTGACGGTGACACCGCTGGATCACTCCGGGCAGGCCTGAGCGTCCCTACCCCAGCGCCGCACGTACCGCGCCCACCAACGCCGCCATCTGCGCCGGCGTGCTGAAGATGCCCGGCGTTACCCGCAGGCAGGCGCCGGAGGCCAGGCCGTCGCGTGGCACCACGAACACGCCCGACTGCCGGACCATCTGTTCGGCGGTGGCGGTGGTGTCGGCCAGCGTGGTCTGGCCGCGCAGGCGGAAGGCGGCGATCGCGCTGGACAGCCGTGGATCGGCCGAGGCCAGCAGTTGCACGCCAACCTCGTCGCGCAGCGCGTCCAGCCACAGGTTGCGCAGGTACAACAACCGGGCGCGCTTGTTGGCTACCCCGATGCGCTGGTGCAGGTCCAGCGCGACCGGCAGCGCCATGCACGCGGCGAAGTTGACCGTGCCGGTGTGGATGCGGGTGTCGATGCGGTCATCGTCGGCCTCGCCCATGTACGGGTCCAGGTCGCGCACGCGGCCGCGCCGCACGTAGATGGCGCCCATGCCCACCGGCGCGCCGATCCACTTGTGCAGGTTGATGCCGACGAAATCCACCCCCAGCGCGCGTAGCGGGGTATCCACCTGGCCGATGCCGTGCGCGGCATCGAGCACCACCTCCGCGCCGGCGGCACGGGCCAGCGCCGCGATCTCGGCCACCGGCAGCTGCATGCCGTTGCGGTGGTTGACCTGGGTGAGCAATAGCAGGCGCGTACGCGGGTAGCGCTGCAATGCCTGCCGGTAGGCTTCGACGATGCTGTCGTGGTCGAACGGCTCGGGCAGCACGATGCGCTGCGCCGCCACGCCGCGGCGGGCGTGCAACCAGCGCATTGCGCTGATCATGCTGTCGTAGTCGGTATCGGCGTACAGCACGGTGTCGCCGGGGGCGAGCCGGTTGTAGCCGCCGATCAGGACCTGCATCGCCTCGGTGGCGCCCCGCGTGAGCACGATCTCATCGGCATGCACGCCCAGCACCTCGGCCAGATGCGTGCGCGCCTGTTCCAACAGGGGTGGAAACGCCCGCCGCCCGAACCACGCGTTGCCGGCGTTCACCGTGGCGGTGGCCTGCTGGTAGGCCTGCAGTACCGGGCGTGCCATCGCGCCCCAGTACCCGTTGTCGAGCATCACCACCGCATCGTCGAGGTCGTACAGCGCCCGCACGTTCGCCCACCAGGCTTCGTCGGTGGCCAGCAGGTCGGGCATGTGGTTGGTGATCGTCGGCAGTTCCAGCCCTTCCATCATTACGTGTCCGCATCGGTAGTAGGCAGGCCTCAGTCTGCCAGTGGACCGGCGTGCATGACCACGCCACGGGCACGCATTGAACGGTTTGATAACACTTGCCGAACGAAATGATAATGACTATCATTCACGCATTGGCTGTACGCCTAGCCCTTCCGGCCCCGGCAGCGCACTGCGCACCCAGGTCCTGCCCCGTGTACACCCCCAACCGACCCGATCTGGAGCCCGCACCTGCCGATGGCGGCGAAGCGGTGCGCCAGACCAATCCCGCCGGAGACGCAGGCTTCCCCTGCCCTACCACGGTTGTCATGTGGCGCCCCGCACCGCGCGGCCCGCAATGGATTGCACCGCCGCTTTACCACCCTGGACACCTGACATGACCGTTCCAACCGCATCGCCGCTGATCCGCCCCTCGCTGCTGAGCCTGGCCCTGCTTGCCGCGCTTGCCGGCCATGCGCCGTTGGTGCTGGCCGAGACCGATCCGGGCGATGCAACCACGCTGGACACGGTCAAGGTCACCGCCGATGGCGACATCCCGACCTCGTACACCGTCAAGCAGGCCCGCACCGCGACCAAGCTGGACCTGTCGCTGCGCCACACCCCGCAGTCGGTCACCGTGCTCACCCGCCAGCGCCTGGACGACATGGGCCTGTTCGCCCTGTCCGACGTGATGGGCCAGGTCACCGGCGTGCACGTGTCGGTGACCGACAGCGAGCGCATCAGCTACATCTCGCGCGGCTATGCCATCAACAACTTCCAGATCGACGGCATGCTCAACACCTTCGGTGGGTCGATCAAGACCAACACCGACAGTGCGATCTACGAGCGCATCGAAGTGGTCCGCGGCGCCACCGGCCTGACCACCGGCGCCGGCGATCCGTCGGGCACCGTCAACATGGTGCGCAAGCGCCCCACCGATGCGGTGGCGATGAGCGCCGGGATCACCGTGGGCCGCTGGGGCAACCAGCGCCTGGAAGCGGACATCGGCGGCCCGGTCGCCCTGGACGGTCGCGTGCGCGCGCGGTTCGTGGCCGCCAAGCAGCAGAGCGATTCGTTCCGCGATGTCTACGCGCTCGACAAGGACGTGTTCTACGGCATCGTGCAGGCCGACCTGGGCGACAGCACCCTTTTCGAGGTGGGCTATGAGTACCAGTCGCCGAAGACCACCGGCGTGACCTGGGGCGTGGTGCCGTATTGGGGAGCCGACGGTACGCCGGCCAACCTGCCGCGTTCCACCAACATGTCCGCCGACTGGAGCAGCTGGCCGATCGTGGAGAAGACCACCTTCGCCCGCCTGGAGCAGCAGCTCGGCAATGGCTGGGCGATCAAGGCCGCCGCCACCCAGGCCAAGCGCGATACCGACGGCAGCGTCTGGTACGGCGCGGCCGGCTACCCGCGTGCGGACGGCACCGGCGTTACCGCCTATACCAGCCACTTCGCCGAACGCAGCGAAATGAAGGTGTTCGACCTCAACGTCAGCGGCCCGTTCCGTCTGTTCGGCCAGGAGCATGAGCTGGTGGCCGGCATCGGCCAGTCGGTGCGCGCCAGCGAGGTGCCCGACATCGACATCCCCGACTTCCCGGCCAGCTATGTCCAGGTGCCCGATTGGCGCAACTGGACCGGCCAGGTCCCGCAGCTGCCGATCCAGCGCCTGGGCCGCATCGCCTCGGAAAACGAACTGCGCCAGCGCGCCGCCTACGTGGCCGCCAAGCTGCAGTTGGCCGATCCATTGCTGGCGGTGCTGGGCGCGCGCTACGGCAGCTGGGAAACCCGTACCTGGGCCTATAGCTATGACGCGGCCGGCAACCGCAACGGCGCCACCCGCGGCGGCTACAAGCCGGACGACTCGCTCACCCCGTACTTCGGCCTGATCTACGATTTCACCCGGCAGCTCAGTGCCTACGCCAGCTACACCGACATTTTCCAGCCGCAGTCCTACCGCGACCGCAACAACAACTACCTGGAGCCGGTGGTCGGTGACATGTGGGAAGCGGGCCTGAAGGGCGAATTCTTCAACGGCCGCCTCAATGCCTCCGCGGCGGTGTTCAAGGGCGTCAAGGACAACGTGGCCGAACTGGACGACGCGGTGCCGCCAGGCAGCCTGCCCGATGGCACCGATGCCTACCGCTCCACCGGCAAGGGCAACAAGGTCCGGGGCTGGGAAGTGGAGACCCAGGGCAGCATCACCGAAAACTGGAACATCTCGGCCGGCTTTGCCCATACCACCATCCGCAACCAGGCGGGCGTGTTGCAGAACACCACCAACCCGATCGACACCTTCCGCCTCAACACCAGCTGGCGTCCCAGCGGTGCCTGGGACCGGCTGTCGCTGGGCGGTGGCGTGAGCTGGCAGAGCAGCATCTACCGCAACAGCACCAAGCCGCGCGCCGACTACCTGACCAGCGGCCGCACCGAATCGGCACGCATCACCCAGGACGCGTTCTACCTGGTCAATGTGTTTGCCGGCTACCGCTTCAACGACAATTTCTCGGCCCAGCTCAACATCAACAACCTGCTCGACAAGAAGTACTACAGCAACGTCGGTTTCTACAACGGCGTGTACTGGGGCGAGCCGCGCAACGTGATGTTGAACCTGCGCTGGAAGCTGTAACCGTTCTCCAAGGGAACGTTGCCTGGTGCAGCGACACGGCCACGGATGGCCACTTTTCCATGCATCACCGGCCGCGGCCGGTGATGTCCGTTGTTCGACATGACATTGCAGGTTCCCCGTGGACAGCACGCCTGACGCCAGCTGGTTCAGCCGCTTCGGAAGTTTCTTCGCCCGCCCCTGGTTGGGGGTGGCGTCACGCTCGTTCGCCGCGATCTTCGGCGGCTACGCATTGGCCGCCACCTGCTCGATGTTCTTCGCCGTGGCCCTGCCCATCGCGCGCGGGCAGGCCGTGCTGACCGGGATGCTGGTGGCCATCGTGCTGTGCGCCTGCGCGGCGTTGTGGGCGTTCGCCACCCGTACCGCGCTGCGCGCATGGGTCGGCATCCTGATTCCCACCGCGCTGTTCTGGGTGGGTACCGAGCTGCTGAGGGCGGGCGCATGAAGAACGGATTCCGCCAATCGATGGCGTGGCTGCACACCTGGACCGGGCTGCTGGTCGGCTGGCTGCTGTTGCTGATTTTCATGGCTGGCACGGCCAGCTACTACCGCGAAGAGATCAGCCGTTGGATGCGGCCGGAACTGCCGCGCAGTTCGGTGTCCAGCGAGGTGGCCGCCGAGCGCGCCATTGCGTTCCTGCAGCACAAGGCACCGCAGGCCGAAAGCTGGAACGTGACCCTGCCCGACCCGCGCAACCCGGCCATGCGGATGTTCTGGCGCAACCCCGAATCGATGGTCAAGCCGCCGGTGGAAGGCGAGAAGCGCCGCCGTGGCGGTGGCCGTTTCGGCGATGCCACCGTGGACCCGGGCACCGGCGAGGAAGTGGCCGCACGCGAAACCCGCGGCGGTGATTTCTTCTACCGCCTGCACTTCGACCTGCACTACATCCCCGTGTACTGGGCGCGCTATCTGGTGGGCTTCTGCGCGATGTTCATGCTGGTGGCGATCATCACCGGGGTGATCACCCACAAGAAAATCTTCAAGGACTTCTTTACCTTCCGCAAGGACAAGGGCCTGCGTTCGTGGCTGGATTTCCACAACGTCAGCGCGGTGATGGCCCTGCCGTATCACGCGATGATTACCTACACCGGCATCGTCACCCTGATGTTCATGTACCTGCCGTGGGGCGTGAACGTGGCTTACCCCAAGGATGAGGATGCGTTCTTCAGCGAGGCCTTCGCGCGCCTGGCCGATATCGACACACCGACCGAAGGCACGGCCACCGCACTGCCCATCCAGCAGTTGCTGGATGCCGCGCGCGCCGAGTGGAAGGGCGCCCAGGTGAGCGGCTTCACCCTGTACCACCCGGGTGGGGCCAATGCGGTGATCGATGTGTACCAGCGTGATGGCAAGCGGCTGTCGGTGGATACGCCGTCGTTGCGCTATGACGCGGTGAGCGGCGCGCTGATCGAGGCCAGCCCGCTGTCCGGTGGCGCCACCCAGACCCGCGGGGTGATGTACGGCCTGCACCTGGCCCGCTTTGCCGACTGGGGACTGCGTGCGTTGTTCTTCGTGTCCGGCCTGATCGGCTGCCTGATGGTGGCCAGCGGCGTGGTGCTGTGGGCGGTCAAGGAACGGCCCAAGCATGCCAAGAGCGGAAAGATCGGCTTCGGCCTGCGCCTGGTGGACGCACTCAACATCGGCGCGGTCGCCGGCCTGCCGATCGCCTTCGCCGCCTACTTCTGGGGCAACCGGCTGCTGCCGGTGCAGATGGCCGAGCGCGCCGATGCCGAAGTGAACGTGTTCTTCTACGCCTGGGCTGCGGCCCTGCTGGCGGCCTTCATCTGGCCCAAGCGGCTGATGTGGGCATGGCAGCTGTACCTGGGCGCGGCGATGTTCCTGTTGATCCCGGTGATCAATGCCCTCACCACCCACGCACACCTGGGCGTGACCCTGCGCACCGGCGACTGGGTGCTGGCCGGGTTCGACCTGATGATGCTGGCCTTCGGTGCGGTGCTGGCCTACTGCGCGCTGCGCATGCAGCGTTGGCAACCGGCGCTGAGCGCGGCGGAGAAGAAGAAGCGGCAGGCCGCCGCGGCGGCAGCAGCCAAGGCGCAGGAGAGCGCGAACGTGGAGGCCAACGCATGATGCTGCTGGCCCTCACCGTGAGCTTCTCGGCCTTTACCGCGCTGTCGCTGGCCATGGACAAGCACCAGCTGGACCTGCACGGCAAGGCGCCGGCCAGCCCGGCACGCATGCGCCTGTGGCGTTGGCTGGGCTGGGCGCTGCTGACGCTGTCGTTCGTGCTGTGCGTATGGGACCACGGCTGGGCCGCCGGTCCGGTGCTGTGGCTGGGTGCGATGACGGTCAGCGGCATGCTGATCGCCTTCGGCCTGTACCCGTTCCGGCCACGCTGGATCGCCCCGTTGGCGTGGGCATTGCCGGTGATCGGGTTGGCGGTGGCGCTGCTCGCACACTGACCGGCGGCCGAACGGGTAGAGCCGACCGTTGGTCGGCTATCGCCATGCCCGAACGGAAAACAGCCGACCAACGGTCGGCTCTACCGTGACCGGCAGCGTCAGGGGACCAGCGAAAACACGTGCGCCGGTGCGGCCATGTCGTCGATGACCAGGCGGTTGCGCGCCACGCACTCGTGCAGCGCACCGGACTTCACCGCGACCCGTTCGCTGGCCAGGTTGCCCACCGCTACGACGATCTCCACGCGCTGCAGCTGCAGCGACCCGAATGCGTGGGCCGCAAGTGCCTGCACGACGCGGGTGGCAACGCCCTGGCCCTGCCCCGCCTGCCGCACCCAGTACCCCAGGTTGCAGAAGCGATGATCGCGCCGGATGGCGTTCAATCCGGCGCCGCCCAGAAACGCACCGGTGGCCGGGTCGAACACGCCGTACTCGTACGCCGTGCCCGCCTCCCAGCCTTCGCGGCACGCCTGGAACCACTGCAGCGCCTGGTCGTCGCGGTAGTCCACCGAGGACCACGGCATCCAGCGCCGCATGCCCTCGGCCGATTCCCGCACCGCCGCGGCGAAGGCGGCGGCATCGGTGTCCTCGAAGGGACGCAGCAGCAGTCCGTGGGTGTGGAGGTGGCGATCGTCCATGCGGCCCTTTTCCGTCATGCGCCGTAGCGGCGCAGTTCCCATGCACGGTGGATGCGCGGGTTGCGCTCGAAGTCATCGCCGATGGTATCGGCGGAGATCTCCTTGCACTCGGCGAACTCCTTGATCGCTTCTTCGTCCAGCTTGAAGCGGCGGAAGTTGTTGGAGAAGTACAGCACGCCTTCCGGGCTCAACCGCGCCACGGCCGCGCGCAGCAGGCGCACGTGCTCGCGCTGCACGTCGAAGTCTTCGGCGCGCGCGGAGTTGGAGAAGGTCGGCGGATCGCAGAAGATCACGTCGAAGCGGTGCCGCTCGGCCTCCAGCCACGCCAGCGCATCGGCCTGGATCAGCTGGTGCTGGCTGCCGCCCTTGCCGTTCAAGGCCAGGTTGTCGGCGCACCACTGCAGGTAGGTGCCGGACAGGTCCACGCTGGTGGTCGATGCCGCACCGGCCACCGCCGCCTGCACACTGGCCACGCCGGTGTAGCAGAACAGGTTGAGGAAGCGCTTGCCGATGGCCTCCTGGGCCATGTGCCAGCGCAACGGACGGTGGTCCAGGAACAGGCCGGTGTCGAGGTAATCGAACAGGTTCACACGCAGCAGCGCGTCGTTCTCGCGCACCAGCACGAACTCGCCACGCTGCTCGAAACGACCGTACTTGCTGCCGCCCTTACCGCGTTCGCGCGACTTCAGTGCGACCTGCTCGGCCGGCACCTGGAACACCTCGCGCGCGGCCGACAACAGCTCGTTGCGGCGGCGGCGCACGTCCACGTCGGGAATGGTGGCCGGTGCAGCGTATTCCTGCACGTGCAGGAAGGTACGGCGCGCGCCGGCATCTTCTTCGTAGACGTCGATGGCGGCGGCGTATTCGGGCAGGTCGGCATCGTAGACGCGGTAGCAGGTGATCGCTTCGCGTGCGCGCCAGTTCTTGAACTTCTTGATGTTCTTGCGCAGGCGGTTGGCCACCATCTGCGCGCCTTCGCTGAGCTCACGCGGCTGCCCGGCGTTCTCGCGCTGCGGCACCGCGATGGGGTCGCAGACGATCAGCGCGCACTCGATGGCGCCGTTGAACAGCTGGTACTTCTTGTTGGCGCGCAGGCCGGTGGCGAAGGCCAGGTCGGCGCTGCCGCACAACAGGCTGGCGCGCCACTGCGGCACCGCGCGCTTGAGCGCGTCGCCGAGCTGGCGGTACAGCACCGCATCGGCGGCCAGGCGCTCGTCATAGGGCGGGTTGCAGACCACGCAGCCGGTCTCCTGCGGCGGCACCTGCACATCGGTGATGTCGCGCACGCCGAACCAGATGGCGTGGCCCACACCGGCCGTTTCGGCGTTCTGCTTGGCCGCATGGATGGCGTGCGGATCGACGTCGCTGCCGTGGATCACCTGCTTGAGTGCACTGCGGCCGGCGGTTTCGCGGGCGCGCGCTTCCTCCATCAGGCTGTTCCAGGCGTCGCGGTCGAAGCCCAGCCAGCGGCTCGGCGGAATGCTGCCGTGGCGCTGCAGGCCCGGGGCCACGTCGGCGGCCATCAAGGCACCTTCGATCAACAGGGTGCCGCTGCCGCACATCGGGTCGAGCAGGCCACCGCCTTCGCTGTGGATCTTCGGCCAGTTGGCGCGCAGCAGCACGGCGGCGGCCAGGTTTTCCTTCAGCGGCGCATCGTTCTGCGCCATGCGCCAGCCGCGGCGGTGCATCGGGCCACCGCCCAGGTCGATCGAGATCGTGGCCCGGCCCTTGCGCAGCGACAGGTTGATGCGCACGTCCGGGAAGTCGGTGTTGACCGACGGCCGCTCCAGGCCCTGCGAACGCAGGCTGTCGACCACGCCGTCCTTGACCCGCTGGGCGGCGAAGCGCGCGTGGGTGATTTCGGTCCCGGAGACGTGCGCGTCCACCGACAGGGTCAGCTCGGGGCTGATGTGCTGCTCCCACGCCATCGCCGACACGCCCTGGTAGAGCGAGCCTTCATCGGGGCAGTCGAACTCGGTCAGCGGCCACAGCACCCGGCTGGCCAGGCGCGACCACAGCACCACGCGCTGCGCCTGCGCCAGTTCGCCCTCGGCGTTGACGCCGGAAATGGTGGCGGTGGCCTTTTCCAGGCCAAGCGCCAACAGTTCGTCGGCAAGCAGGTACTCCAGGCCCTTGGCGCAGGAAACAAAGAATTTCACAGGATCGGTATCGCAGGTCAGCGGAGAAGGGGTGCCCTCGGGCACGGCAAGCAGCCCGGCGCGGGCGCCAGGAGGGCCATTGTACGTGACCGGGGCAGGATCGCCCCGACGGCGCGGCCGGACCACCGGATCCGGGGCACGGCCCCACGGCAGGTCGCTCCGCCGTCACAACGACAGCAGCAATTCCTCGAACGCCCGGGCCGACACTTCGACGTGATTGTTCAGCCGGTGCCCGTCATCGACCAGCAGCAGCCGCGCCGAGCGGGCCTGGGCCCAGGCGATCACCTGTGCGGCGGGAATCAGCTCGTCATGCCAGGCATGCACCACGCTGGTGGGCACCGGGGCCGCGTCCAGGGCCGACATCGGGCCCATGGTGGTGGGCGGCACCATCAGGAACAGGCCCCGGGTGGGAACCTGCAGCGAGGCGATCGCCGAGATGTAGGCGCCCAGGCTGGAGCCGGCCAGCACCACCGGTCCGCGCTGCGCGGCGCCGGCGGCCAGCTCTAGCAGCCGCTGCAGGCGCGCACGCACGTCGCCCACGCTGCTTACCGCGCGCATCGCGTCGAGGTCGGTGTAGTCGGGGCGTTCATGGGTCCAGCCCAGACGCTGGGCGACCTCGGCCAGCGCGGTCACCTTGGTGGCGTCCGGGCCGCTCTCAAAGCCGTGGGAAAGGATGCAGTGGCCGCGGCTCATGCACGCACCGGGCAGGAATCGATTTGAGCGTTCATGGCGGAATGCTAGCATCGCGCCATGCCCGGCCGCGCCCCGCCACCGATCGATCCGCAGCCCCTGCCCTACCAGGACAGCCTGCAGGCGCGTGTGCCGGCGCAGGTCGACCTGGTGGTGATCCACTGCACCGAACTGCCCGACCTGGCGATGGCGCGCGCATACGGCGAGCGCGTGCTGTACGACAGCGGCAGCGGCAACAGCGGGCACTTCTACATCGACCGTGACGGCCGCATCGTGCAGTACGTGGCGGTGGACCGGGTGGCGCACCATGTCAGCGGCTACAACCCGCGCTCGATCGGTATCGAGCTGGTCAACCGCGGGCGCTACCCGCACTGGCTGGATTCGCGCCATCAGGCCATGGACGAGCCCTACGCCGACGCCCAGATCGCCGCGCTGATCGACCTGCTTCAGCACCTGTGCCAGACCCTGCCAGCACTGCAGTACATCGCCGGGCACGAGTGGCTGGACACGCGCGAGGAAGTGGCCAGCGACGATCCCGAACGGCGGGTGCCGCGCAAACGCGACCCGGGTCCGTTGTTCCCGTGGCCACGGGTGTTGGCGGCGGTGGCGCTGCAGGAAATGCGGGGGTGAATCGGGGTTGCCGGGCAGAGCCCGGCACTACCGGTTTGGTTGCCGGGCAGAGCCCGGCACTACGGGTGCGGGCATCAGCCGGTGGCGACCGGGCGCGTGGGGTCGCTGACCCACCCGCTCCACGAATCGGCATAGACCTTTGCGCCGTGCAGGCCGGCCACTTCCATGGCCAGTAGCAGGTGGCAGGCGGTGACGCCCGAGCCGCACATCAGCACGACCTGTTCGGGGGCATGGGTGCCGATCAACGGCTGCAGCGCGGCGCGCAGATCAGGGGCCGGGCGCAGGCGGCCGTCTGCCACGTTCAGCGCGAACGGGCGGTTGACCGCCCCGGGTACGTGGCCGGCGACCGGGTCGAGCGGCTCCACGTCGCCGCGGAAGCGCTCGCCCGCGCGCGCATCCAGCAGCCACCCCGGTGCGTGCTTGAGGCGCGCGGCGACTTCGTCGACCGTTGCGATCCGGGCGCGATCGAAACGGCCCGGATAGGGAGGCAGCGGTTCCACCACCGGTTGGTCGGTGGTCAACGCCAGGCCAGCGGCCTGCCAGGCGGCCACGCCGCCGTCGAGCACCGCCACCCGGGCATGGCCGATCAGGCGCAGCAGCCACCACAGGCGCGCGGCGGCCATGCTGCCATCCGCGGCGTCGTAGACCACCACCTGGGTATCGGGCGCGATGCCCCACCTGCCGAGCGTGGCGGCGAACGTGTCACTGTCGGGCAGCGGATGGCGGCCCTGGCCGGTCTTGCCCAGGTCGGCCAGGTCACGGTTGAGATCGGCGTGCAGCGCGCCCGGAATATGCCCCTGCGCGTATGCCTGGGCACCGGATTGCGGATCGGTCAGCGCGAACCGCGCGTCCATCACGCGTACCGCAGTGCTGGCCGTGGCGCGCGCATCCAGCACGCGGGTGCCGGCCTGGCCCAGGGTCGCGGCCAGATCGGCGGCATCCACCAGCGTGGTCCAGGTGGGAGTGGCGGTGTTCATTCGGTCTGCTCCAGGCGGCGACGCAGGTTGTAGAGAATGGCGGCGGTGGCGCCCCAGATGCGCTGGCCGGGCCAGCCGTACTCCAGCACGTGGCGGACACGGCCGCGGTGCTCGATGTCCACGTGGCGCAGGTTGTCCGGATCCATCAGGTAGGCCAGCGGCACTTCAAACACTTCGGCCACTTCGTCCGGCTGCGGCACCGCCACGAACGCCGGGTCGATCACCGCCACCACCGGCATCACCCGGTAGCCGGTGATGGTCACAAACGGGTCGAGATAGCCAAGCACCTGGACCTGCTCGGGCGGCAGTGCGATTTCTTCCTGGCTTTCACGCAGCGCGGCGGCCACCGCATCGCGATCGTCCGGCTCGGTACGTCCACCCGGAAAGCCCACCTGCCCGCCGTGCTGGCGCAGCGTTTCGGTGCGCCGGGTCAAAATCACCTGGGCCCCTTCGGCGCGCGGCACGATGCCGGCCAGCACTGCCGCTTCCACCGGCGGCCCGGGCGGCAGCAGATCGATCAGTTCGCTGCGGTTCCAGCCATCGCCGGTCGGCGGCTGGTCGAGCGGGTGCAGGGCGCGCAACAGGCGCTCGTGTTCGGCCAGCGAGCCGCGCAGCGATTGCCGCAACTGCTCGCGCAGCGGCAGCGTGTGCTGCATGACGTGGTTCTGTTGGTGTCGAGTCATCGTGGACCAGCGGGTGATTTCATCCACGCTGCGCAGGCAGCCCGTGCAAAGGCCGGCGCGATCCAGCGCGCAGATGCCGATGCAGGGCGTAGGTGTTGCATGCGTGGGGTCTGCCAGGGAATGCACCGGGCAACATTAGCGCGAATACACGGGATTTGCGCGGTTTCCAGGCGCCTTCGGGCCGCGTCTGCAGTAGATCCAGGCGCGCGTGACGCCGCACGGCCGGGCACAAAAAAACGCGCCGGTGATCCACCGGCGCGTTCGGGGTGCAACGACAGATTACTTGACGCTGACCAGCTTGATCTCGAACTGCACAGCCACGTTCGGCGGGAACGGGGTGCGCGGGTCGGCACCGTAGGCCTGTTCCGGCGGCAGGGTGACTTCCCACTTCGAGCCAGCCGGCATCTGCACGAGCACTTCGCGCATGGCCTTCATTTCGACTTCGCTGACCTTGATCGACGGAATCTGCTGCGCCGGACGCGCTTCAGCCGGACGGGTGCCGTACGGGTACGGACCGGCAACTTCCAGCTGCACGACGCTGGCCTGGGTCGGCTTGGCGCCCTTGCCGGCTTCAACCACGCGGTACTGCACGCCGCTCGGCAGCGCCTGCACGCCGGCCTTGGCCTTGTTGGCGGCCAGGAACTGGGTGCTCTTGGTCTTGTTGTCGGCCGCAGCCTTGTCGTATTCGGCCTTGGCGGCCTGGGCACGACCCTGCTCGCGCTTCTGGAAGGCTTCGACGGCCGGCTTCAACTGCTCCGCCGTGATCGACGGCTGCTTCTTGGCGTAGGCATCCTGCAGGCCCTTGACCACCGAGTTGATGTCCAGCTGCTCGCCGCGCGCGGTGAGTTCAGCGAGGTTGTTACCGTAGTCGTAACCGAAGTAATAGCTCAGCTTGCCCTTTTCGGACGAGGTGTCCTGGGCGAAGGCATTGCCCGTCAGGGCCAGGGCCGCGACGGCGACCGCGATAGAACGCAACTTCATCAAACGTTTCTCCAGGGGTGGTAACTCAGGACGCATTGGGCCGCCCTGAGGCGACGGGTTAGGATAGCCGCCGCAACGTTGAACCGCCACTAACGACGCAGGCTCTGACCTGACTTCGTTTCAAGAGTTCAACATCACTTTTTTTTAACGTTTTCAGGAGTCCTGCCGTGGCCGACGCCCCCATCGCCCCCGCCCCTATCGACGTTGCCGATGACGGTGCCATCCGCACCGTGACCGTGAACCGGCCGGACAAGCTCAATGCCCTCAACCGCGCCACGCTGGAGGCCCTGGATGCGGCGTTTGCCGCGGCCGCTGCCGATCCGGCGGTCCGCGTGGTGGTGCTGACCGGCGCCGGTCCCAAGGCCTTCGTGGCCGGCGCGGATATCGCGGAAATGAACGGATTGAGCCCGGTTCAGGGACGTGACTTCTCGCTGCTGGGCCAGCAATTGATGCGCCGCATCGAGCGGATGCCCAAGCCGGTCCTGGCCCGGATCAACGGATTTGCGCTGGGCGGCGGCCTGGAACTGGCGATGGCCTGCCACCTGCGCATCGCCGCGGACACCGCCAAGGTGGGGCAGCCCGAGATCAACCTGGGGCTGATTCCCGGCTTCGGCGGCAGCCAGCGCCTGCTGCGCCTGTGCGGCCGCGCTGCTGCGTTGGAGCTCTGCCTGCTGGGCACGCCGATCGCCGCCGCGCGCGCCCTGCACTTGGGTATCGTCAATGAAGTGGTGGCTGCCGATGCGCTCGACGCGCGCGTGGCCGAGCTTGCGTTGCAGCTGGCCAAGGCCGCGCCGCTGGCGTTGCGCGGCATCCTCGATGCGATCCACGTGGGCGGCGAATGCGCGCTGGGCGAAGGCTTGGAGTACGAAAGCGCGCAGTTCGGGCTGATGTTCGCCACCGAGGACATGCGCGAAGGCACCGCCGCGTTCCTTGCCCGGCGCCCGCCGGTGTTCCAGAACCGCTGAGCCATGCACGCCGCACCTGCCCTGCCCGCCCGCCTGCTGTTGCTGGTGCTCGATGACGACCTGGACGCTGCGCTGGCGGCGGGCCTGATGGACTATGTGCCCTCACCGGGCGACGCCGCACTGCTGCCGGGCCACCCGGATCTTGCCGCGCGCCTGGTGCAGGCCCAGCAGCAGCTGTACCGTGCCTGGGCCGCGCGTGCGCGCTACCAGCAGCGCACGCAGCGGCTGGCCCGCCGCGCCGCCGAACGCGAGGCGCGCCGCGCACCGCCGGCCCCCACACCCGAACTGAAACCGGCCCTGCCGCCCGCCGCCGCCGCGATCCTGGCGCGCGCGAAGGCCAAGGCTGCCGGCAAGACTTCCTGATGAGCACGATGAAGAGCACCCCGGCGGCCAAACCTGCGCCGCGCAGCGCGCGCATGCCCAAGGCCGACGTGATCGAAATGTTCACGCGCCTGCGCGAACTCAACCCGCACCCGAAGACCGAACTGGAGTACAGCTCGCCGTTCGAACTGCTGGTGGCCGTGGCGCTGTCTGCGCAGGCCACCGACGTGGGCGTCAACAAGGCCACCCGCAAGCTGTTCCCGGTGGCCAACACGCCGCAGGCGATGCTCGCGCTGGGCGAAGACGGCCTGAAGAAATACATCGCCACCATCGGCCTGTTCAACGCCAAGGCCAAGAACGTGATCGCCGCCTGCGCGATGCTGATCGACCAGCACGGCGGCGAGGTCCCGCGCGACCGTGCCGCGCTGGAGGCGCTGCCGGGGGTGGGCCGCAAAACCGCCAACGTGGTGCTCAACACGGCGTTCGGCGAGCCGGTGATGGCGGTGGACACCCACATTTTCCGCGTATCCAACCGCACCGGGCTGGCCCCGGGCAAGGACGTGCGCGCGGTGGAAGACCTGCTGGTGAAGGTGATCCCGGCCGAGTTCCTGCTCGATGCGCACCACTGGCTGATCCTGCACGGCCGCTACGTGTGCAAGGCGCGCAAGCCGGACTGCCCGCAATGCGTCATCCGCGACCTGTGCCGGTTCAAGCAGAAAACCGCCGCCTGAGGCGGTGTCGCGACTGCCATCTGCACGCAACCCGGCGGTCATCTGCGTCGGGCATCAATGGCAACCCCTGACGGCGCCTGACCCG
Source organism: Stenotrophomonas rhizophila (assembly GCF_000661955.1). NCBI lineage: Bacteria > Pseudomonadati > Pseudomonadota > Gammaproteobacteria > Lysobacterales > Lysobacteraceae > Stenotrophomonas > Stenotrophomonas rhizophila. The sequence continues at coordinate 3,024,794 of NZ_CP007597.1, forward strand.
GGCCGGCCGTCGGTTTGTCTGAAACTGTCATATTTACGCAATCTTCACTAATTAGCCTGCGCAGCATCTTCCCACCTGCCTGCAAGGCTCCTCTCCATGAAACTGCATCGCCAACTCCTGACCGCGGCTGTTGCGGCTGCGCTGTTCGTCCCGGCTGCCCACGCCGAAGTGGCCATCGATGTGATCGGCGGTTCGGAGATCACCTTCGAAGGCCTGGTCCAGGCCGACGGCAACTGGTTCGACAACGACCTGACCGACCTCAACGGCGGTGATGCCGGCAACGGCAAGGACAGCGAGTTCGAACTGCGCCGCGCCGAACTGGTGCTCAAGGGCAAGGGCCCGGGCAACATCGAATGGGTGGTCGGCTACGACGCCAAGGCCGACAAGTTCCTGGACACCAACCTGAAGTACAAGCTGGCCGGCAACGCCAACCACTTCGTGCAGTTCGGCCAGTTCAAGCAGCCCAACAGCCTGGAAGAACTGTCCAGCACCAAGAACAACGACTTCATTTCCAAGGCGGCCGTCACCAATACCTACGCGGTGGCCCGTCGCCTCGGTGGCGCCTACAGCATCGGTGACAACAACTGGTCGGTGACCGCCAGCGCCTTCGGCCGCGAGCTGACCCGCAACCTGGCCCACGGCAGCGGCTACGGCGCGCGTGGTACCTGGGCGCCGATCAACGACAAGGGCCAGGTGCTCCACTTCGGCCTGAGCTATGTGGACTACGACACCGACGCAGACACCCTGCGCGTGCGTGCCCGTCCCAACGCCGACCTGGCCACCGCGCGTCTGGTCGACAGCGGCAACCTGGTGGACACCGACCGCGTCAGCACGATCGGCGCCGAAGCGATGTACATCGGCGGCCCGTTCAAGGCCCAGGCCGAGTACTACACCAGCAAGGCCAAGCGCTATACCCGCGACAACTACACCAGCGACGGCTTCTACGTCAGCGGCCTGTGGAACATCACCGGCGAGACCTGGGGCTACAAGGGCGGCACGCCGACCACCGGCCTGCCGGATGAGCCGGGCCGCGGCATGTGGCAGCTGGGCGCGCGCTACGACCACATGGATCTGAACGACGGCAACGTCAACGCCAACCCGGTGGCCGGCCGTCCGCCGATCGTCGATGGCGTGCTCGGCGGCAAGATGGATATCTGGACCGTGGGCGTGAACTACTACTGGCGCTCCAACACCAAGTTCGCGCTGAACTACGTGATGGTGGACAGCAAGAAGTACAACTCGACCGCGCGTGCGTTCGTGAACGACGACCCGAACATCCTCGAAGCGCGCCTGCAGTTCTTCTGGTAAGCGTGGCGGTAAATGTGTGACAGAAAGGGCGCAGCTTGGGCTGCGCCCTTTTTTTTTGGTTCTTCTCCCATCTGAGGGAAGCGTCTTGTTCCAATGGCCGTCGCAGAGTGAGCACGACGCGACGCGGGTGGCCGGGTGTGCAGGCGCCGATTGGATCGGCTTGCCTTCCGATCGGGCCGGT
>NZ_CP007597.1:3326754-3502030 GCF_000661955.1 Stenotrophomonas rhizophila
TCGAGATCCTGTCGCAGATCAGCTTCGCCAACCAGATTGCCGGTGCCGCCTTCCGCCAGGGCATTCTGGGCACCGCGTTCCGCCCGACCTTCCAGATCAGCAAGGCCTCGTTCCGCGATATCGCCCAGCGCATCGGCCTGCAGGCGATCGGCAACCATGCCCCCACCAGCGTGCTGCGCGTGGCCTTCGACGGCATCGCCGCATGGTGCCGGTCCCCGGCCGAGCGGCTGGAGCCGCGCCACTTCGTCCGCGCGTTGCCGTGGGCGATGGTCGATGCCGGCCCCTACATCGCCGCCGCCGAGCACGTGTGGCGCTGCATGTTCGACCCGGCCGTGCAGAAGACCCCCCTGCTCAGCCTCAACGTCGACCACATCGGCAAGTGGCTGGCGCTCCATCGCGCGCGCATTCCAACGCTGTGGGGCACGCTGCTGATCGATGAAGGCCACGACATGAGCCCGGCCTGGAAAGGCCTGTTGTCCGGCTACGAAGGGTCGGTGATCAGCCTGGGCGATCCGAACCAGCGCCTGGTGGGGCGCGCGCCGCGCTTTGCCACCGGTATGAAGCTGGAGATCGCCCAGTCCGTACGCCAGGGCCGGTTGGTGGAGCAACTGGTCAACGAAACCGTGGCACTGGACGCCACCGGCTTCTTCGACGGGCCGTTCGAAGGCTCGGCCGACCAGCCCACGCTGACCCGGACCTACAGCAGCTGGGACGAGGTTCCCGGCAGCGGTGCGCGCGTCTACGGCAACCCATGGCGGCTGCTGGAAGAAGCACAGCGCCTGGCTGCCGCCGGCGTCCCGTTCGGCATCCACCCGGACACGCTGACCAGCGTGGGCCGCGAGGTGAACCGCGGCGAAGAGGCCTACCGCGAAATGACCTCGCACGGCGGCAGCAGCCAGCGCTGGGAAGCGCTGCTGGCCGAATGCAACGAGCAGGACATGCCGCAGATCCCGCGCATGTTCATGCGCGGCTACAACCGCGACCGCTTCATCGAACTGGGCCAGCGCCTGGCCGAGTTCCACGACGCCACGCTGCAACTGCTGCTGGTGGAGCATGCCAAGAACACCGAGTTCGCGGTGGTGGCGATGTCGATGTGCTGCTTCCGCACCGGCTTCGGCCGGGGCTACGCGCACAACCCGGTGCGTGCGGCGTACACGGCGATGACCCGCGGCACCCAGCAGCTGTGGCTGCCGGCCGGAGCGCTGGACGAACTGGGCCAGAGCATCGCCCGCTTCCAGGCCAACCGCACCGACTACCGCCGCAGCAAAATCACCCGGCGCTAGCGCCGCCCAGGGTGTGCGCGGTCGCGCTCAGATCCAGCGCTGGTCCAGCAGTTCGCGCTTGATGTAGGCATAGAACACCGGCGCGGCCACCAACCCGGGCAGACCGAACGCTGCTTCCATCACCAGCATCGCCAACAGCAGCTCCCAAGCACGTGCCTGGATCTCGCCGCCGACGATGCGCGCGTTGAGGAAGTACTCCAGCTTGTGGATCACCACCAGGTACAGCAGCGCGACCACGGCCACGTAGAACGACACCGACAGCGCGACGATGGTGATGACGGTATTGGAGATGATGTTGCCCACCACCGGCAACAGACCTGCCAGGAAGGTGATCAGCACCAAGGTCTTGGACAGGGGCACGTGCACCCCGAAAAGCGGCAGCACGCCGAGCAGGAAGATCGCGGTGAACAATGTGTTGAGCAGGGAAATCTTCACCTGCGCGAACACCACCTGGCGGAACGCAGTAGCCAGCCGCGAGGTGCGGCCGATCAGTTCCTGCGCCAGCGGCCCCATCTTCGGCAGCGGCAGTTCGTCGTACAGCGCGATCATCGCGCCCAGCACCATGCCGATCAGGATCCGCACGCTGATCTGCACCGCCGAGGTACCCGCGATGCCGAGCTGCTGGCGGTGCGTCGCCGCCCAGTCGTTCATGGCCGTGCGCAGCGCCTGCAGGTCTTCCGGGATATAGGGCTGCAGCAGGTCCGGCACCTGGTGGCGGGACGTGTTGAGGATGTCCATCAGGCGCATCAGCAGCGCATCCGGTCCACCGGTCTCGTTGCGGAAGAACGAGGCGATGCCGATCGCCGCCAGGGTCAGCGCGCCGATGATCAGGGCAGACAGCACGATCACCGAATAGGCCCGTGCGCGCCCCGGCGGCAGCTTGCCTTCGACGGTGGAGGCCAGCAGGTGGGTCAGGTGGAACACCAGCAGGCCCGACAGCAGGGTTACCACCAGCCCGAGTTTCAAGGTCAGCCACATGCCCAGCAGCATCAGCAACCAGGCGGCGATGCGGGCGGTGGGCGGCTTGGGCAACGCGGGGATCACTATGGACATGCGGGCGCATCCTGACGGGTGGCCCATGGTACTGCCCAGCGCCATCAAGAAACTGCACAGGCCCAGGCGAACGGGTTCAGCTCGCCGCCATCGCGCAGCGTCGGCCCGAGCTCGATGGCTGTCTGCATCGAGCACATTAAGGAGGCCACTTCGGCTGCAGAATCCCCGACGCCTCGCCCACATTCAACGGTGCAGATGATGCTGCGTGCTATCTCTTCAAGGCGCTGGAGTACGTCATTCAATACGCTTCAGCGATCAAGAATGAGACCACCATCTTGGCACCGGCGCAGGTCACCATGTTAGTGTTTCGACACGCAAGCAAGGAGCTGTATCGATGCCTGATGGAATCTCCACGATGTCGACCACGCACACTTCACGCCATCCGATTGACCGTCTCGCAACGAGACCACATTTGTCACAACGGCAGAACGCCATCCAGCGCTCAGTCAAGCCGATGGCACGCCTGAAGATCTCACCTTCGCTGTAATCGCCGCCGCCATCGCGGCCATCTGATCTAGCGCCCCCCTTCGTCATCACATCGAGGGGCGAGTGAAACGCTGAGCGAGGCCCCCGGTCCTCTTCCCGCACGCCCAAGCCGGTGCCGATGTGCCAAACGCACGTCGGATGCCTTTGCGGACGCATGTCATCTCCGCTGCCCATTTTTCGGGCAATCGCGCCAGGGCGCATCAACAGACACTGCCATGAGGGCGATCCTCATGTGCTCGATGGGAAACCTATGAGCAACGCTGAACTCGAAATCGACAGGGATGAGCGGGACCAGATAGAAGCCCTTGTAATGGGCAACGCAGTGTCACGGTTCCAGCAGTGGGCAGTAGCACACCAGTTCAACCCGGACTTCTTCTGCAATCCGAACGAAGCCATGCAGCACACAGCGCAGCGCTTCGCGGCCGCCCTTGGCTTGCCGCACCTGACCCAAGCGCAGGTTGAGCTGGTAAGGAACAAAGTTGCGATGAAGATGCTCTATCAGCAGAATGGCATCCCCTGCGCGGCCTTCAGTGCCGTGCAGTCAAGCCGCGACGTCGAGTCCTTCGCGGCCCTGCATGGTTACCCGGCCATCGTAAAACCTGTCGATTCCGATTCATGCATCAATACCTTCCGCGTGGACAGTGCGACGGATGTTCCTTGTCTTTGTGACGACGTCCAATGGATGGTAGAGACCTACATCGCCGGACGCGAGTACCAGATCTGCGCCATTGTCGCTGGTGGCAAAGTGCTGGATGCCTACGTAGCGAGCAACCCTGTGCCCATCATCGAGGTATTCACGGGAGGGATGAATGCCAACATCACCCTTGCTCCTTCGGAACAGAAGCCGATCGACCCTGTTGCGATCATGCAGCGACTTGCTTCACTCGTAGGTCTCGACCATGGCTACCTGCACGGAGAATTCTTTATGACTGACGACGGCCGGTTCTTCATGAGCGAGATCGCCGCAAGGTTGAGCGGCTGCGAAGTGCCACTCAATCATGGCCACGCGTATGGCTTTGATCTTCTGCACGCGATCATGGATACCTATGTAGGACGGCACCCCGAACTGGTTTACACGCGTGACAGGGCTGTTGGCGATCTTCTGCTGCCGGCGGTTGCTGGCGTTGTGACCCGGTTGTCGACAGCACGGGAACTCATGGCCTATCCCGGCGTGCTCAGCTGCCAGATGAACGTTGCGATCGGCGATTGCATTCAACCGAAGCGATCGTCCGGATTCTGCGCCGGCTACGTGCAGGTCGAAGGACGGACCTCTGCCGAGGTCCAGGAGCGCATGCAACGGATCCTCGACGGCTTCGTCCTGGATGTTGCCCACACCCCTTCTTGAACGCCATGCAGGAGCAACGAATGAACCACTTGACCGCGCGGATGGCGCTTCTGGGTATCCCCGCCGTGCGCTGGCTCATAGTCAGCTGCCTGTTGGCGAACATCGGCGCTGGCATGGTGCTGCTCACCATGTCGTGGACGGTCGTAAACCAACACGCATCCGTATCCGCACTGGCGGGACTGATGGTCTGTTTCTGGCTGCCCTCCCTGCTTCTTGCCCCCGCAATCGGCCTGCTGGTCGACCGGGTGGACAGACGTCACATCGTCATGGCGACGAAGATCCTGCGCGTGGTTGCCCTTGTTGCTGCCGCTGCACTCTACATCAGGCACCCGGGCGTTGCTGCGCTGATGGCTCTGGCGTTCGTGATGGGTTCCTGTGCTGCCCTGTACACACCAGCCCTGCTGGCCATGGTCCGTGAGTTGGTCGACGACAGCAGGCTGCTGCATGCCAATTCCACGGTTGACATCGCATTCGAGGTTGGTTTCATCGTCGGCATGCCTATCAGCGGAGCACTCATGATGGTCGCTTCACCGGCGACGGTGCTGCTGATAACCGCGGGCCTTTTCGCAGCGGCATTTTTTTGCATGCTGTTCGTGCGCAAGGAACACCTGGAGTTCCGCTGCGATCCAACCAGCAAGGGCAGCTACTGGCAGGACACCCGTGACGGCGTCCGCTACCTACTGGGAGAGCATAGGCTGGTACTGCTGTACAGCATACAGATGCTTGTTTACGTCACTCTGATGACGACAAGCATCCTACTTGCGCCGTTCGCCAAGGTGGTGCTGGACCTCAGTTCAGGCCAGTTTGGTGCAATCGAAGCGTCGCTGTCGGCAGGTGCCGTGATAGGGGCGTTCGTCCTCCCGGCTGCCGCCACGCGATGGGGTTATGGTCCTGCGCTGGTGGCCGCGACGCTTGTAATGGCCCTCTCTTTTGCAATCTTTGCCCTGACCAGTTCGTTCTGGAAGGCATTCTTCCTCTACTTTGTGATCGGCACCTGCCTGGCCGCTTGGCCGGTGGTGACGACCGCCGCGCAGCGGCTTACCGAGAAGGGGATGCAGGGGCGTGTACAGACTGCAGCCAACGCGGTCTCCAGCGCTCTCATACTCGTGATGTATGGCCTGGTCGGCGGAGCCGGCGCCCATGTTTCCATCCGCTGGAGCTATGCTTCGGTCGTGATAATCTCAGCGATGGCATGCGTCATTGCCTACTACGCGTACTTCGTCTGCAAGGAGCCCGTTGCAGACGCACCTGCGTAATGGAATCGATTGGGTGCATGGCTGCTGAGGCTGCGGTGCCACCGGCATCGCGGATGGACACGTTGCCCCGCCGCTTCGACCAACCGGCGCGGCGGGGTGCCAGGCACCGGACTGCCCTCACCTCCGCCCGGGCGAGGCAGTCGAGCCCCGCAGCATCAAACTGAAATCCAGCGTCTGCTGGAGCGGCACATCGACACGTTCGATGATGGCGAGCAGCAGGTTGACCGCGCGGGCACCGATCTCCCGCATCGGTTGCCGGATGGTCGTCAGCGGAGGCGTGAGGTAACGCGACGATGCCAGGTCGTCGAAGCCGACGACGGAAAGATCACCCGGCACCCGGACGCCCAGATCCCGGCAGGCCGCCAGGACACCCAGTGCCATCTGGTCGCTGAAGCAGAACACCGCTGTCGGCACCGACGCGCGGGCCAGCAGTTCCATCCCGGCCGCATGGCCGGACTCCACCGAGAAGTCACCCGGCACAACGCTCAGGTGACGCAGGCGACCGCGCGCCTTGCCGGCGGCCCGAACCCCTTCCAGCCGTTGCTGGTGCAGGGGATTGTCCGGCGGCCCGCCGACCACGGCGATGCGCTCGTGTCCCAGGCCATACAAGTGGTCCATCACCGCGCGCGCGGCAGCCGCGTTGTCGATGTGGACGCTGGGGATGCCCAGCGCGGGATCGAACTCGCAGCCGTTGACCACCGGCGCGGCACTGCCCTGCTGCTGGACGATGTCACGTGCCGTGGGCGGGAGGCGATGCCCCAGCACGATCAGACCATCGGCCTCGTTGCGCCGGAGCATCTGCGCGTAGCGCTCCTCGCGCTCGGGCAGGTTCTGGGTGTCGCCCAGCAGCACGGCGTAGCCAACGGCCTGCGCCGCGTCCTCCGCGCCCTGCAGGATCTGGGCGAAGAACGGGTTGGCGATGTCCGGCACGGTGACCAGGATCTTGCCGCTGCGCTGGGTCTTGAGCGTTCTGGCCACCGTGTTGGGGACATAGCCCAGCGCGGCGGCCGCCTGCTCGATGCGCGCGCGCGTGGCCGGCAGCACTTTCTCCGGCCGGGACAGCGCCCGCGACACCGTGCCGGCCGAGACGCCGACGTGCTTTGCAATGTCGTAGATGGTGGCCATGGGGTTACCTCTTCCTTCCGCTGTGCAGTGCACAACGGCTCTTTCGAATGCCCCTGCTAGGATAATGCAATCGATTGCATCGAGGGCGAATCCTCTTGAAAACGCTCAAGGGTCCAGCGCTGTTCCTGGCGCAGTTCATCGGCGACACACCTCCTTTTGATCGGCTGGACACGCTGGCCGGCTGGGCCGCGGGGCTGGGCTATTCTGGCGTACAAGTACCGACCAGCGCGCCCCACCTGTTCGATCTGGCCGAGGCGGCGCGCAGCCAGGCCTACTGCGACGACGTCGCCGGCATGCTGGCCGGGCATGGCCTGCAGATCACCGAGCTGTCCACCCACCTGCAGGGGCAGCTGGTTGCCGTCCATCCGGCCTATGACAGCCTGTTCGACGGCTTCGCACCACCGGACAAGCGCGGTGATCCCGCGGCCCGCCAGGCCTGGGCGGTGGAGCAGCTGCTGCTGGCCGCCAAGGCCAGCGAGCGCCTGGGGCTGACCGCGCACGCCACGTTCTCCGGCGCGCTGGCCTGGCCCTACTTCTATCCCTGGCCGCAACGCCCGCCCGGACTGGTGGAAGAAGCCTTCGCCGAACTCGGCCGCCGCTGGCGCCCCATCCTCGATGCCTTCGACGCCTGCGGCGTGGACCTGTGCTTCGAGATCCATCCGGGCGAGGACCTGCACGACGGCGCGACCTTCGAGCGCTTCCTCGACGTGGTGGACCACCACCCCCGCGCAAAGATCCTGTACGACCCCAGCCATCTGCTGCTGCAGCAGATGGACTACCTCGGCTTCATCGACCGCTACCACGCGCGCATCGGCATCTTCCACGTCAAGGACGCGGAGTACCACGCCAGTGCGCGCAGTGGCGTGTATGGCGGTTACCAGGACTGGATCGATCGTCCGGGCCGGTTCCGCTCGCTCGGCGATGGGCAGATCGACTTCAAGGCGATCTTCTCGAAATTCGCGCAGTACGACTTCCCCGGCTGGGCGGTGCTGGAGTGGGAGTGCTGCCTGAAGCACCCGGAAGACGGTGCGCGCGAGGGCGCCGCGTTCATCCGCGACCACATCATCCGCGTGACCGAGCGCGCCTTCGACGACTTTGCCGACAGCGGGACCGATCCTGGATCACTGCGCCGCATGCTGGGAATCTGAGCCATCACTGCCTGGGAGGGCAAGCCATGATGCACACCATGTCGCGCTTGGGCGCGATGATGTTTCTGCAGTTCTTCATCTGGGGCGCGTGGTTCGTGACCCTGGGAACGTACCTGGTGCAGGGGCCGTTGCAGGCCAGTGCGAGCCAGGTGGCGACGGCCTTCCTCAGCCAGTCCATCGGCGCCATCGTCGCGCCGTTCCTGGTGGGCCTGATTGCCGATCGCTACTTCGCGGCGCAGCGCATTCTCGCGGTGCTGCATCTGGCCGGCGCGGTGCTGATGTGGCTGGCGTCCACGGCAACCGACTTCCGCATGTTCTTCGCCTGCGTCATGGGCTACATGCTGCTGTTCATGCCGACGCTGGCATTGGCCAACAGCGTGGCGATGCGGCACATGCAATCGCCTGAGAAACAATTCCCGCTGGTGCGGGTGGCCGGCAGCGTCGGCTGGATCGTGGCGGGCGTGCTGATCGGCTGGCTGGGCTGGGAACAGGCACACCGGCTGGAGCTGACCTTCCAGATGGCCGCGATGGCGTCGCTGGCCCTGGGCCTGTATGCATTCACCCTGCCGCACACGCCGCCGCTGGCGCAACAGCGCGACGCCGGTCTCGGGCAGATCCTGGGGCTGGATTCGCTGCGGCTGCTGAAGTCGCGCGCCTACCTGGTGTTTTTCCTGTCCTCCATCGCCATCTGCGTCCCGCTGGCGTTCTACTACAACTTCACCAACCCGTATCTCAACGATCTGGGCGTGCGCAGCGCCGCCGGCCTGCAATCGCTGGGCCAGGTGTCCGAGGTCCTGCTGATGCTGGCCATGCCGTTCCTGTTCGTGCGGCTGGGGGTCAAGACCATGCTGGCGGTGGGCATGGCCGCGTGGGTGGTGCGCTACGTCCTGTTCGCCTTTGGCGATGCGGGCAGCGGCTTTTCCCTGCTGGTGATCGGCATCGTGCTGCACGGCATCTGCTACGACTTCTTCTTCGTCACCGGGCAGATCTATACCGATGCGCATGCCGGCCCTGCCGCGCGCAGCAGCGCGCAGGGCTTCATCACCCTGGCCACCTACGGCGTGGGCATGCTGATCGGCACGTTCCTGTCCGGCGCGGTGGTGGAGCACTACACCACCGCGGCGGGCCCGGACTGGCAGAAGATCTGGCTGTTCCCGGCGGGCGTGGCGCTGGTTGTGCTGATCGCCTTCCTGCTGCTGTTCCGCGACCGGCCGGTGGTCGCGGCCGCACCGTCCACCCCCTGAGGACCGCACCCGATGCCCAAGCTTGGAATTGCCATCGTCGGCACCGGCATGATCGGCGCCGTACACCGTCGCGCGGCGCTGCTGGCCGGTGCGGAGATCCGTGGCGTGGCCGCTTCGTCACCGCAACGCGCCCGCGACGTGGCGCAGGCGTGGGGTGTTCCGCGTGCCTATCGGGACCTCGAGGACGTGGTCGCCGATCCACAGGTGCAGGTGGTGCACGTCTGCACGCCCAACCACCTGCATCGCCCCATGGCGCAGGCCGCGCTGGAAGCGGGCAAGCACGTGATCTGCGAGAAGCCGCTGGCGACGACGCTGGAAGACGCCCAGGCCCTGGCTGCGCTGGCCGCCTCGAACGCGTTGGTCGCCACGGTGCCCTTCGTCTACCGCTACCACCCGGTGATCCGCGAGGCCCGCGCCCGCATCGCGCAGGGCGAACTGGGACCGCTGCACCTCATCCACGGCAGCTACCTGCAGGACTGGCTGCTGGACCCGGCCAGCAACAACTGGCGCGTGGACCCGGCGCTGGGCGGCGCGTCGCGCGTGTTCGCCGACATCGGCTCGCACTGGTGCGACCTGGTGGAATGGGTCAGCGGCGAGCGCTTCGCCGAGGTCAGCGCGGCATTCGCCACGGTGATCGCCGAACGCAGCACCGACACCGGGCAGAGCTTCACCACAGCGGTGGCCGGCGGCGCGATGCAGGCGGTTGCGAGCGAGGACGTGGCGGCGGCGATGTTCCGGACCGGCGCCGGCACATTGGCGTCGCTGACGGTCAGCCAGGTCTCGGCCGGACGCCACAATCGCCTCTGGTTCGAGATCGATGGCGCCAGGGCCAGCGTGGCGTTCAACCAGGAAGACGCCGAGCGGCTGTGGATCGGCCTGCCCGACCAGCGCGAGGAAGTCTTCGTGCGTGGGCCGAGCGCCGGCAGTGCCGAACAACGCCGGCTGTCGGTGTTGCCCGCCGGGCATGCGCAGGGTTACGGCCCGTGTTTCGAGGCGTTTGTCGCCGACACCTATCGCGCCATCGAAGGCGAGCAGCCGCAAGGTCTGCCCACCTTCGAAGACGGCGTGCGATCGGCGCTGATCGTCGACCGCGTCATTGCATCGGCCAGGACACGCGCCTGGACCACCATCGGCTGAATCCCGGGAGACTCTCTTGAAGAACACCTCTGTTCGCGGAACTGCAATCCTCGCCCTGCTGCTCGCTGCCCTGCCCGCCTTCGCGCACGACATCGCCACTCCGCAGAAGCCCATCGCAGTGCAGATGTACTCACTGCGCAACGCCGGCTCGCTCGACCAGCAGTTGAAGATCGTCCATGACGCGGGCGTGGGTGCGGTGGAAACGGTGGGCACGCAGGGCGTCAGCGCCCCCGAACTCAAGCAGTTGCTGGACCGATACGCGATCAAGGCGATTTCGTCGCACGTGCCGCTGGCCGAGCTGCGCAAGGACCTGCCCGGCGTGGTGGCCTTCAACCGGTCGATCGGCAACACCACGCTGGTGGTGCCTTACCTGGATGCGAAGGATCGGCCCACAGACGCCGCAGGCTGGACCGCACTGGGTAAGGAACTGGGCCGGATCTCGAAACAGGTGCGGGCGGAGGGCATGCGCCTGGCCTACCACAATCACGACTTCGAGCTGGTCGACTTCAATGGCAGGACCGGCCTGGAACTGCTGTTCGCCGCGGCCGGGCCTGACCTGCAGACCGAGCTGGATCTTGCCTGGGTGGCACGCGCCGGCTACGACCCGGCGGTGATGCTGGGCAAGTTCCGCGGCCGGCTGTTCGCCGTTCATGCCAAGGACAATGCGCCCAAGGGCCAGGCCGAAGACGAAGGCGGTTTCGCCGCGGTCGGTCAGGGCGTGCTCGACTGGAACGCGATCCTGCCGGCGGCGGCGGGTGCCGGTGTGCAGTGGTACATCATCGAACACGACCAACCCCGTGATCCTGCCAAGGTCATCAAGACCGGTGCCGATTACCTGCGCGACCACCTGACCGTCAGCCTGCCCGCCCGCGCACCGCGCTAGCCCGCAAAGGAGCCCTGCTTGAGAACGACCCTGATACTGACGCTGGCCCTTTGGGCGGCAACGCATGCCCCGGCGGCGTGGTCCAAGGACGACCCTGCTGCGGGCGCGAAGCTGTACGCGACCCACTGCACGGCCTGCCATGGCGCGGATCGTGCCGGCATGCCCGGCGCGTTCCCCGCGCTGACCGATATCGGCAAGCGGATGACGCCGGTGCAGATCAAGGAGAAGATCAGCAAGGGCGGCGGGTTGATGCCTCCCTTCTCCCACCTGTCACAGCAGGAGATCGACGACATCAGCAGTTACCTGGCGAAGTAGCAGGCCGGCACTGGCGCCGGCCCTGCGCCGTCAGAGTTCGCGTACCCAGATGTTGCGGTAGCTGACCTTGGCATCGTGCTCCTGCAGGTAGAGCGGCGCGCACCCGTGTGGCGCGTACGACGGTGCGCCGATGTACTCGGTCTTGCCCGAGAGAACGGTGTCGTCCTGCACCAGAACACCGTTGTGCAGCACGGTGATGCGCGCGGGCGAGATGAGCCCGCCACCCGGCGAGAAGCGCGGCGCCTTCCAGAGGATGTCGTAGGCCTGCCACTGGCCCGGCGCACGCGAGGCATTCACCCGTGGCATGGCCTGCTTGTAGATCGAGCCGGCCTGGCCGTTGGCGTACGTCGGGTTGTTGTAGCTGTCCAGCACCTGCAGCTCGTAGAGCTCCTGCAGGAAGATGCCGCTGTTGCCCCGGTTCTGTCCGTCGAACCTCTTCGTGTCGGTGGGCGTGCGCCACTCGACATGCAGCTGGATGTCGCAGAAGCGCTGCCGGGTGCGGATGCCCTTGCTGCCCGGAACCACCGTGAGCGCGCCGTCGGCCACGCGCCAAGGCACGCGTCCGCCCTGCTCCGACTCCCAGGCAGACACATCCTTGCCGTCGAACAGCACGATCGCATCGGAAGGCGCCTTGCCCGGCGGCGCGGACACCACGGCAGGCACGGGCGTCCACACCTCGGTCCTGGCTGGATCGCGCGCAGGATCAGTCTCGGCCTGCGCAAACACGGATGCGGTGGCCAGCAGGCCCGCTGCGACGTGGAGAGACCTGATCAACGTGCCGCGGTCCATCAGCTGGTCCCCCAGGCGGGCGTGCCAGGCACATAGGCCAGATCGCCGTCGTAGCGACCCGGTACCGCGACGTAGCGCAGCACGTCGGTCGCGCCGACCTTCGAGGTGAAGAAGCCGAAGATGGCGAGCTGCTTGATCATCGTGAAGTAGTGCGGCATCGGTTCTCCTTCCTCGGCGGTGCCGGTCTCGGTCACGTCGACCGCGTGTTTCCGGGCCTCTGCATCCAGTGCGCGCAGGAGTTCGGTGCGGGTCTGCGGCGCGAGCGAAACGAACCGGCCGCCCGCGCGTTTGTCGATATCGGCCAGGCCGGCCCGGAACGTCGCCTGCTGCCGGACCGTGTAGCAGTCGGTGACGAACCGCGCCATGAACAGACCGGCCCCGGCGTCCTTCGCCCCCGGCGTTGCGGTACGCGGCAGGATGGTCTCGGCGATCTCATCCAGCATGCCCACATCAGCGTCGGAGAAAGGCGTATTCATCCCTGTGGCGGGCGCCTGGCCCTGGACGAGCGCGGGCAGACCGATCATGGCTGCGCCGGTGGCGGCGACGATCATCTTCAGCAGTTCGCGGCGATCCATCAGAGGTTCCCCGCTTTCAGTTCGCGCACGGCGTGGTCCGCAGCGCGCGCGGTGAGTGCCATGTAGGTCAGTGAAGGATTCACGCAGGCGCTGGAGGTCATGCAGGCACCGTCGGTGACATAGACGTTGGGCGCATCCCAGACCTGGTTGTGCTGGTTCAGTACGGAGGTTCTGCGGTCACGTCCCATGCGCGCGGTCCCCATTTCGTGGATGCCCTTGCCCGGGGCGTAGTCGTTGTCGTGCATCTCCACGTCCTTCACACCGGCAGCCTCCAGCATCTCGGCGGCATCGGCGGCCATGTCCTTGCGCATCGCCTTTTCGTTCGCGCGCATGGACACGTCCATCGCCAATACCGGCAGGCCCCACTTGTCCTTGCGCTCGGCGTCCAGGCGGATCGTATTGTCGTGGTGCGGCAGCATTTCGCCGAAGCCGGTCATGCCGATGCGCCAGTCACCCGGAACGGTCAGCGCCTCCTTCAGGTCGGCACCGATGTTCAGCTCGGCGATCTCGCGTGACCACCCGTTGCGGCTGGCACCGCCCTGATAACCGAACCCGCGCAGGTAGCCGCGCTTGTCCGCAGCGACGTTGCGGAAACGGGGAATGTAGAAGCCGCAGGGGCGGCGGCCGAAGTAGTACTTGTCTTCATACCCTTCGACCCGGCCGGAGGCGCCCGCGCCGAAGTGATGGTCCATCACGTTGTGCCCGAGTTCGCCGGACGAGGAGCCCAGCCCACCGTCCCAGACATCGGTCGCCGAGTTCATCAGCAGCCAGGTCGAATTGAAGGACGACGCATTGAGGAAGATGACCTTGGCCGTGTATTGGTAGGTCTGGCCGGTCTCGGCGTCGATGATCTCCACGCCGCGCGCACGCTTGCGGTCCTTGTCATAGAGCACTTCCTTGACGATCGAAAACGGCCGCAATGTCAGGTTGCCGGTCTTCATCGCCGCCGGCAGCGTCGCCGACTGGGTCGAAAAATAGGCGCCAAAGGGGCAGCCCAGGATGCACTTGTTGCGGTACTGGCAGTTGACCCGGCCCTGTTCGGGCATGGGCTGGGTGATGTTGGCAGTGCGCGAGTGGATCATATGGCGTGTTCCGCCAAAGGCTTTCCGGATCCGCGCGGCCACATCCTTCTCGACGATGTTCAACGGGATCGGCGGCAGGAACTCGCCATCGGGCAGCACATCCAGCCCCTCCCGGGTGCCGGCGATACCCGCGAACTTCTCCGCATGGTCGTACCACGGTGCGATGTCGGCATACCGGATCGGCCAATCGGTGGCGATGCCGTCCTTGAGGTTCGCCTCGAAATCCAGGTCGGAGAAGCGATAGCTCTGCCGCCCCCACATCAGTGACCGCCCGCCGACGTGATAGCCGCGAAACCAATCGAATCGCTTGGTCTCGGTGTAGGGCGATTCCTTTTCGTTGGCCCACATGCCCTCAAGGTTCTCGGCCAAGCCGTAGTCGCGCATCAACACCGGATAGTCGGCCTTCATCGCCTGGGTGGGCCGGTTGCGGTGCGGGAAATCCCACGCCTCCTTCATCGCGTTGACGTAGTCCTTGACGTGCTCGATGTTGCGTCCGCGTTCCAGCATCAGGACCTTGAGGCCTTTCTCGGTCAGTTCCTTCGCCGCCCAACCGCCGCTGATGCCGGAGCCAACGACGATTGCGTCATAGTGATTGTCTGCCATGGGTTCTACTTCACCTGGGTGGATAGCGTTTCAGACGTCGCAGAGGCGGATCGCCTCGCGCAGCGAGCCGATGGGATCCGGCGCGGCAGGCATGAACTCCTGCGCCAGATACCCATCGAAACCGGTGTCGCGGATCGCGCGACAGATGGCGGGGTAATGGAGCTCCTGCTGGTCGCCGATCTCGTGTCGGCCAGGCACGCCCGCGGTGTGGTAGTGCTTGAAGTACGCGTGATGCCTGCCGATGGTGGCGATGATGTCGCCCTCCATGATCTGCATGTGGTAGATGTCGTATAGCAGGCCGAAATGATCCGAGCCGATCCGTCGGCACAGCTCGACGCCCCATGCGGAGTGGTCGCACAGGTAGTCGGGATGATCGACCCTGGAGTTCAGCAGCTCCATCACCAGCACCACGCCGCGCCTCTCTGCATGCCCGAGGATGCGTTTGAGCCCTGCCTCGGCATGGGCCATGCCCTCCTGGGGGTCCATGCCGTTGCGGTTGCCGGAGAAACAGATGAGGTTGCGATAGCCGGCATCGGCCACCAGGTCGATGTGCCGGGTATAACGCTCCACCAGTTCGTCGTGGAACTGGCTGCCGGCAAAGCCCTTGGTCAGGCCCAGCTCCGCGCCGTTGCACATCGCGCTGTCCACGCCATGGGCCTTCAGCGTGGGCCAGTCCGCCGGCCCCACCAGATCGATGGCGGCGAACCCGATGCCCTTCACCGTCTGGCAGAGCTGGGCGATCGATTGTTGCGGGAACGTCCAGCGGGCGACGGAGTGCTTCAGGTTGCCCTTGAGCGGCGCGGTGGCTGCGAACGCGGGCAGAACGGCCGCTGCGCCGAGGCCAACGCTCCCGGCCACCGCCATGCGCAGCGCATCGCGCCGTGTGAGCCCCGGGGCCGGGCCTGGTCCGATCGAATGGATAGGCATCCACTTTCCGGCCTCCCAACCGGTATCACACGCTGACGATTCGGTTTAATGCAATCGATTGCACCATAGAGGAGCGCGTCTTTTTTTTGCAAGACGCAGTGCACTAAAACCTATGCTGCAGAGCACAAAGCGCACGTCCGTTTGGCTCGACCTGGGGGCTTACGTCGGTATCGTCGGGCGCTGGGAGAAGCCGACCAACGGTCGGCTCTACGGGTGTGCGTGCGATTCTTCCGTGGACACAGATCCGCTTTCACGGGCGCCTGCGTTGCCCGACCGTTGATCGGTCTGCGTTGCTCCCCGTGAACAGGCGAAGACCCACAAAAAAGCCCCGTAAGAACGGGGCTTTTCTTGAAACTCTGCCGGGATGTACCGGTGAGTTTTGCTTAGAACGGAATATCGTCGTCAGCGAAGTCGTCCATCGGCGGCGCCGGCTGCTGCGGCTGCTGCTGCGGGCGCTGCTGGCCGTAACCACCGCCCTGCCCGCCCTGGCGCTGACCACCGCCACCACCACCACCACCGTACTCCTGGCGCGGGGCCTGCTGGCGCTGCGGACGCTCGCCGCCGCCGTAGTTGCCACCGGCACCGGCGCCTGCACCGCCGCCACCGCCGCCTTCACCGCGGCCGCCCAGCATCTGCATTTCGTCGGCGATGATGTCGGTGGAGTACTTCTCCACGCCATCCTGGCCGGTGTACTTGTCGTAACGCAGGCTGCCTTCGACGTAGACCGAGCTGCCCTTGCGCAGGTATTCGCCGGCGATTTCACCGAGCTTGCCGAAGAACACCACGCGGTGCCATTCGGTGCGCTCCTGCTGGTTGCCATCCTTGTCCTTGCGGACGCTGGTGGTGGCCAGGCTGATGCGGGTGATCGCCATGCCGCCTTGGGTGTACTTCACGTCCGGGTCGTTGCCGAGGTTGCCGACCAGGATGACTTTATTGATGCCGCGCGCCATAGGGTTGCTCTTCCGTTGTCCGAGGGCCGCCTGGTGTCATCGCACAAGCGGATCGATGCCGGGATGCGGCGGCCCTGCGGGGGGTGATTCGTTGGGGTACTTGGCCGCCATGGTACCACTGGAACCGCCCCTGGCCGCCCGCTGGGGGCGACCACGGAAAGTTCGATGAAACCCACCAGAACGCAAGCGGGCGTCAATTGCGACGGGGCTCAGCGCCCGCCCTCAGGCCGCCTCGGCCCCCGGGGCATTCAGGGTGACCTTGTCGCGCCGGCCGGTCTGCGGGTCGGTCCGGTGCATCGAGACCAGCTTGCCCGCGAACGGACCGGTCAGCAGGTCGGTGAGCATGGCTTCTGCCAGGCCGTTGCCGGGGGTCGCAAAGGGCGTGACGAACTCGATCAGCCACAGCCGGTCGCCGCTATTCCACTCCTCCAGTTCCAGGCGCTGCCCCTGTTCCAGCTTCCGCTCGGCCACCTCGGACAAGTTCGCCCAGATGGCCACGCCCAGCGGCAGCTGCTCCAGCGCCTGCTGGGTGAGCCCGCTGAAGGCCGGCGAGGCATCCTGCAGCCCGGGCAACGGCGGCAGGGTGCCGAAGCGGAACACCCGGAACTGTTCCTTCAGCACCGGCGGCATGAAGGACCATTCCAAGTCCTTCAACTTCAGCTCACGATGCAGCGCAGACTGAGAAAGCAGCCAGACGATCTGGCCCAATGCCTCGGCCACGGTGCGGGGGGCGCCATCGCTGGCCGGTGAAGCGGACGTCGGGGACGTGATCATGAGTGGGAAATCCTGTAGTCGGGAATGGCAGTGAGCAGTTCCATGGTGGCAGGGTTGCGCGCGGCCGTGCTGATGCCCTGCGCGTAGGGTTGGGCATCGAAGGTGGACATCGCTTCGATCATCTGGAACCGCTTCTTCTGGGCGAGTGCCAGATTGTCATGCAGGGCCGAGCGTGACGTCCGGGGGCTGGTCGGGAGGCTGTCGTCAACGGCCGGTCGACGATCCTGTCCAGACGGGGCCTGCCTGCGTTCGGCCGCTGTCTGCTCGACCCCGCCGAAGCGATCCGGCGCACCGGCCACTACCGGAGGGGTCCCGGACTGCGGCAGGTCTGCACTGGCCGCGACCCTCAGATTCCCACCGCGACGGTTGACGCGGCCGGACGTGGCATCGCCGCTGCCCAGATCGCGCCCCCCGTTGCCGTTGCCGGCATTGAGGTTCTGCCCGGTGCCACCCTCGTCATTGTTGCGTTCGCCGAAGGCGAAGAACATGTCCGCCAGTGCCCCCTGGCTGCCATCGGTGCGGGTGAACTGGCCGTTGGCATAGGTGGTGTTGTCTGGCGTCTGGCCTGGCATCTGCCCGGTGCGCTGCGCATCGAGGTTGATCGACGCCACGCCCGCCTGCTGGAGGGTCAGCAATTCATCGGCCTGGCTGATGCCATCGCGGTTGCCGTCACGCCACACCTGGAACTCGCCGAAGCGTGCATCGTTGGCGTCAAAGCGGCGATCGCCATTGCTGTCGTAGGCCGCCAGACCCTCCAGGTCCGAATGGGCACCGTCGAGGTCAGCGGTGAACGAGATTTCGGCGCCGGAATCGATCACGCCGTTGCGATTGCGGTCCAGGACCAGCAGGCCATCATGCGGCCCCACCCAACCGGTGAGGTCGCGCACGCCGTCGCCATTCATGTCGAAGCGGGTTGCGCTCTGCGCCCAGCCAACGGTTTCAACGCCGTCGCCGTCCAGATCCAGCACCACCGGCCCAAGGCGTGCGCCGTGCATGTTGACGACGAACTTGATGGGGTCGCTCCAAAGACCGCCACTGTCGACTGAGGCGACTGTAATTTCGTACCAGGTTTCGTAGTTGGTTTCTTCGAAGTAGCCTGCACCACTTCCGCGCGGATCGCCCCAATTGCCAGACGTCTCCTGACGCCAGCTGCCACGCGCATTCACGCGAGTGGCAAGATAATTGGCGCTGTGATGATACCCGGTGAGGAAACCGTCCCCGGATACCGCGCGCGTCGTTATTCCGCGATCATAGCTATAACCTTCACCACTATAGGTATCGGTGTATTGCCCGGTGACATGCACGAACTCGATTGCACTTGTCACCACCAGCAGAGCCAACCCATCTTCGGCGTCACTGCCCCACATAACCTGGATACCATTGTCTTCGACCCGTACGACGGTAGGACGATCGTTGACATTCTGTACGTTGATCGTCACCCAGGTACTGGACGAAAGGCCGCCCCGGTCGGTCACCGTGACCAGTATTTGATGGCTTTGCGCGGCCTCGTAGTCCAATTGGCCATGCAGCGCGATCTGCCCGGTGGTGGCGTTGATACCGAACAGATTGCTGGCACCGCCGGTGATGGCGAAGCGGTGGTCACGGTTGTACCACTGGCTGTCCGGATCGGACCAGTTGGTGAACTGGAACACCGTCTGACCGGCGCCGGGCGCTGACTCCGCCAGCGAGACGCTCTGGCCCCAGGTAGTCGGCGCTTCGTTGACGTCTTCGATGCGGACAGTGACTTCCCGGTTGCCCGACACCAGCGCGCCATCCGTGGCCCGGAGGGTCACGTTGTAATACGCCTCCAACTGGCCGTCGCCATCACCGTCGATCAGCTGCAGATACG
The DNA here is from genome assembly GCF_000661955.1 of Stenotrophomonas rhizophila. Lineage (NCBI taxonomy): Bacteria > Pseudomonadati > Pseudomonadota > Gammaproteobacteria > Lysobacterales > Lysobacteraceae > Stenotrophomonas > Stenotrophomonas rhizophila. The sequence continues at coordinate 3,345,579 of NZ_CP007597.1, forward strand.
GGGCAACCGCTTCGAAATCGAAGCTGCTGACGTTGTACTTGAGCTGGTTGCCGGAAATGACGAACCAGGCGAAGGGATCGTTGATGACCTGATAGGACGGCGTGGTGCCGTCCGGGTCGGACGACGACAGGGTTGCCACCACCTGCCCGGCCACCCCGGTGTTCTCGCCGGTGAGCACGATGTGCTGGACGACATCCGGAGTGCGCGGTGCCTCGTTCACGTTGGACACGCCGACCTGGAAGACCTGGTCGCGAGTGGCACCATGACTGTCGGTCACCCGTACCGTGACGGCATGCGTGGTCGCGGACTCATAATCGAGCAGGCTGCCATTGGCCACCGTCAATGCGCCGGCGGCCGAGATCGCGAAGCGCCCGCCGGCATTGTTGACAAGGCTGAAGGTCAGGCCGTCGGTGGTGTCCTGGTCCTGGCCGCTGAACGTACCGACTGCCGCGCCATTTGCGGTGTTTTCGGCGATGGTCAGTGTCCGGTCCGCGGTAATGCCGTGCGGCGCATCATTGACGTCTTCCAGCCGCACCGTGATGGTGCGTACGCCTACCGATGACAGCCCGCCAGATACGGCGCGCACCGACACCGAGTACACCGCTTCCTGGCGGCCGTCGCCATCCGCATCGCTCAACGTCATGCCGGCAGCTTTCAGCGCCTCGAAGTCCAGCACCAAGCCAGCACGGAACTTCAGCTGGTTGCCGACCAGGGTGAACCACCCCCTGGAATCGCCCTCCAGCACATAGCTGTAGGTCCCATTGCCGCCACTGGAGGACAGGTTGGCGATCAGCACGCCCCCCAGCGCAGCATTCTCAGCCGCGATCGCGACCGGCTGGTTGGACACCGTGGGCGTGCCAGGTGCTTCGTCAACGTTGGTGACCGCGACAGTGAAGGTTTTGTCGCGGGTCAGGCCGCCGGCGTCGGTCACGCGCACCACTATCTGGTGCGAGGCATTGGTTTCGTAGTCGAGCAGGCTGGCGTTGGCGATGGTCAGGACACCGGCCGCCGAGATCGCGAAGCGACCGCCTGCGTTGTCGGCCAGACTGAAGGTGAACCCATCATTGTCCGCATCCACGCGCGCGAAGTTGCCCAACACTGTCCCGTTGGCCAGCGGTGCCTCGCTGGTGGACTCGGCAGTGCTCAGCGCCCGGTCCACGGTAATGTCGGTCGGGCGAGCGTTGATGGTCACCGTCAGTGTCTGTGTCTTGCTGCTGGTCTGGCCGGTCGCCAGCTCCTTGGCAATGGCCGTCACCGTCAATGCAGCGGTGCCGGCAAGGTCGGCCGACCACGTCGCCGGGCCCACCAGTGCCAGTCCCGCCAGCTGCGCAGGCGTCAGCGACCAGACGCCATTGCCCAGGTGTGTGCCCTTGTTGAGCGTCAACCCGGCCGGCAGGTTCGAAATACGGATTTCCAGCGTTTCCGACCCATCCTTGTCGGACAACGCCGCCTGCACGTCCAGTGCCAGCGTGCCACCGTCCAGCGTGGTGCCCACCTGCACCGCGCGGGTGATCAGCGGCGCATCGACCACCGGCGCCACGTCCAGGAAGAAGACACGCTCGGTCACCAGGCCACCGGCGTCAGTGGCGATCAGCTTGATGGCCACCCGGCCACTGGCGTTGCCCTTGGGAACCAGCGTCACCGTGCGCGAGCCGTTGGCGCCCACGGTGATGGTCGGTGGGTTCATCCACGCCAATACGGTGCTCAGGTCTGTGGCATCCACGGCCACGGCACGCACGCTCACGCCGCTGGCCGGGGTCAGGTCATCGCCTACGGTGAACTGCACGGCCACCTGGCCGTCCTCATTGATCTGCTGGTTGGCCACCACGCTGACCGTCGGCAGGCCGTTGCCATCCCAGTGGTGGCGCCACTGGTTCTCGAACGCTGCGTCCGCGTGCAGGGCCTGGTAGTCGGCCAAGGTTGCAGGCTTGGTTTTTCCAGCCATCAGCGCCACCAGCGCCTCGGCGTTGATCGTGCTCGTTGCGTGCTCACCGGCCAGGAAGAAATCGATCTTGTAGCTCGCCCGATCGCTGGCATTGGTGGTGGTGTACCAGCCCTTGATCGTGGTCTGCACGCTGGTCCCGATGACCGAGATCACCAGGTCATCCCCGGTGCGGCTGAACCACAGATCATTGCGGCTGATGTCGCGGTAGCCGATGACGTCGATGTCGTCACCGCTCGAATCATAGTTACGGATCTCGTCAGCCCCGGAACTCCGGTCGATCAGATAGACATCACTGTCGTCGCCGCCGATCAGGATGTCGTTGCCGGCACCACCATAGAGCGTATCGTTGCCGGCCTGCGCGTCGAGCAGATCATCGCCATCGCCGCCGTACAGCGTGTCGTTGCCGGCACCACCGTAGAGCTTGTCGTTGCCTGCGCCACCTTCAATGTAGTCATCACCGGCGGTGCCGGTGATCGTGTCAGCGAAGCTGCTTCCGATAACGCGTTCAAACGCGTCTTCCAGCACATCGCCCTGCGCAGCCCCGCCGTGCGTTCCGGTAGCCATGTCCAGCACGACGCCAGCGGTGGCCGTGGCGTAGGTCAGCGTATCGACACCTGCGCCACCGGACAGCACATCGGCCCCGGCCCCGCCATCAACGATGTCATCGCCCTCACCGCCACGCAGCGTGTCGTTGCCCAGTCCGCCGAGCAGCGTATCGTTGCCAAGGCCACCGTCCAGCAGATCGCTACCGGCACCGCCGTCGAGCACGTCGTTGCCGGCTTCGCCGTACAGGCGGTCATCACCGTCGTCACCATAGAGCGTGTCGTCGCCGTCACCGCCACGCAGCTCATCAACGCCCGCCCCACCATACAAGGTGTCGCGGCCTAGATCGCCCCAGAGCTTGTCATCGCCGGCTTCACCGCGCAGGGTGTCGTCGCCGTCACCACCGTACAGATCATCGTTGCCGCCTCCCCCGTTGATGATGTCGTTGCCGCCCAAGCCCTGGATTACGTCCCGGTTGGCCTGCCCCACCAGGGTCTCGCCTGCGGCGGTGCCATACAGGTAGTCATCGCGGTTGACCACGGTGAACACCAGCTGCTTGCTGACGCTCAGCCCAGCACCGCCACGATCGGTGGCAACAACGGTCACCGTGATGGTGGTACCCGCCTCGTAGTCGACGATCGCACCGGCCTTCAACCGCAGCTGGTTGCCGTTGACGATCTCGAAGCGGCTGTCGGACACGCTGTACGCCATCGTGGCGAAATCACTGCCCGGGGTCGTGTCCGGATCGGTCGCCGACAACGTGCCAAGCAGGATCGCCGGCCGCGCGGTCCCGGTGGGTACGCGGTCGGTTTCGGTAATGCTGGTGGTGCTCGCAGCGAACGCAACGGCCGTGGGCGCCTCGTTCTCGTCTTCGATTGCGTAGGTGAAGCTCAGCGTCCCGTCCGAGGCCAGGCTGCCGTCATGCGCGCGCACGCTGGCAGTCAACAACACCTCCTTGATGCCATCGCCGTCCAGATCAACCAGCGTGGCGCCCTGCGCTTTGGACAGCGCCTCGAAATCGATCGCAACCCCTGCGCGGACACGCACCTGGTTGCCCACCACCTCAAGCAGTCCACCCGGATTGGTCACCAGTTGCAGCGTTGGCGTGGTCTTGTCCGGATCGCTCAGCACGAAGCTTCCAACCACTGTGCCGGCGCCGGTCTTCTCACCCGCCAGTACCGGGGCCATGTTGGGCGGACGGCTGGGCGTGAACGGGGTTTCGTTGACGTTGCGCACGTCGATGACGAAGTTCTTTTCGAACCAGGCGCCCGCACCATCGGTGACGCGTATCCGGACCGTGTGCGCCACGCCGGTTTCGTAGTCGAGCCTGGTGCCGTCGCGTACGCTCAGCACGCCATCGGCGCTGATCGCAAAGCGCCCACCGCCATCGTCAACCAGGGTGAAGGTGGCGGTGTCTTCGGGGCCGTCGCGGTCCACATGGCCAAAGCGACCCAGCGACAGGGTGTTTGCCGCGTTCTCGTCGACGGCCAACGGGCCCGGGGCAAGGATGTCGCTTGGCACGTCGTTGACCGACCGCACCGCCAGCTCGACCACCTGGTCGGCGGTGTTGCCATCGGCATCGGTGACGCGGACCACGAAGCGATCATTGCCGTGGCGGTCTGCCGCTGGGGTATAGACCCATGCGCCGGTGACTGCATTGAGGGTCAAGTTACCCATGCCCGGCGCTGTCAGCAGCGTATAGCCGGTGATGTTGTCATCATGGTCCACGGCGTTGACGTTGCCAGTGAGGGGCACGTCTTCGTCGGTTGCCAGATACTGGGTGGCCACCAGCGGAGCAGGCTTGTTGGAGTTCTGCCAGTAGCTGGCCAGTTGTTCCTGGAGTGCGGACGACATACTGCCCGGTACCAAGACCGAATCGGCCGCCATCGCCGCCAGCAACGGCTCGGCGTGCGCCAGGAACAGCGACCCACCGCCGGTGGTGATCTCGGTGATGCGGCTGGTTCCGGCGTAGTAGCCGGCAATGGTGATGCGGGTGCTGCCACCGATCACGCTTACCAGCAGGTCGTTGCCAACGCGCTGCAACCATACTTCGTTGGGCGCGGCGTTCTGCAGCACGATGCGGTTCACGCCCTGTGCGTCTTCGATCCGGTCGCTGCCGCCGTCGCGATCAAAGAGATAGGTATCGTTGCCATCTCCTCCGCGCAGCAGGTCATTGCCCGCCTCGCCCACCAGCGTGTCATTGCCGGTACCACCATCGAGCAGGTCATCACCGGCGCCCCCCACCAGGGTATCGTCGCCGGCGTCGCCGTACAGTTGGTCGGCCCCCTCCTGACCGCCAAGGGTGTCATTGCCCTCGCCACCCCATGCCTTGTCGTCACCGACATCACCGCTGATCTGGTCGTCGCCCACGCCACCGTAGATGTCATCGGCACCCGAACCACCGGCGAGCACGTCATTGCCCGCTCCGCCTTCAAGACGGTCGTCGCCGGCATCGCCAGAAATCGCGTCGTTGCCATCCCCGCCCATCAGGGTGTCGTTGCCATCGCCGCCGATGAGGACGTCATCGCCCCCCCGGCCATCCAGCCAGTCATTGCCGCCCAGGCCAATCAGGCGGTTGGCCCGCGCATCGCCACTGAAGGTATCGGCAAAGCCATCTGTTCCGACCACATTCTCAATGGACCTCACACCCCCGCTCATCACGATGGTGTCGCCCGTTGCATGACCGCCGGACAGCGTGCCAGCCGCCAGATCAAGGACCAGCGCGGCGTCGGAGCTTACGTAGCGGATCGTGTCCCCGTAGCCACGACCTGACTCCAACGGCAGACCAAGACTGATGCGGTCGCTCCCACCGTCCAGCACATCCGCACCCGCACCGCCTTCCAGGGTATCGTCACCCTCGCCGCCGGACAGCCTGTCATCCCCATCCCCGCCAGAGATCACGTCATGCCCGGCGCCGCCGTTGATGGTGTCGGCCGCAGCGCCTCCCAGAACAACGTCATCAGCGGTCGTCCCCCCCTGCGCAAGCTGACGCAGATTTTCAAGGTCAAACACAAGTCCATCGCTGAGCTGGACCTTCTCAACGCGGCGCTGGCTGGTGAACCCATCACTGAGTCTGACCGAGCCGGTCTGTGCCGCAATGACATCAAGCTGGGTATCGCCGCTCACGGTCCGCATGCGCAGGTTTGACAGGCTGATGCCGCCGCCGAACGCCAGGACATCGTTGCCACCTTCAACATCCTGGAAGGCTTCGCGGACGATCTGCGAACCGTTTTCGGTGTTACGCCATGCATTGCCCAGCAGCCGCGCGACGCCATAAGGCCATGCCGACGCAGGCGGCATGGTTGCCTGCGCGGTGGCAAACAGGAAGTCAACGCGGTCAATGCTCTTGTAGACAACCTGACCGGTCTCCCGGCTGGTGATCGTCAGACGATGGGCATACAGACCGCCCGCCCCCTGACCAAGCGACTCCCACGATGCCGAATAGCCGCCCGCTACGTCACCAGCGGAGGTGACCACTTCCTCCAGGGCGAAGGCACCCTCGAAGATCTGGTCGTTTCCATCACCCAGGTTGTATTCGTACGTATCGTCTCCCTCGCCGCCATACAGAACATCGCTGCCGCCGCCACCACGCAGGACATCAGCGCCGACACTGCCGCCCAGCCGGTCGTCGCCGCTGCTGCCCTCCAGTCCGTCGATGCTGCTGTACACATCGCCCTTGGCATCACCCGTGTTGGCGAAGGTACCTTCCAGATATGCGCGTACGCCGACGCTGCCCGCATACGACGCGATGTCCACACCGCCGCCGCCAAACAGCGTGTCGGCACCCGCACCACCGTGCAGCAGGTCGTCACCCCGCCCGCCGTAGAGAACGTCGTTGTCGGCGCCGCCACGCAGCGTGTCGTTGCCGTCGTTCCCCATCAGCAGGTCGCCCCCCTGCCCGCCGTCGATCACGTCATCGCCGCCATTACCAGTCAGCCAGTCCTTGCCAGCTGTTCCGTTGATGGTGTCGTTCCCATCGCCCCCACCCAGGAGGGTCATGTCGGTGAGGGCGTGCCGCCCGGTTGCGGCGAAGACCATGTTCTCGATGGAGCCACCCAGGGCATACCAGTCCTTGATGGTGATGCGATCGCCGGAACCGGACAGCTGGCCAACCTCGCCATCACGACCGATCACCAGCCGCAGATCATTGCCATCCCGCTGCAGCATCACGTCCTGGATGTCGACGCCGACACCGAACTCCAGCGAATCCACACCAGCGTTGCGCGCGATCAAGCCGTTGATCGCGCCCTGGTGGCGGCGCAGCACCTGGGCCTCGTCGTTCCAGTCGTTATGGCTGGTCCAGGTGGAACCGTCGAAGTAGACGATACCGTCCTTGCTGACGGTTCCATCGGCATTGCGCACATAGCCGTTGACGTACCCGCCGTTCTGCCAGACCAGATCCCAATTGTCGACATAGTCGTCCATGAGGGTGTCATCGCCATCGCCACGCTGGTAGCGGAAGACATCATCACCTGCGCCGCCGACTACTTCATCGTTCCCACGGCCACCAACGACCAGATCCGCTCCAGTGCCGCCGTACACACGGTCGTCGCCGTCGTCACCGAATACCGTATCGTTACCCGCGCCGCCCAGCACCTGGTCATTACCGGACCCGCCCATCACCCAGTCCTGGTCGCCGTCACCGGCGACGAAGTCGTCACCCGACCCGCCATTGCCGAAGTCGTTGCCGGCCAGGCCGCGGATCTCGTCGTTGCCAGCGCCGCCGTACAGGAAGTCAGCGCCATAGGTGCCCAAAATAACGTCCGAGCCACCGGTGCCGATGATGTAGGAGGTCATGTCCCCGATGCGGATCTCTTCGCCGTCGGCAAAACGCAGCCACTCCACGCGGTGTGAGGACTCGAACCAGTCCTTGATGATCAGCTCGTCGCCGGTAAGGATCGCGTTGCCCGCCGCATCGTAGGCAAGCAGCGCAATGACCAGATCATTGCCTGCGCCACTGGCCGCTGAACGACGCATCTGGACATTCTGCAGCGACAAACCGCTGCCAAACACGATGGCATCTTCGCCCCCCTTTACCGACCCGTTGACTTCATAGTCACCACCGCCGGCCCAGTTGCGCGCCAGCTCTCCGTTGGCAATCTTCGCCAGGCGGTCGTTTAGGCTGTCGCCGCTGCCACGGATCCCGCCGCTGCCCTGCTCGTCGTACACCACGTCGCGGCCGTCGCCGAGGCGGAACAGGTACTGGTCCGAACCACCTCCACCGAACAGGCGCGCTTCGCCACCGGCACCGCGGTCGTCGCCCGCACCACCGGCGAGAATATCGCCGCCTTCGCCACCGACCAACAGGTCGTTGCCCGCGCCACCTTCCAGCCAGTCCGAGCCGATGCTGCCGTACAAGCGATCATCGCCAGCGCCACCGTCGAGGTAGTTGCCGTTGCCACCGTTGCCGGCGATGGCTGTCGCCTGGGCAGCCGTGTCGCCGACGACGAAGTTCACATTGGCGACGTTGCCCGCGAACAGGACGTCATTGCCGTCGCCGCCGAACAACCAGTCATCGAGCAGGCCGCCCACCAGAGTGTCATTTCCGCTTCCACCCAGCAGGTCATTGCCCAAGTCGCCGCCACGGACGATGTCGTCTCCGGCGCCGGCGTCGATGACGGCTGCGATCTCGATGCGGTGGCTGGCCTGCAAAGCACTTCCATTGATCAGGACACCCGCGCTAGACGAAAGTGTTGCGCCATCCACAACGATGCTGTCGTTGCCGCTGGTGCCAAACACCTCATCCTTGTCAGCGGCGACGACAGTATCTTCCAAGGTCGCAACTGCGTCACCGCTCGAATCGAGCAATCGGAACTGACGGCCCTCTGTACGACTGAAAACGGGTGCCACGTTCGCTGCATTCAATCCCTTTCCGTCCAGGCGCCCATCCGCCATCTGGTCGAACCAAGCCGCGAACCCGCCCGTCCAATCGGTAAACGCACGCTTATTGAGTCCAAGCTCAATGGCACGGGCGAAAGTAATGGCCCATTGCGCGCCAAGGCCACTGGACCCAGCGCCAGAGATCAACGCGTTGATCTGCCAAGGGTCGGCAGAGTAACGACTATAGTCGGCCGCCATGGCCAGATCACCGATAAGCGAAGTGGTAGTGAAGGCAGTCGGAGCAGCCAGATTGGCGAGGTGGGTGGTAAGTGCACGTTTGATATAGACATCGCCCCCGACCAGCGTGCCCGACAACCCGATCAGCGCCCGCGTCGTTCCGTGCGCTATCAGCTCTTCCGCGGTGGATAGATCAAGGGGCGTTGCCGACCAGTATCGGTAGTCACTCCCATAGGTTCCGTAGGTTCCGCCATCCACACGGGCCCCGAATCCGACTTGGCTTCCGGTGATGTCCAGTACCGTATTTAGCGTCTCTGCAACGGCGTTTGCCAGCAGTGTCGCGCCAAGGCGCGAGCCCCCGGACCGCGCTCGGGCGCCGCTGACTACAAAGATATCGGCGCCCTCTTCCCATGTGACCGACGCCCAGGAACGAGGCTTTCCACTGGAGAAGAACGAACCGATCAATCCGCCCAGCACGTAGCCAACCAAGGCGCCCACCGCTGCGCCCAGAGGTCCGTAAATCGCACCAACTTTGCCGCCCGCCGCAGCCCATGTCGTGGCCACCGAAGCCCCAACATACGCACCAACTGCGGAGCCGATCTGGGCACCGATCTGGCCGCCGACGGTATCAAACTTCACTAGACTCGCGCCAAGGCGGGCCCCTACATAGCCGCCTACCGCATTGAATATCTGTGCGGCCCCAAGCCCATCGAACAAGCTTATTTTGGCGCCATCGGCAATCAACGCCGCATTCTGGACTACCTGTGCAAGCGCGGCTGAAGCGGCCGTCTGCCCCAGTTCTCCCAGCGTCCCCTCGATGCCCAGCGAGCTGAACAACTCAGCGGTGAGGTAGGCAGAAATAGCTCCCGCCGCTGCGCCACGCAGGTTGGTCTGGAACTCTTCAGGAAGATCGGCCAGAACTTCGATGAACACCCCGGATGGCAGGCGACCTCCCATTCCGCCGGCAGTGATCGCCTGCGCAAGGTTCTGGCCAACGGTTGTCAACGTAGCCGAGGCCAGCACCTGCCATCCTGGATCGTTGATTTTCAACGCCGAGGCGATCGCCCCCCCGATCGCTCCTCCCAGGAAGCCCGACTGCGCCAGCTTCTGGAGCGCCGCCAAATCCAGGTTCATGGACTGGAAGGGACTGTACCTCTGGTCTGCCGTTGTGCCGCGCCGCTTGAAGCCGTCAAGCGGGGAACCGCCTGTGTTGGTGAAATGGAAGTAGTCACTACTGCCATTGAAGTACAGACCTGCGCGCTCAAGCATTGATTCGACCAGCCCAAGCTGGCCCAGGTTGATATGTACGCCGCTCTGGCCCTCTCCATGGTTGAAGTCCATCTCCGCGGAAAGTACATAGCTGATTATTCCGGCAGCATAGTAGTGGAGGTAGTTGACGTCCTTGCCGGGACCGAGGCTGGAAGAACCTCTGTCGAAATGATCACGCGCAAATGCCTCAACGTTGCTCGCAATTCCGGCATTGATCCGCATATCCGCTGTAAGCGTGATGCCCGAACGCAGCTCGAAGACTCCGGGGGAAACCTGTTCAAATGACTCAGGCATGGCCTGACGCATGCGCTCCATCACTTCGCTGCGCACCAATGGCTTCCCGCCATTGTCTGCATTCATCTGTGAAACTACCGCGTTCCAGCCCCCAATATTGGCTACAGCCTCGTTCCTACGCGCGGACGCGAGGTAATTGCCGATCAGCTTTGTGTAATCGCGGACTGGGCCGCCATTTTGCGCGAGATTTGCGGCGGCGTAGGTGACCGCCGCATAGTCTTTGTAGAAGTCGGTGTACAAGCCGTGGGCAATCTCGTGGCCAAGGGCTGAGCGAAGGACATCCATCTTCTGGACGTCCGAAACCCCCACCGTCGCGCTCTCCCTGATGCGAAGAGTGCCGTCCAAGGTCATGTGTGCGAACTCCGCCGCATCGTTGGAAAGGAGCTCGATCCGCTTGAGTTGGCCGGTCTGGATGGCACGCTGGAATCGCTCAACCAAACTTGGCGAGCCGGCAAGAGCCTTGCGTAGCTGGGTTGCTGCCCGAGCTGAAGCTGCGCCTCTGGAGGCGAGGTCGTTCAACATTCCAGTGAGCCTTGCGTTCAACTCAGACATGATCTTGCTCCGTCGGCAGGATTGAAATGGTTTCGACGCACTTGGAGTTCGGCGTATCGGTTTCGACGGCGTCGTAGCTGATCACATGGATAGAGATACGTCGCCGGGAGTAGTGCCAGAGGTTCGGACTAACTGGAGGTCCACCGGCGAATCCGCCTGAGAACCCCAAGCCGCGGAGCCTTCGCTCGAACGAATCAACGCGGAAGGTGCACTGACGCTTGAGCTCGCCAGGGCGCAGCGGTGCAAATGCGACGAACTGGAACTCGCGACCAGCCTGGGACGTCTTCACATCCACCCCATAGGACCATCCGGCTGGGACCTCGCGCCGCGCACCGCGTGCGCGCACCCTTCCTATTCCGGGTAGCAGTCGCACGGCAAATGCCCGTTCAACATCGGCGATCGATATGCCGTGCCACGCGTTGCTCCCCGATTGGCCGCCGATCAATGCAACGAGCCGGTCTTCAGGGCTCGCCAAGCGCGCAGACGGCTCACCGGCCAATGGCTGGCCAAGCGGGAGAAAGAGCAGGCTTAGGCCAAGCAAAGCTGCCATGCGGCTACGTACCCGCCTGTGCCGGACGTCGAATGGTGCGCAGACTCTCATCGTTCCCTCCCCGCTTCCTGCATCCGCCTCGACAGCGGCGACAGCAGGTATTCGATGATCCTTCGGTCCCCGGTCTTGATCTCGGCGGTGGCGGCCAGTCCTGGTGCAAGCGCCATGCGCCGGCCGTCGATCTCGATCCAGGAACGAAGCAAGCGCACGCGCGCGGGATAGCGCAGGCCTTCCTTCTCGGTCTGCACCGCATCCCGGCCGACGGTTTCGATCACGCCGTCGACCACGCCGTAGCGGGTGAAGGGGTATGCCTCCAGCTTCACTTCAACCGCTTGCCCTTCACGTACGAAACCGGCATCTCGGTTGGGCAACATCGCGTCCACCATCAGTTCGCCGTCATGCGGCACCACTACCATCAGGGGATCGGCAGGTTTCACCACTCCCCCCAGGGTATGCACCTGCAACTGCTGCACCACGCCAGTCACCGGAGCACGCAGTATCGTGTGGCTGGCCTTGTCCTCGGCCTTCTTGAGTTCTTCGGCACGCAGCGCGCGGGCGGCTTCGGCCTCGGTGAGTGCATCCAGTGCTTCGCGCGCGAATTCGCTGCGGCTCTTGGCCAACTGCTGGTTGGCGGCCAACTGTGCCGCACCGGCCTTACCACGCTCTTCGCGACGGATCGCCAGGTCCTGGCGCATTCCCACTACCCGCTCCTTGATCTCCGCCACCTGCAGTCGCGGCACGTAGTTGTCACGACTGAGAGCTTCCATTTTGGTCAGCTGGTCCGTCGCAAGCGGCAGCTGTTCCTCGAGCTTGGCGACTTCGGCATCGATCATCCCGCGCTCGCCATCGCGCTGACTGCGCTCCTGGCGCAACCCGGCCACTGTGGCGTCGAATTCGCGGTGCTTGGCGATCAGCAGCGATTGCTGGATGGCCACTGTCGACGGTTCAGCGCCTTCGGGCGCGATGAAGCGGCCTTCCCGCCCTTCGATATGCTCCACGACGGCACGAGCACGGGCCACATCGATCTGCGCGCTCAACAACGCCTGGCGCGCCTGCTCCACCTCGGCACGGCTGACGGTGGGATCCAGGTCAAGCAGGGGCGCGCCGGCCTTGACCATCTGGCCTTCGACTACATGGATGGCGCGTACCACGCCCTGATCGGCCGCCTGCAGGATCTTGACGTTGCCACGCGGGATCACCTTGCCTTCGGCCACGGCAACCATGTCAAGGCGGCCAATGCATGACCAGACCAACGCGATGGCCAGGAACGCGATCAGCACCCATAACACCGCACGGCCGAGTGGATTGGGCGGCTTTTCGAGGATTTCCAGCGCTGCAGGCAGAAAATCCGGGGCGGCCGATACGGGACGGTCGCCCGCGGCACGCTCCGCGCGCAGGCTCTCGCGCAGGATCGCAAGATGGTGCCGAAGACCCTTGAACATCACGATGCGTCCTTGCCGTGTGGGGAGTGTGGGGCGGGGTCAGTTGACCGGGGCGGCCATTGCAGGCAGCCCCATCTGTTTGGTGTAGAGCATCGAGTAGCGGCCACCGGCGCGGAGCAGAGTGTCGTGCGTACCGGTTTCCGTGATGCGGCCACGTTCCAGGGTGATGATGCGGTGGGCCTGGCGTACCGCCGACAGCCGGTGGGCAATGATGATGACCGTGCGGTCGGCCGCCATCCGCTTGAGGTTGTCCTGGATGATCTCTTCGCTTTCGGCGTCCAGCGCCGACGTCGCTTCGTCGAAGATCAGGATCTTCGGATCGGTCGCCAGCGCACGCGCGATCGCGATACGTTGGCGCTGCCCGCCGGACAGGTTGCCACCGCGCTCGTCGATGCGGGTGTCATACGCTTCGGGCAGTTCCAGGATGAACTCATGCGCCCCGGAAAGCTTGGCCACTTCGACCACCCGGCTCATCGGCATCGCCGGGTCGGCCATGGCGATGTTCTCGCGCACGCTGCGGTTGAACAGCAGGCTTTCCTGCAGCACCACGCCCACCTGCCGGCGCAGCCAGGTGGGGTCGACCATGGAAAGGTCCACGCCATCGACCAGAATGCGCCCACGTTCGGGCGTGTGCAGCCGCTGGATGAGCTTGGTCAGGGTGGACTTGCCGGACCCGGACGGACCGACCACACCGATGATCTCGCCGGGGGCGATGTCCAGCGACAACTCCGACAGCACTTCCGGCCCGTCAGGCCGGTAGCGGAAGGCCACATGCTCCAGCGCGATGCGTCCCTCCACGCTGGGCAGGCTGGCGCGTGAGGGCGAGCTGGCCGGCTCGGTCGGAGAATTGAGGATGTCGCCCAGCCGATCCACGGCGATGCGGGCCTGCTGGAAATCCTGCGCCAGCTGCGCAAGCCGCAGTACCGGGCCGGACACCTGGCCGGCCAGCATGTTGAAGGCCACCAGCTCGCCAACGGTCAACTTGCCATCGATCACCAGGCGCGCACCAAAGAACAGCAGCGCGACGGTGGCCAGCTTGTGGATCAGCTGGATCGCCTGCGAGCCCCAGTTGGCCAGCATGCTGGCGCGGAAACTGGCCTGGATGTAGCCGGCCAGCTGCTTGTCCCAGCGATTCTGCGCCTGCGGCTCCACCGCCAGCGCCTTCAGCGTTTCCACGCCGGTCACCGCTTCCACCAGGAACGACTGGTTCTCCGCACCACGGATGAACTTCTCGTCCAGCCGGCGGCGCAGCATCGGACCAACCAGCATCACCACGGCCGCATACAACGGCAGGGTGATCAACACGATCAGCAGCAAGGTGGGGCTGTACAGCCACATCACCAGCAGGAAGACGATGGCGAAGAACAGGTCCAGCACCACGGTCTGCGCCGAGGAGGTCAGGAAGTCGCGGATGGTTTCCAGCTCTCGCACCCGCGCCACCGAATCGCCGACCCGGCGGGCCTGGAAATAGGCCAGCGGCAGGTGGGTGAGGTGCGCGAACAGCTTCGACCCCAGTTCGGCGTCGACCCGGCTGGTGGTATGCGAGAAAAGATAGGTGCGCAGACCGCCCATGGTGACTTCAAACACCGACACCACCATCAGGCCTATCGCCAGCACTTCCAGCGTGGTGATGCCCTTGTGGACCAGCACCTTGTCGATCACCACCTGGAAGAACAGCGGGGTGATCAGCGCCATCAACTGCAGGAAGAACGAGGCCAGCAGCACATCGCGCAGCAACCGGCGGTACTTCACCAGCGCGGGAATGAACCAGCTGATATCGAAGGCACGCGCAGCGCCGGCCACCCCCTCGCGGGTGGTCATCAGCAGCAGGCGGCCATCGTAGTCCAGGGCGAAATCGGCCAGTGACTGGGTAACCGGGCGTTCGTGGTCGCCCGCGTCGAAACGCAGCACGCGCTCAGCGTCGGCTTTCAGCACCAGGGTGTAGCGCCCCCCGGCCAGGCAGGCCATCGCCGGCAGCGGGTAGTCGCCCAGACTGAAGGCATCGGCATTGACCACGCGCGCCTTCACGTCCAGACGTTTGGCGAGTTTGAGCAGATCCTGAGGGGTTATCGCACCGCCGGGATTGCCCAGCTGGTGACGCAGCTGGTCCGGCTCGGCCGGTCGGTCGAGAAACCCCAACAGCGCGACAAAGCACCCCAGCGCATTCTCGTCAGCCGCGCAGGGTTCATCCTGCAGATCAATCCTTGATCCGTCACTTGCCACTGCCCTGTCCTGTTGGCCCCTGTGGCGCGACTCTATAGCCGGCTTGTGCATTCTGTCTATCGCAGAAAACGTTTTCATGGCACGGGATCGCCGGGCGTGATGGATTTCACATTCCCCGGGGCCAATGCCCGCCCTGCCTGGCCCGGTGACACCCGCCCGGCCAGCGCCCGGGTGCCGTGCCGCATGGCATCATGCAGGTCGTCGTTCCCGCCGTTCCCAGCAATGACCATCCGCGGCAAAGCCACCTCCCTGGACATCGCCCACCTGGCCGGGGTGTCGCAGCCGACCGTCTCGCGCGCCCTGCGCGGCAGCCCGATGGTCAATCCGGAAACCCGCGAGCGCATCCTGCGCATCGCCCGGGAGCTGAACTACAAGGTCGACAAGAACGCCTCCAGCCTGCGCCTGCGCAATGCCGGCACGTTGGCCCTGCTGTTCTTCGAAGACCCCACCAACGACGACTCGCTGATCAACCCGTTCTTCCACGCCATGCTGGGCTCGATCACCCGTGCCTGCGCGCTGCGCGGCTACGACCTGCTGGTGTCCTTCCAGCAGCTGTCCACCGACTGGCAGGCCGACTACGAAGACAGCAACAAGGCCGACGGCATCATCCTGCTCGGCTATGGCGACTACCACGAGTCGCGCGAGCGGCTGCAGCGGCTGGTTGAACAGGGCACCCACTTCGTGCGCTGGGGCGCGGCCCTGCCCGACCAGCCCGGGGTCTCGATCGGCAGCGACAACTTCCAGGGCGGTTTCGACATCACCGCCCACCTGCTCGACCAGGGCTGCCAGCGCATCGCCTTCATCGGCCACGCGTCCAGCCACTACCCCGAGTTCGAGGAGCGCTACCGCGGGCATGTGGCGGCGATGGCGGCACGCGGCATCCGCGCCGAACCGGGCCTGCAGCACGACGCGATCACCACCGAGCAGGACGGGTTCGACGCCTGCCAGGCGTTGCTGGCACGCGGCGAGACAGTGGATGGCGTGTTCGCGGCCAGCGACCTGATCGCGATCGGCGCCATGCGGGCGCTGCGCGAGCACGGTCTGCGCGTGCCGCAGGATGTGGCGCTGGCCGGCTTCGACGATATCCCGCTGGCCGCATCGGTGTCGCCGCCGCTCACCACCGTGCAGCAGGACACCAAACAGGCCGGGCAGCTGCTGGTGGAAAAGCTGCTGGCGCTGATCAGCGGCGCGCCGGTGGACGGGCAGACCATTCCGGTGAAGCAGGTGCTGCGCGAGTCGTCACGGCGGCGTTGAGCGCGGCCCCGCAGCAAGCTTTGCCGCACCGTAGGACGCCGCCAACGGCCGCGCCAGGATGAAGTCCTGCATCAGCCGCAGGTAGCCGTCGGGCTGGCGGGTGGAGACGCGCTCGCCGGCCGCATCCCGTTCGAAGTCGTACATGCCGTGGTCGGCATCGGGAAACACCGCGGTCTGGATCGGGCGGCCATCGCGTTGCAGCCAGGCCAACCGCTGCAGGGTTTGGCCGGGCGGCGCGTCGCGGTCCTGCCCGGCCAGCAGCCACAGCTGCGGCACGTCCAGGTGTTCCAGCACCGGCAGCGGGTCGTAGTCGGCCGGCACGCCCTCAAGCAGGCGCGGGCCGTCGACGCGCACGGTCGCTTCCGGGGTCGCCAACAGGTAGCCACTGATGTTGCCGCGCACCGCCTTGAACCAGGGCAGGTGGCCGTAGCGGGC
This sequence comes from Stenotrophomonas rhizophila, assembly GCF_000661955.1. Taxonomy (NCBI): domain Bacteria; kingdom Pseudomonadati; phylum Pseudomonadota; class Gammaproteobacteria; order Lysobacterales; family Lysobacteraceae; genus Stenotrophomonas; species Stenotrophomonas rhizophila. The sequence continues at coordinate 3,362,143 of NZ_CP007597.1, forward strand.
TTTGACGGACGCCATCTGCGTGAACCCGTCGGTGAAGCCGCTGCCGACAATGGCCGCCGACGCGTCGGCCACCTCCATCGCCTTGGCGGTGTCATCGGCGCTTACGCCTGCGCGTGCCATGTCATAGGCGATGGCTTCGCGATCCTCGTCCAGCGGCGATACCGCCAGCCCGAAACTGACAATGACGAAGTCGACCGGCTCGATGCGTGCGGCCAGCGGCGCCACCCACCCGCCCTGGCTGCCGCCCTGGTAGCCGAGCCGGCCGGCCCGCGCGCCCGCCAGGCGGCGGGCCTGGCGTGCGGCGTGGATGGCGTCGTTGGCCAGGGTCAGGTAGTTCTGGGTGTAGCGCCCGCCCGAGTCACCGGTGCCGCGCTTGTCGTAGGCGAACACACCGATGCCGGCGGCGGCGAATTCGCGCTGCAGTGAATAGGCCGGCAACGCGGCATCGTGCTCGGCGCCATGCACCAGCACCACGATCGGCACCTGGCTGTTGCCCGGCGGCAAGGTCAGCCGCCCGGCCAGCGTGACGCCGCCGGACACGAAGCGGGTGTCGGTCTGTACCAGTGCGATGCGCTCACCGGGCTGGCCGTCGAAGCGGATGGCCGTGCTGCCGCATGCAGGCAGCACGACCGTGTGGCCATCGGCGCGGTCGGTCCAGCCCAGCGTACTGGCCCAGCGACGATGGCCGCGCGCGTGCAGCTGCCCGGTGCGTCCGTCCGGGAGCCGCCAGCGCAACTGTTCGGCCGTTGCTCCCGGCCCGATGTCCAGACTGCCGCCATCGGCCATGCGGTAGCTGCCGACCGCGCACTGCGCGGCGGTTGCGACTTCGGGCGCCGGCGCGGCGCTGGCCAGTGCGCTGCTGACCAGCAGCGCCCACAACGCGCTCCCGCGCAGGGCCGTGCGGGTCAGATGGAGGTGGATCGGCATGGCACGCTCCTGCAGTGGATGGCCCAGCCTGCCTGCCCGCCTGGCCAGGCGCCAGCGCGGTGCGATGAAACCGACCTGGTCGCGATAAAGCCCGTCGTGCCGGGAGCAGAGGCGCGCCGCTCCCGACCGCACCCATGACTTACGGGTGATGTGGCCGGGCCGCTTTGCCGGGATAAGTCGTTCACCATTCAGGGGAAGGTGTCCGACGCATGCTGCAGATCCGCTCGCTGTCCAAGACCTACGCCAACGGCGTGCACGCACTCAACGGCGTCACCCTCGACATCCCGCGGGGCATGTTCGGGCTGCTCGGCCCCAACGGCGCGGGCAAGTCGTCGTTGATGCGCACGCTGTCCACGCTGCAGGAAGCCGACAGCGGCAGCGTGACCCTGGAGATTCCCGGCGAGCCGGCCATCGACGTGCTGCGCGACAAGGATGCGGTGCGCCGCCGGCTGGGCTACCTGCCGCAGGATTTCGGGGTGTACCCCAAGGTCAGCGCACTGGATCTGCTGGACCACTTCGCCGTGCTCAAGGGCATCACCCACAAGGCGCAGCGCCGCGAGGTGGTGGACGGGCTGCTGCAGCAGGTGAACCTGTGGGATGCCCGCAAGCGCAAGCTGGGCACGTATTCGGGCGGCATGCGCCAGCGCTTCGGCATTGCCCAGGCGTTGCTGGGCGACCCGCGGCTGGTGATCGTCGATGAGCCCACCGCCGGGCTGGACCCGGAAGAGCGCAACCGGTTCCTCAACCTGCTGGCCGCCATCGGCGAGAACGTGGCGGTGATCCTGTCCACCCATATCGTCGAAGACGTCACTGACCTGTGCCCGAGCATGGCCATCATGAACAAGGGTGAGGTATTGCTGACCGGCAAGCCGAGCGATGCCATCGACGCATTGCAGCAGCAGGTCTGGCGCAAGCAGGTGGACAGCGCCGAACTGGCCACCTACGAAGCCAACCATGTGGTGCTCTCCACCCGCCTGGTGGGCGGCCGCCCGGTGATCCACGTGCACAGCGCCAGCGACCCCGGCGACGGGTTCCAGCCGGTGGCCCCGGACCTTGAGGATGTGTATTTCCAGCGACTGCGCCTGCAGTCGCGGGCCGCCTGACCGGAGCGCGCCCATGATCACTGCCTTCTTCCGCTTCGAGCTGCGCGAGCAGCTCCGTTCCCCGCTGCTGTGGCTGCTGTCGGTGCTGTTTGCCGCGCTGGCCTTCGCGGCGGCCTCCAGCGATGCCGTGCAGATCGGCGGGGGTGCCGGCAACGTGCACAGCAATGCCCCGATCGTGATTGCCCGCTTCATGGGCATCTTCACCATGATGGGCATGCTGGTGTCCGCGCTGCTGGTGAGCAACGCGCTGCTGCGCGACTTCGAGCTGGGCACCGCCGAGCTGATCTTCGCCAGCCCGATCAAACGCCGTGACTACCTGGCCGGGCGCATCCTGGCCGCGCTGTGCGCCGGTCTGCTGTTCTACCTGATCATCGCGCTGGGCCTGCTACTGGCCCCGTTCATGCCGTGGGTGGACCCGGCACGGATAGGCCCCACCCCGCTGCGCGCCTACGCGTGGACGTTCGCGGTGATCGTGCTGCCCAACCTGGTGTTCACCACCGCGCTGCTGGCCATGCTGGCCGCGCTGACCCGCTCGATCCTGTGGGTGTACATCGGCCTGGTGGGCTACTTCGTGCTGTACGGGGTGAGCGCCTCGCTGCTGCGCGACATCGACAACACCTGGATCGCCACGTTGGCCGAACCGCTCGGCATGCGTGCGCTGGGCCGCACCGTGCGCTATTGGGCGACCGAGCAGAGCAACACCCAGCTGCCGCAGCTGGCCGGCTACGTGCTGGCCAACCGCGCGCTGTGGCTGGGCGTGGCGGTGGCGCTGTTCGCGGCGACCTTCGCGCTGTTCCGCACCGAGCGCAGCGGCAGTGGGCGCCGACGCTGGGGCCGCAAGCCCGCCGCGCCGGTCGCCGCCACCACCCGCCCCACGCAGCTCACCGTACCGCGCATCCACCCGACCTTCGGCGCCGCTACCGGCTGGCGGCAGTACCTGCGCCAGGTCCGCTTCGACACCGCCGGCGTGCTGCGCAGCGTGCCATTCCTGGTGCTGCTGGTGCTGGGCCTGGCCAACTTCATCCCGGGCGCGCTGTCGCAGGAGACGCTGTACGGCACGCCGATCTACCCGGTCACCGCCGAAATGCTCGGCGCGCTGCAGGGCGCCTACAGCTGGCTGCTGGTGATCATCGTGCTGTTCTACGCCGGCGAGCTGGTGTGGAAGGAGCGCACCGCGCGGCTCAATGAAGTCAACGACGCCATGCCGGTGCCCAACTGGGTGCCATTGCTGGCCAAGTTCAGCGTGCTGGTGATGGTGATCGTGTGCTTCCAAGCGATTGGCGCGCTGGCCTCGATGGCGTTGCAGCTGGGCCAGGGCTACACCCACCTTGAGCCGTTGGTGTACCTCAAAATGCTGGCGCTGGGCTCGGTGTTCTACGTGCTGATGGGCGGCATGGCACTGGTGCTGCAGGTGCTGACCAACAACAAGTTCCTCGGCTATGCGCTGCTGATCGTGGTGATGATCGGCCAGGTCGCGCTGGGAATGCTGGATTACACCCAGAACCTCTACAACTTCGGCAACTGGCCCAACGCACCGTATTCGGACATGAACGGCTTCGGCCACTTCCTGACCGGACAGCTGGCCTTCCAGGGCTATTGGGGCCTGTTGCTGGTGGCGCTGCTGTGCCTGGCGTCGGCGTTCTGGGTGCGCGGGGTGGGCATGGGCCTGCGCCAACGCCTCGCCCTGGCCGGTCGCCGCCTGCGCGGCCCCGCCGGCGTGGGCGCGGTGGCAGCGTTGCTGGCTTTCGTCGCGGTGGGCGGCTGGCTGTACTGGAACACCAACATCCGCAATCCGTTCCTTTCCCCTGATCAGCAACGCGACCTGCAGGTGCGCTACGAGCGCGAGCTGTCCAAGTACCGCCACCTGCCGCAGCCGCGCATCACCGCGGTGGACAACCGCGTGGACCTGCACCCGGAAACCCAATCGGTCACCATTGATGCGGATTGGACCGTGCGCAACACCCACGCCGCGCCGATCACCGATATCCATATCGCGATGGGCGATGACCGCCAGCTGGTGGCGGTGGACCTGGGCGGGCAGACGCTGGCCTTCCACGACGTGGACCTGGGCTACCGCATCTACCGCCTGGCAACGCCGCTGCAGCCGGGCGAAGAGCGCCGCGTGCACTTCCGCGTGGACCAGCACCCGAACGGCATCACCGCCGGGCAGGCGCCGACCAACCTGGTGGCCAACGGCAGCTTCTTCAACAGCCGCATGCTGCCCTCGTTCGGCTACGACGCAGGCAACGAGCTGGAGGACCGCAACGAGCGCCGCAAGCGCGGGCTGGGCGAACCAACCCGCATGCCCAAGCTGGAGGATGAGGCCGCGCGCGCCAACACCTACATTTCCGATGACGCCGACTGGCTCGACTTCCGCACCACCATCTGCACCGCGCCGGACCAGATCGCACTGGCACCCGGCTACCTGCAGGAGGAGAAGACGGTGGACGGGCGGCGCTGCTTCCGCTATGCCATGGACCGGCCGATGCTCAACTTCTACGCGTACCTGTCCGCGCGTTGGGAGGTCAAGCGCGGCACGTACAAGGACATCCCGATCGAGGTGTATTACGACCCGCGCCACGGCTACAACGTGGACCGGATGATCGAGGCGGTGCAGAAGTCGCTGGCGTACTACGAGGCCAACTTCACCCCGTACCAGCACCGCCAGGTGCGCATCATCGAGTTCCCCGGCTACCAGAGCTTCGCGCAGTCCTTCGCCAACACCATCCCCTACTCCGAGTCGATCGGTTTCATTGCCGACCTGCGTGACCCGGACAAGATCGATTACGTGTTCTATGTAACCGCGCACGAGATCGCCCACCAGTGGTGGGCGCACCAGGTGATCGGCGCCAACGTGCAGGGGGCCACGGTGCTGTCCGAGTCGCTGTCCCAGTACTCGGCACTGATGGTGATGGAGAAGGCGTACGGCCGCGCGCACATGCGCCAGTTCCTCAAGACCGAACTGGACCGCTACCTGGCCGGGCGCGGCGGCGAAGGCATAGAGGAGCTGCCGCTGGAGCGGGTGGAGAACCAGCAGTACATCCACTACCAGAAGGGTTCGCTGGTGTTCTACCGCCTGCGCGAGGAGATCGGCGAGGCCGCGCTCAACCGCGCGCTCAAGCGCTTCCTGCAGGACAAGGGCTACCAGCAGCCGCCGTACACCACCTCACGCGAACTGCTGGGCTACATCCGCGCCGAGACGCCGGCCGACCGCCAGCAGGTGGTCACCGACCTGTTCGAGAAGATCACCCTGTACGACAACCGGCTGCTGGACGCCAAGGCGCGCAAGCGTGCCGATGGCAAGTACGAGGTCACCCTGAAGCTGCACGCCGAGAAGCGCTACGCCGACGGCGGCGGCAAGGAGACCGCCGGCACCATGGACGACTGGATCGAGGTGGGCGTATTCGCCAATGCCCCCTCGGGCAAGGAGCGGGACCAGAAGGTGCTGTACCTGCAGCGCCACCACGTCACCGAGGCGACGCCGACGATCACCGTGGTGGTGGACGGCAAGCCGGACGAGGCCGGGTTTGATCCGTACAACAAGTTGATCGACCGGGTCAGCGATGACAACCGGCGCAAGGTGAGCCTGTAGCGCCGGGTTCCACCCGGCTGTCGGGTACAGCGCGGCAGTGGAGCAGCGGGGCAACGCCCCGCTCTACGCGAGGGAGTGCCTCACTGCCGCACTGAACTCATCGAGCAGGAACGGCTTGGCGATCATCGCCATGCCCGTCTCCAGGAACGCGGCGCGCTCCTGCGCCTTTTCCGCATAGCCGGTCATGAACAGCACCGGCAACACCGGCCGGGATTGCCGCGCGATCTCGGCCAACTGGCGGCCGTTGAGCCCGGGTAGCCCGACGTCGGTAATGAGCAGGTCGATGCCGCGCGATGATTGCAGGATCGGGATCGCGCCATTGGCATCGCCCACCACCTCCACCTGGTAGCCCAGGTCCTCCAGCACCACGGTTACCAGCATGCGTACCTGTTCGTCGTCTTCCACCACCAGGATGGACTGGCCGGCGCCCAGCGAGACCTCGGGCGCACTGACGACCGTGTCCGGCTCCGCGGCAGGCTCGGCCAGCGGGATGTAAAGCGAAATGGTGGTGCCCTGGCCGGGCACGGAGTCGATGGCGATGTGGCCACCGGACTGCTGCATGAAGCCATACACCATCGACATGCCCAGGCCGGTGCCCTTGCCGATCGGCTTGGTGGTGAAGAACGGCTCGAAGGCGCGCTCCACCACCTCCGGCGGCATGCCGGTGCCGGTGTCGGCGACCCCGACGACCGCGTAGACGCCGGCCGGTATCGTGGCCGACACGCCCTCGCCCACCCGCACCAGCGACGTGCTGAGTTCAAGCTGGCCGCCATTGGGCATTGCATCGCGTGCGTTGATCGCCAGGTTCAGCACCGCGCTTTCGAACTGGTTGGTGTCCAGCGCGGCATGCAGCGGATCGTCCGCCAGCCGGGTCTGGATGTGCACCGTTTCGCCCAGCGTGCTGCGCAGCAGGTGCTGCAGCGACCCCACCAGTTCATTGAGCTCCACCGGCTTGGAATCCAGCGACTGCCGGCGCGAGAACGCCAGCAGGCGCTGGGTGAGGCTCGCCGCACGCTGGCTGGACGCGGTGGCGGTATCCAAGAAGCGCTCCAGGTCATCGTAGCGGCCCTTTTCCAGCCGCAGCCGTACGATGTCCAGCGCCGAGAGGATGCCGGTGAGCATGTTGTTGAAGTCGTGCGCGATACCGCCGGTAAGCTGGCCGATGGCCTCCATCTTCTGCGACTGGCGCAGCGCGGCCTCGCTGGCTTCGCGCGCGGCCATCTGCGCTTCCAGCTCACGCGTGCGCTGGGCAACCATCACCTCCAGCTGCTGGGCGTGCTGCCGGCTGACCTCCAGCGCCACCTTGGAGGCGGTGATGTCGGTGACGAACACATGGAAGCCGTCGGGGCTGCCATCGGCGCCGAAGCGCGGCGAATAGCGCACTTCCACATCGCGGCGGCGGCCATCCCGGCGCGGCCAGCTGGTCTCGAACAGCGCTTCGCGCCCGGCCAGCGCGCGCGCCATCGCCGGCTTGCGCGACTCCCACGCCTCGGCACCGATCACCGTACTGACATGCTGGCCGATGACCTCACCGATCGGCAGGTCGAACCAGGCTTCGTAGGCCTTGTTGGCAAACCGGTAATGCAGCGAGCGGTCGATGAAGGCGATGAGCACCGGCATGGCGTCGGCGATCAGGCGCAGCTCGGCTTCGCTGCGGACCAGCGCCACGCGGCTGTCGGCCAGTGCCTGCATCTGATCGCGGACCACGTATTGCTTCTCGCGTGCACGCAGCGCGCCCTGCACCGCGCTGAGCAGCGAAATACTGCCCAGCGGCCTGTCCAGCTCGATCACGTTGAGCGTGCGCGGCAGCAGGCCATCGGCCGGCGACCGGCGGTGCGCGCGCGGGGAACGCAGCAGGATGAACGGCAGGTCCGACCAGGCCGGTTGCTGCGCCAGCGCCTCCACCAACGCATCGGTGCCGCTTGCGACCGCCTCTTCGGTGACCAGCACCGCCCCGGCGCGCGCATCCAGCGCGTCGCCCAGTGCGGCCAGGGTCGGCGCTATCGCGGTGGCCAGCCCAGCGCTGTGCAGCACCGCGGCGATGCTCTCGGCATCGCGTCCAAACGGGGCAACGATGTGGACAACGCCCGCCCCGCCGCTGTCATCCGGCATAGGGATGGCCCAGCAACGCGCCGTTGTCGCCGACGAACTCCGGGGTGCCGGTCAGGATGCCCTTGAACTCCTTCAGCGGGCTGCTCAGCGACACCCCGCAGCCGTCTATCTTGAGTTCGCGGATGGTGTCTTCATGGCCACCGCCCCGGTTCTTGATCACCGAGACGGCCTTGCGGATGCGGCCCTGTGCCTCGAAGAAGCGGAACAGGATGACCGCATCGGCGATGTAGGACACGTTGATGTTGCCGGTGGACATGGTGCCGACCAGTCCATGCTGCGGATTGATCAGGAACGTCACCACGCCCTTCTGGTTGAGGTAGGAGAGCATCTCGTGCAGCTGCAGCATCAACTGCTTTTCCTGCGGCATCGCCGCGACATACCCGTTGAGGCTGTCGATCAACAGCACGCTGCAGCCGCGTTCCTCGACCGCGCGCTGGATGTTCCAGGAAAACTCGCCCGGCGAGATCTCCGCCGGGTCCATCTGCATGATCTCCAGACGACCGGCCTGCAGGTGCGCCTCAAGGTCCATGCCCAGTGCCTTGGCCCGGATCAGCAGCGTGCCCACGCGTTCATCGAACTCGAAGATGCAGCACTTCTCGCCCCGCTCGCAGGCGGCCCAGATGTACTGCAGGGCCACGTTGGTCTTGCCGCTGCCGGCCGGGCCGGTCAATAGCGTGCAGGTGCCGCGCAGCGGCCCCCCGCCGAGCAGGTTGTCGATCGCGGGCACGCCGCTGCTGATCGTGGTTCCCACGAACTGCTCGTGGTGCTGGGACGCGATCAGGCGCGGGAACACTTCCAGCCCACCTTCGCGGATCACCATGTCATGGTAGCCAGCGACGAAATCCACGCCGCGCAGTTTCTGCACCTGCAGCCGACGACGTGCGGCGCCAAAGTCCAGGGTCAGCCGCTCCAGCGACAGCACGCCGTGGCACAGGCTGTGCAGCTGCCCGTCGCGGTCTTCGCTGGTGGAGGTGAGGTCATCGACCAGAAACACGGTCGTACTCTTGGGCGCGAAGAACTGTTTCAGCGCCAGGATCTGGCGACGGTAGCGCAGCGAATCCTGCGCCAGCAGGCGCAGCTCGGACAGCGAGTCGAACACCACCCGGCTGGGGCGGATGCGGTCTACTTCCCCCAGGATCAGGTTGACCGTTTCATCCAGCTCGACCTCCCAGGCGTGCAGCACCGACTGCAGCCGGCCGTTGCCCAGCGCGTCCTCGGCCGAACCCAGTTCGAACAGGTGCAGCCCTTCCAGCGACCAGCCGTGTGCGCTGGCGACTTCGCGCAGCTCCTCGGCGGTCTCGGAGAGCGTGATGTACAGGCAGCGCTCGCCCTTCTTGAGCCCCTGCAGCAGGAACTGCAGCGACAGCGTGGTCTTGCCGGAGCCTGGGGGGCCTTCCAGCAGGTACAGCCGCCCTTGCGGGAAGCCGCCGCGGAGGATCTGATCCAGGCCCTGGATGCCGGTGGTGACGCGGGAAGTTTGTGTCTGCATAGGTTCGCCAATTTCGACGCGGCGAGTCTAGCAACGGCTTCTGTGTAGATATTGTGTGACCGGCACCTCTCGACGAGGACCGATTAAGTAATGTCGATGCCGCGTAAAAAGCAACCGTGCCCCACCACGTAATGCCAGGCTCCGCCCGGCTGCACCACCCCGTAACGCCGGGCTCTGCCCGGCGGCCGTCGATCAACCAAAATCCTTCAAAATCTCGCCGATCCCCGCCGCCGACAGTTCCAGCCCCAATCGCGTCCCCGGGTTGACCACCACGCCGTAGCCGCCGGGCACCCGCTTCAACACCTCGATCATCTGCATCCGGATCGTGTGCGGCGCCTGCTGGCTGTGGAAGCCCACCCGCGCCATATCGGTGAACACGGCTACGTGCAGCACGCCCTGCTTGTCGAACAGCAACGGGTCGAACCCGCTGCCATCCGCGGTGACCAGGCTGCCGGTGAGCAGCACCACCTCGGAGGCCACGAAGGCCTTCATGAACAACCCGATCGGCAACTGGCCGTCCATCGCGGACTGCAGCAGGGTTTCGATCGGCGTTTGCGGGGGCAGTTCGGTCATGGGCAACCTGTCGGGGCGTGGCGGGCCGGAATTGTACCGGTAGTGCCGGCCGCTGGCCGGCACCCCGATCGCACCACAGTATCCCGCGAGCCGGCCCGCGGCCGGCAGAACAGGTCAGCCTCAGCGGGCCAGGCGTGCGCTGCGTGCCTGCTGGTCAGCAATGGCGCGCTGCAGTTCGGCCTGCAGGTCCGTCTGCTTCACCGGCGCATCCAGCAGATAGACCTTGACCCCGTGCGCCGGCACCGTGGCCTTCAGGCTGCCGCCCACCTGCTGGCTGCCCCCGTCCAACGCGTCGCGCCACTGGCCCGGCTGCAGATAGCGACGAACCTCCATGCTGCGCGCGGTGTCGCCCTTGTTGAGCAGCACCAGCGCGGTCTGGGTGGTGTCGCCGTGCTGGAGCACGCGGAAGAACACTGCTTCGTCGCCGTGCAGGCGCTCATTGACCTGCAGGCCGCGCTGCAGCGCCGGGGTCGCCTCGCGCAGGGTGGCGATGCGCTGCAGCGGGCCGAAGATCGGGCTCTGCGGCGCGGCGTCCACGCGCGGCTGGCCGAAGTAGGCGCGGTTGCCGGCGTGCTCGGCTCGGCTGCGCATGAAGCCGGTTTCCGAGCCGTAGTACAGCACCGGAATGCCGCGCGCGGTGAACAGCCAGTTGTGCGCGTCGATGAAGCCGGCGTCGGTGGCGTCCAGGCGGGCCATGTCGTGGTTGTCGTAGAAGCTCATCAGCTCGTACGGGTTGGCGTACGGGCCGCCCACCAGGTGCAGCGGTTCGGCCAGCGTTTCAAAGCCCTTCTGCTCCTTACCGAATACCGACGACAGCGCCCCGCGCAGCGGGAAATCCAGCACGCTGACATTGGCGTTGGCCGGCCAGGTGTGTTCGGCGATCTTGCTGGCGTCGTAGTCAAACGCTTCGCCGAACATGAACATGCCCGGGTGCGCGGCGCGGATGCGGCCCACGAATTCGTGCCACCACGGGTGCGGCAGCCAGCCGATGGTGTCGATGCGCAGCGCATCCACGCCCTGCGCGGTCCACTGCAGGTAGGCACCCACCAGGTAGTCCATTACCGCCGGGTTGTGTTCGTTGAAGTCGGACAGCTCGGCCAGGTTGCCGTCGAAGATCGAGCCGTTCTTGCCGTCGACCGGGCCGGTGGTGTTGTAGAACGCATGCAGCCGGTTGTGCTGCGGGTCCAGCTGCTGTGGCGGCAGGTTCTGGTGGTCGGCTACCAGGGTGCCGTCCTTGTCGAAGATCTGGCCGAACTGCGGCTGGCGCGTGGGCATGGTCCAGGCCGGCGAACCGTGGTTGCCCACGATGTCCAGCACCACCTTCAGCTTGGCCGCGTGCAGGCCGCGGGTGAGCCCGGCAAAGTCCAGGTCGGCGCTGGGCAGGTGCTCGTCCAGCGTGTAGAAATTGACGCCCCAGTAGCCGTGGTAGCCGGTCTTGCCGCGGTCCGTCAGGGTACTGGTGCAGCTGATCGGCTTGCTGCCGGTGAACGCCTCGTCGGGGTTGTCCACGATGGGCGTGATCCACACCGCACCGAACCCGAGGCGGCGGATGTAGTCGGCATTGTCCAGCACGCCCTTGAAGTCGCCGCCCAGGTAGCCGATGTTGCCGTCCACCTTGTCCGGGCACGGCACCGGGATGTCGAAGGTGCGGTGTTTGCCGCCCTGGTCGCGGTGGTCGTTGGACGGATCACCATTGACGAAGCGGTCGGTCACCACGAAGTACACCGCATCGCTGGCGAACGGCTCGGTGGTACCGATGTAGTCCGGGCGCGGCGCAGCCACGGCCTGGCCGGCGGACAGAAAAAGCAGGACAGCAACAGACAACGCACCACGCATCACACCACCTCCGGACGGGACGGAACCCGCAGCACGCACAGACCGGCCACCAGCAGACTGCAGCCGCCCAGCACCAGCACATGCATGGGCTGGCCACCCAGCCAGGCACGCAGGGCGAAGCCGAGCGCGCTGGCGGCCACCAGCTGCGGGATCACGATGAAGAAATTGAAGATGCCCATGTACACGCCCATCTTCGCCGCCGGCACGCTGTCGGACAGCAGTGCATACGGCAGCGACAGGATCGAGGCCCAGGCTATGCCCACGCCCACCATCGACAGCAGCAGCCAGCGCGGATCGTCAATGAACATCATCGAGATCAGCCCCGCGCCGCCCAGCCACAGGTTGAGCAGATGGCTCCAGCGCAGCCCGAGCGCGCGCACCATCGGCGGGATCAACAGCGCCGCCAGCGCGGCGAAGCCGTTGTAGGCCCCGAACAGCACGCCCACCCAGTTGGCGCCTTCGTTATAGGCCGCCGATTCGGTCTCGGTCGCACCGAAGTGGACGCCGGCCACGGCGCGCGTGGTGAAGATCCACATCGCAAACAGCGCGAACCACGAGAAGAACTGCACCCATGCCAGCCGCCGCATGGTGGTCGGCATGGTGCGCAGGTCGCCCACGATCTGCGCCAGCATGTGGGTGCCGGGCAATACCCGCGCCAGGCCCAGCAGCACGCCGTACGCGGCACACAGCCCGGCCAGCACGTACAGCATCTTGTCGCCCCGGTACCAGGCGATGAGCCCGGCCAGTACCACGCCCACTCCCAGCCACAGCGCCGCCTGGTACCACGGTGCCGGCCCGCGCAGGGCGGCACCGGCCTGATGCACGGGCGGCTCGGCATCGGCGAACCCGGCCAGCTCGGCCGGCGAGTACTCGCGGGTGCTGAACACCGTCCAGCAGATGGCCGCCAGCAGCACCACCGCGCCCACGTAGAACGCGTAGCGCACGGTGTCGGGCACCTGCCCTGCCCCGGCGGTGTTGGCTACGCCGAAGTGGGCCAGCAGGAAGGGCAGGAAGCTGGCCACGATTGCGCCGATGCCGATGAAGAAACTCTGCATCGCGTAGCCGGTCGGCCGTTGCCGCGGCGCCAGCTGGTCGCCGACGAAGGCACGGAACGGCTCCATCGACACGTTGATGGACGCGTCCAGTACCCACAACGTGCCGGCGGCGATCCACAGCGTGGGCGAGTTGGGCATCACCAGCAGGGCCAGCGTGGTCAGCACCGCGCCGATCATGAAGTAGGGGCGACGCCGGCCCCAGCGGGTCCAGGTGCGGTCGGACCAGTAGCCGATCACCGGCTGCACCAGCAACCCGGTCAACGGCGCAGCGATCCATAGCCCGGGCACGGCATCCATCGGCGCGCCGAGGGTTTCGAAAATGCGGCTGGCATTGGCGTTCTGCAGCGCGAACCCGAACTGGATGCCCATGAAGCCGAAGCACATGTTCCAGATCTGCCAGAACGACAGCGTGGGCTTGTCGGGGCGGCTCATCGTGCGTCCCCGTCGGTGGCGGCAATCGGCGCGATCAGCAGCGCGCTGACCGTGGCCTGGTTGACCACGCCGTCGCGCCCGCCCTTGCCGCCGTTGTAGGTGGCAAAGTGCGCCAGTGCGCTCATGTTGAAACCGTCTTCCAGCGCGAAGCGGCAGCGCCCGCCGGGCAGGTCGAATTCAGCGGCGGTGGAGTCCTGCGGACCTACGCTGTGCGGCATCACCACGCTGGCACGCTGCGCCGGCTGGCCCGGGCACTGCACCACCAGCTGCTTCACCGCAGCGGTCACACCGGTGTTGATCGGGCCATTGGGGTTGTCGTAGCGCAGGCGCACGCGCACCCGGGTGGCCTTGGTGGCGGTCCAGTTCCAGGTGCTGGCACCGCGCAGACGCTGCTGCGGTCCGATGCAGGTCGTCGGGCTGTGCAGCGATTCAAGCGCACCCTCGCGGCGGGTGAAGCTCAGGCAGTGCTGGTCGCCGTCGTCGGTGAGCAGCAACGGCGAGGCGGCGCTGACGGCGCGACCATCCCGCCACAGCACGTGGTTGGCCGGGATCGGGATCGACCATGCGGTGCCGCGCGCAGTGGGTGTCGGTGCGGCGGGCGTGGCGGGGGCGTAGGCGGTTGCAGATCCAGACGCAGCCGGGCGTGGCTCGGCGCTGCCTGCGGCGGCCTGGGCCACCAGATGCACGGTGACCGTGTTGCCCCGGCGCACGATCTTCTTTGCCACCAGCAGGTCGCCGTCCAGCGTGCGCGGGCGCGTGAGGATGTAGCGGCGCTGGCCGTCGTCCAGTTCGATGCTGCGGCGCGTGCCGAACAACTGCGGCACCAGCGCGGTGGGCAGTTTGGGCGCCACCGTGCCGTCGGCTTCCACGCCGAACACGCCTTCCAGCACCATCGACAGGTAACCGGCCACCGACCACAGCTGGCGCGGCGAATTGACCACCGGGCCGCTCAATGCGCCCTCGTCGACATGCACGGCCAGGCTGCGCATCTCGTAGTTTTCCATGTTCGAACCGGCCAGCGCGCTGCCACGCATCAGCGATTCGATCTCCAGCTGGATGCGTGCGGCATCGTCCAGCCGGCGCGCGGCGCGCAGCGAATACGCGCTGACGAACGGCCAGACCGCGCGGTTGTGGTAGATCGGCTGCTGCGCTTCCTGCGGCCACACCACCGGGCTGCCGCCCTCCACCGCCGGGTAAGCGGCCAGCGCGCGGCGCGCGCGGTCGGCCGGAAACACGTCGGCCAGCACGCCCAGCGAGAGCGCCAGCAGGTCGTACTTGGCATAGGGCACCGGGTGCGCCGCCTCGCCGATGTAGCTCATGTACATACCGGCATCATCGCGCCAGAAGCGCGCGTCGATCTGCACGGCCAGCGCAGCGGCCCAGCCGGCGTACTGGCTGGCGCGGGCGTCACCGCGGGCGCGCGCCATCTGCTCGGCCAGGCGCAGCGTCTGGTAGTGCAGCACGTTGGTGGACAACGCGAAGGAGTCGCCGATGAAGCGCACGTCCTGGCGGGTCCAGTCCGGGTACGTCTGTTCGCGCCAGTCCAGGAACGAGGTCTCGCCGCGGTACAGGCCGATGCGCGCATCGAACACCGCCGCGCGGTCCTGCGCCAGGGTGGCCTGCAGCGCCTGCCAGGTCTGCTCGGCGAAGGCCGGGTCATCCTGCAGGTGGCGCGCGGCCAGAAACCACACCACCCGATCACTGCTGATCGGCCAGCTGCCGCCCGAGCCGGTGTCCTGGGCCACGAACAACCCCGGGGTGCGCCCGTCGCGCGCAGGCGACAGCTTGAACTGCAGCGACTGCCGGGTACGTTGCGGGTCCAGCCGGGCCAGCGCCAGGTCGGCTGCGAAGCTGACATCGCGGGTCCACACGTAGGGCCAGCGCTCGCCGGTCTGGAAGCAGTCGCACGGCACCGGGTTGCCCTGGTTGAAGGCCGGGTCGCGGATCGCATCCACGCGGTCGGCGTCCATCTCCTGCTGGGCCAGTGCGAACAGGGCATCGAACAGCACGCTGTCGGTGCGGCTGCGCATCGGCTGGGCGGCAATGGCCACCGTCTGGCCGGCGGCCTGCAGGCGGAAGCCGCCATCGGCGGCCGTGTCGGCGCGCGCGGTGCGGCCGTCGAAGGTCAGGTCCGCCGCGGTTGCGGTCGAACCCAGCGCCAGCCCAAGGGCAGCGGTCAGGCAGATCATCTTCAGCATCGAAGCGGCTACCCGGCTTGCGCCCGGCGCCTCCCTCCCTCTTTGCACGCGTTGTGGTTACGCAACGCACGGTGCCGGCCAAGGTCGGTACCTCCCGGTCTGTGCACCGGTGTGGCGTTGCGCTCGCGGCCCCCTCCCAGGGTGCCTGGCCCCATGGTAGACGGCAGGCTCCGGTGCGCGCCGCCTTGCATACGTATTCATGGCGCAGCGGCGGGACGAGCGGGACGGCGTGGCTATAGTCCGAGCCAGACAACGGCCGCCTTGGGAGGGGAAAATGCCGACAAAACAGCCGCATTCACCGCGTGGATCATGCACTACCACCGGCCTGCCCTGGCTGGCTGCCGCCGTGCTCCTGCTGGCCTTCGGCGCTGCCGCCGAACCGGTCACGGTGGCCAGCGTGGCGTCGCCGGGCAAGGTGCTGCGGGTGTCGGTGCAGCTGGATGGCGGCACGCCCAGCTACCAGGTGGAACGCTTCGGTGACACGGTGGTGGCGCCGTCGCGGTTGGGCTTCCAGCTGCGCGACGGCCGGCTCGACCGCGACCTGGAGGTGCTCGGCCAGCACACGCGTGCGTTCGACGAGACCTGGGAACAGCCCTGGGGCGAGCGCCGCCGGGTGCGCAACCACTACAACGAAGTGGTGGTGCAGCTGGGCGAGCGCAGTGGGGCAAAACGCCGCTTCGAGGTGGTGTTCCGCGCCTTCGATGACGGCGTGGGCTTCCGCTACCGCTTCCCCGAGCAGCCGGGCCTGCGCGAGGCGATCATCGACGACGAACTGACCGAATTTGCGATCGCTCCGACCGCCACCGCCTGGTGGATCCCGGCCGGCGAGCCGATCCACTACGAATACCTGTACCAGCGCACGCCGCTGGACCAGGTGCCGTTGGTGCATACCCCGATCACCCTGCGCAGCAAAGACGGCCTGCACATCGCCATCCATGAAGCCGCCCTGGTCGACTACGCAGGCATGTGGCTGCGCCGCACCGACGGCCAGCGCCTACGCGCGCAGCTGTCGCCGTCGGCCGAAGGCTGGAAGGTACGCCGCAGCGTGCCCTTCGATACCCCGTGGCGCACCCTGCAGATCAGCGACCGCGCCGGTGGACTGGTGGAATCGGACCTGATCCTCAACCTCAATGAACCCAACGCGCTGGGCGATGTGAGCTGGGTGAAGCCGTCCAAGTACCTGGGCGTGTGGTGGTCGATGCACCTGGACCACGAAAGCTGGGCCACCGGGCCCAGGCATGCGGCCACCACCGCCAAGACGAAGAAAGTGATCGACTTCGCCGCCGCACATGGCTTCCGCGGTGTGCTGGTGGAAGGCTGGAACCCGGGCTGGGACGGCAACTGGGTAGGTAACGGCTACGACTTCGATTTCACCCGGCCCACCGCCGACTTCGATATCGAGGCGCTGTCGGCCTACGGCGCGAAGAAGGGCGTGCACCTCATCGGCCACCATGAAACCGGCTGCGCCATCGAGCACTACGAAGACCAGCTGGGCGCCGCGCTGGACCTGTACGCGCGGCTGGGCGTGGATGCGTTCAAGAGCGGCTATGTCTGCGACGACGGCCAAGTGGACCGGCGCAACCCGGCCGGCGGCCCGCTGTGGCGCGAGTGGCACGACGGCCAGTTCATGGCCCGCCACCACCTGAAGGTGGTGCAGGAAGCGGCCAAACGCCACATCGCGGTGAACCCGCACGAGCCGATCAAGGACACCGGGCTGCGCCGCACCTACCCCAACTGGATCTCGCGCGAAGGCGCGCGCGGCATGGAATACAACGCCTGGGGCCAGCCCCCGAACCCGCCCGAGCACGAGGTCAACCTGGTGTTCACGCGCATGTTGTCCGGGCCGATGGATTACACGCCCGGCATCCTGAGCCTGAAGGGCCGCGGTGGGCAGGCCATTCCCAGCACGCTGGCGCGGCAGCTGGCACTGTACGTGGCGATCTACAGCCCGATCCAGATGGCCGCCGACCTGCCCGAACACTACCTGCAGCACCGCCAAGCGTTCCGCTTCATCGAGGACGTGGCGGTGGATTGGGAGGACAGCCGCGTGCTCAATGGCGAGGTGGGCGACTACGTGACGATCGTGCGCAAGGACCGCAACAGCCGCGACTGGTTCCTGGGCAGCATCACCGACGAACACGGCCGCGTGCTGCCGGTAGCGCTGGGCTTCCTGGACCCGGGCGTGCGCTACCGCGCCGAGATCTACCGGGACGGCGACGGCGCGGACTTCCGCAGCAATCCGTTCGCGTTCGTGCGCGAAACCCGCGAGGTCACCAGCGCCGACGCACTGGTGCTGACGCTGGCCCCCGGCGGCGGCCAGGCGATCCGTTTCACCCCTCTGTAGGTCGTTACGCCAGCCCCGGGTAGCGCCCGACCGTTGGTCGGGCGACGCATGCGGCGCCGGCCCATCCGTGCGTGGATACGGCGTGCCGACCAACGGTCGGCACCTACCGGGCGCGTGCGCGTCGGTGCGGGCGCGATGACGCACCTGTAACCGATTCCAACGCTGCAAATCCCATTGAATACGTATGCAGGGTGGTTCCCGCAGCCGACCCGCTGCCTACCATAGCCACGCAGTCAACGGCCACCGTGCCGTGACGCTCCCGGTTCTCCGGGCAACCAAAAAATCGATTGGCAACATTGCCTGGGAGGGGAAAATGTTGAACCGCAAGCGCAGCGCGCTGAGTATCGCGCTGGCCGTCGCCCTGACGCCGTTGATGGCGTCGGCGCAGACCGCCGAACCCACTACCGCCACCCCGCCGAGCGGGACCGCGGCCACCAACCTGGACACCGTGCAGGTCACCGGCATCCGCCGCGGCATCGAGAACGCCATTGCGATCAAGCAGGACGCCACCTCGGTGGTCGAGGCGATTTCGGCCGAAGACATCGGCAAGCTGCCCGATGTGAGCATCGGCGAATCCATCTCGCGTCTGCCCGGCCTGGCTGCCCAGCGCGTGGCCGGCCGTGCCCAGGTGATCAGCGTGCGCGGCCTGTCGCCGGACTTCGCCACCACCCTGCTCAACGGGCGTGAAGTGGTCAGCACCGGCGACAACCGCAGCGTCGAATTCGACCAGTACCCCTCGGAACTGGTCAACGGCGTGGTGGTCTACAAGACGCCCGATGCGGCGCTGGTCGGCCAGGGCCTGTCGGGCACCATCGACATGCAGACCGCGCGCCCGCTCAGCTTCGCCGAGCGCGTCATCGCCGTCAGCGGCCGCTACCAGAAAAGCTCGCTGGGCAAGGCGGCCAACGTGGACCCCTACGGCAACCGCTTCAGCGCCAGCTACATCGACCAGTTCATGGACAACACCTGGGGTGTTGCGATCGGCTACGCGCACAGCGATATGCCGATCCAGGAAAACCAGGTGGGCCTGTACGAGCCGTGGACCACTGAAAACACCGACAACGGCAACCGCCCCGGGCTGGCCCCGGGCACGGTGTTCTCCGACGGCATCAAGGCCCTGCGCCGCACCGGCAACACCAAGCGCGACGGCGTGATGGCCACCGTGCAGTTCCGCCCGTCCAACGTGTGGACCAGCACCCTGGATGCGTTCCACACCGAAGCCGAGCAGATCGACACCGCCAACCAGTTCGAGCTCAATCTCAGCAACTACAACGGCAACTACACCCCGGGCCTGCTGATCAGCAACCCGCAGGTCAATGCCGATGGCACCTTCACCGGTGGCGTGGCCAGCGGCGTGTATCCGCTGGTGCGCGGCATGTACAACAAGCGCAAGGACAAGATCGATGCGTTTGGCTGGAACAACGAGTTCAACTTCGAATCGGTCAAGGTGGTGGCGGACGTCAACTACTCCAAGGCCACCCGCGACGAACTGAACCTGGAAAACAACCTGCAGCTCACGCCGATGCCGCAGCTGGATACGGTGGGCGTGGTGGTGAACCCGAACGGGTTCTCGCAGATCCGCCCGGGCCTGGACTATTCCAACCCCGATGCGCTGTTCCTGACCAACACCATCTACGGCTCCGGCTACGGCAAGGTGCCGCAGGTGGAAGACCGCCTGAAGGCCGCGCGCCTGCAGGCCACCTTCGCGCTGCCCGAGGCAATGAAGTGGTTTGCCGACGTGGACGTGGGCGTCAACTACGCCGACCGCCGCAAGGACAAGACCCAGGCCGAAGGCAACATCCTGCTTGGCGACCAGGGCGATGCCAACATCGCCGGCGACCTGCAGTACCGTCCGGTCAACCTGGGCTTTGCCGGGCTGGGCAGCATTCCGGCCTGGAACGTGCCGGGCGCGGTGGACCGCTACATGGTGTTCAACCCGGTCACCAACCTGGACTACCTGATTCCCAAGGCGTGGACGGTGCAGGAGAAGACCAGCACGGCCTGGGTGCGCGCCAACATCAATACCGACATCGGCGCGGTGGGCGTGCGCGGCAACATCGGCGTGCAGATGGTGCGCACGGACCAGAGTTCGCAGTCCAACTATTTCGACCGGTCGCGCCCCGCGGGCCAGGAAGTGCTGCCGATCGATGCGGGCAAGACCTACACCGACTGGCTGCCAAGCTTGAACCTGGTGTTCATGTTCCCGCACCAGCAGACGCTGCGCTTCGCCGCGGCCAAGCAGGTGGCACGTCCGCGCGTGGACCAGATGCGCGCCGGCCTGGAGTTCGGCGTGGATACGGCCACCGGCAAGCCGGGCGGCAGCGGCGGCAATCCGCTGCTGGATCCGTGGCGCGCCAATGCGTTGGATCTGTCGTATGAAAAGTACTTCGGCGAGAAGGCCTATGTCGCGGCGGCGATCTTCTACAAGGACCTGAAGTCGTACGTGTACACGCAGTCGCGCGACGACTACGATTTCAGCGATCTGCTGGCCAGCTACGTGATTCCGCCGGGCATGACCGCCCCGCTGCTGACCACCGGTACCTTCTCTTCGCCGGAAAACGGCAAGGGTGGCAAGCTGAAGGGCCTGGAGCTGACGGCGTCGTTCCCGCTGGACATGTTCACCGACAGCCTGCGCGGGTTCGGCGTGCAGGCCAGTGCGACGTTCAATGACAGCAACATCGAGATCCTGGACCCGGAAAGCGCGTCCAGCGTGGGCAGCGATCCGATCAGTCTGCCGGGGCTGTCCAAGCGCGTATACAACTTCACTGCGTACTACGAGCGCAGTGGGTTCGAGGCCCGCGTGAGCCAGCGTCGGCGGTCGGACTTCATCGGCGAGATCGGCAACTTCAACGGCAACCGCACGCTGCGCTACGTGGTGGGCGAGAACGTGACCGACGCGCAGATCAGCTACACCTTCGCCGACGACAGCAGCCTGCACGGGCTGACGCTGCTGCTGCAGGGAAGCAACCTGACCAACGAGCCGTACCGCACCTATGCCGGCACCAAGGACCGCCCGCTGGAATACATCGAGTGGGGCCGCACCTACATGCTGGGCGTGAACTACAAGTTCTGATCCAGCGGTAGCTGCACCAACAGAAACCCCGCTGCTTCGGCAGCGGGGTTTTTTGTTGTGCCATGAACGGCGGCGGCGGTCGGCGGGTCGGGCGCTGGGCCCCGATACCCTTTCCGGCGAATGTCCTCCGGCGTCGGCCTGCGGCCGCCCCCTCCCCCTTTATTTCGCCTCCAAGGGCATCGGGACCCAACGCCCGACCCACCGACCAGCGCCAGAAAAGCCGCGCTTCCTGCTGCGCACCGCACGCCGAGCTCCGTGGCCGCCGGTTGGCCCCTGGGCAAAATAAAGGAGGAGGCCGCCACGCGGCCGGGGGACATTTGCGCCAGGGGCCTGCCGGCGGCTACGGAGCCCTTCGGATCGCGGCACGCCCGAGCGAAGACACCACCAGATCCACATTGCCCCTGGAGCGGGGAGAAGAAAAAAAAAGGGCGAGGCCATCAAGCCCCGCCCTCTCAATACCACCGGAAATCGAATCAGCCCAGGCGCGCGCAGTACATCGACTGCGCCGGCAGTACCAGCGTGCCGTTGTCGGCCTGGCCCACGTCCGGGCCCGGCACGTGCATCGGCTGCCAGCTGCCGGCGGGCAGCGCCACGTGCGCGGTGTCGGCCGCCAGATTGAAGGCCAGCAGCAGCGTCTCCCCCGCATGGCGGCGCTCGAACATCAGCACCGGCTCGGCCGTCTGCAGGAAGACGATGTCGCCCACCAGCAGCGTCGGCATCGTCCTGCGCCATGCCAGGAACTGGCGGAACGCGTTCAACACCGAGTGCGGGTCGTGTTCCTGCACCGCCACCGCTGCGGCGCGGTGCTCGGCCGGAATCGGCAGCCACGGCTCACCGCTGGTGAACCCTGCCAACGGCGCATCGATCCACGGCATCGGCGTGCGGCAGCCGTCGCGACCCTTGAAGTTCGGCCAGAAGGTGATGCCGTAGGGATCCTGCAGCGCCTCGAACGGCACGTCCGCCTCGCCCAGGCCCAGCTCCTCGCCCTGGTACAGGCAGATCGAACCACGCAGCGAACACAGCAGCGCCACCAGCATCCGCGCCAGCCGCGGCTGGGCCGGATGGCCGCCCCAGCGGGTCACCGCACGCTCGACGTCATGGTTGGAGATCGCCCAGCACGGCCAGCCTTCGGTCATCGTCGCTTCCAGCCGCGACACGGTGTCGCGGATGTAGCCGGCGCTGAAATCCTTCACCAGCAGCTCGAAGCTGTAGCCCATGTGCAGGCGGCCCGGCGCGGTGTACTCGGCGGTGGTGGCCAGCGAGTCCTCGGCGGAGATCTCGCCCAGGCTCACGGTGCCCGGGTACTCGTCCAGCAGCCCGCGCAGGCGCTCGATGAAGCCGATGTTCTCCGGCTGGGTGTTGTTGTAGTAGTGGTACTGGTAGGCGTACGGATTGTCCGCGCTGAAGCCACGGCCCACGCGCTTTTCCAGCGGCTTGGCCGGGTTGTCACGCAGCTGCGCGTCGTGGAAGCAGAAGTTGATCGAGTCCAGGCGGAACCCGTCCACGCCCCGGTCCAGCCAGAAGCGCACGTAGTCCAGCGTGGCCTGCTGCACCGCCGGGTTATGGAAATCCAGGTCCGGCTGGTCGGCCAGGAAGTTGTGCAGGAAGTACTGCTCCCGGCGCGGTTCCCATTGCCAGGCCACCCCGCCGAAGATCGACATCCAGTTGTTGGGCGGCGTGCCGTCCTCGCGCGGGTCGGCCCACACGTACCAGTCCGCCTTCGGATTGGTGCGGTCCTGGCGGCTCTCGCGGAACCAGGCGTGGTCGATCGAGGTGTGGCTGAACACCTGGTCGATCATCACCTTCAGGCCCAGCGCATGCGCCTTGGCCAGCAGCCGGTCGAAATCGGCCAGCGTGCCAAACAACGGGTCCACGTCGCGATGGTCGGCGATGTCGTAGCCGAAATCGGCCATCGGCGAGGTGAAGAACGGCGACACCCAGATGGCGTCCACGCCCAGCGCGGCCACGTACTCCAGCCGGTCGATGATGCCGGGCAGGTCACCGACCCCGTCGCCGTTGGCGTCGAGGAAACTGCGCGGGTAGATCTGGTAGATGACGGCACCGCGCCACCATGGAGTCTGCGACATCGAGGGCCCCCCTCCGGGCTTCCATGCACCCGCCGAACGGGGTGCCAAAACGAACCCGACAAGCTTAGCCCTGCACCTTCAGCGATGGCGCTGCATGCATACGTATTCACGTCATACGCGCCGATGGCGCCCTACGGGCCGACCTGTGGGACCACCGGGCGCCGGCGTCATGGTCAGGTGCCGCCGGCCCCTCCGGCGGGCCGGATGACCGCCCGCGCGCCGGGCAGCGGGGCGCGGCCGGCCTTCGCGGGCGAAACACGACGGCACCGCCTATAATTAAGGTCAAGCCTGAAAGTCAGACCGCATGACCATCACCGAAGACACCCGCCCCGCGCTGGGCCTGCCCCAGATCCAGACGCTCGCCGCGACCGACATGGCCGCCGTCGATGCGCTGATTCGCCGCCGACTGTCCTCGGATGTCGTGCTGATCAACCAGATCGCCGACCACATCATCTCCGCCGGCGGCAAGCGCCTGCGGCCGATGCTGGTCATGCTGGCCGGCCACGCGGTGGGCCAGGCCGGCCCGGAACACCACCAGCTGGCGGCGATCATCGAGTTCATCCACACCTCGACCCTGCTGCACGACGACGTGGTGGACGAATCCAACCTGCGCCGCGGCCGCAGTACCGCCAATGCCCTGTGGGGCAACGCGCCGAGCGTGCTGGTGGGCGACTTCCTGTACTCGCGCAGCTTCCAGCTGATGGTCGAACTGGACCGCATGCCGGTCATGCGGATCCTGGCCGACACCACCAACCGCATCGCCGAAGGCGAGGTGCTGCAGCTGCTGCATGTGCATAACCCTGATACCGACGAAGCGGCCTACCTGCGGGTGATCGAGCGCAAGACCGCCGTGCTGTTCGCGGCCGGCACCCGCCTGGGCGCGCTGGCCAGCGGGGTCGATGAGGCCACCCAGCAGGCGCTGTACGACTACGGCATGGCGCTGGGTTATGCCTTCCAGATTGCCGATGACGTGCTGGACTACTCGGCCAACGCCGACGAGCTGGGCAAGAACCTGGGCGACGACCTGGCCGAGGGCAAGGCGACGCTGCCGCTGATCCACGCCATGGCGCATACCGATGCGACCACCCGCGAGCGCCTGCGTGCGATCGTGCAGAACGGCGACGCGGACGCCATGCCGGAAGTGCTGGCCGCCATCCACGCCACTGGCGGCCTGGAATACAGCCGCGCCCGCGCCGTGGAATACGCCGATGCCGCCGAACGCGCGCTTGACGGCCTGGCCGACAACGACGCCGTTGCCGCCCTGCGCGGGCTGGCCCGTTACGCGGTGCAGCGTTCGCATTGACGGGGTGTGCTGGCTGACCGCCGGCACCGGCCCTCACAGGTAGAGCCGACCGTTGGTCGGCTGCTCTTCCTTGTGCCACCGCGATCACCGATACATGCACCACGCCCTGCGCGGTGCAGCCGACCAACGGTCGGCTCTACCGCCTGCCTTTGCCGACCAACGGTCGGCTCTACCGGCGGCGCGTCTCGAAACGCTCGTCGAAGAATTCGTCGAGCGCCTTCCAGGCGCGTTTGGCGGCGCGTTCGTTGTACAGGCAGCCCGGCGGGCTGTTGGCGTCGGCTTCGGCGAAGCAATGCACCGCGCCGCTGTAGTTGGTGAACTCCCAGTCGACCTTGGCCGCGTTCATTTCCTGCTCGAAGCTGGCGATGTCGTCCTTGCTCACGCCCTTGTCGTCAGCGCCATTGAGCACCAGCACCGACGGATGGGGGCCACCGGCCTTGGCCGGCAACGGTGAGCCCAGCCCGCCGTGCAGGCTGACCACGCCGGCCAGCGGTGCGCCGGCCCGGGCCATTTCCAGCACGGTGGTGCCGCCGAAGCAGAAGCCGACCGCACCGATCCGCGACGCATCCAACGGCGCCTTGCCGGCCTGGGCCTTGAGCACGTCGATGGCCTTCAGCGCGCGCGCCCGCAGCACGGGGCGCTCGTTGCGCAGCTTGGTCGCCACCGGCCCCGCCTCGGCGTCGGTCTTCGGGCGCACGCCCTTGCCGTACACATCGGCCACCAGCACCACGTAGTCGTCGCCGGCCAGCTGCTTGGCCTTGGCGATCGCCGAGTCGTTGACCCCCTTCCAGTTCGGCACCATCACCAGCCCGGGGCGCTTGTCGCTGTCACCGTCGTCGTAGACCAGCACGCCACTGAAGGTGGTGCCGTCCAGCTGCCATTCCACCGGCTGGGTCTTCATTGCCGCCACCGCCGGCAGCGCCACCATCCCCAACAGCACCGCCGCCCCCCACCGCCATTGCCTGACCATGCGCCTGCTCCTCCGGATAAGAACCCCGAGTGTAGGACGGCCAGGCGAACGCCCCGTGTAGAGCGGGGCTCTGCCCCGCTGCCGTTCCGTACCACGCGGAATCCAAAGCAGCGGGGCAGAGCCCCGCTCTACGAAAATCTGTCACCCTTGTCGGCCGCTTCTGCACGGACGCTGTTCCATGACGCTTGTCGACCGCTTCCTCACCGGCCTGGTGCCCCGCCTGCCCGACGACGACGTCGCCATGTGGGCCTGGGCCGAAGGTGCCAGCGCCGACGACCTGCAGCGCCTGCGTGCCCGTTGGCCGCAGGTGCCCGACAGCCTGGTGGAACTGCTGGGCCGGATCGATGGCACGCATTACCGTGCCTACCCCGCCGGCGAAGTCTGCGTGCTGATGCTTGGCTCGGACGTCGGCCACTATCCGTACTACCTGCGGTCGGTCGAACAGATCTTCGAAGACACCGCCCAGTGGGACAGCTGGGGCGAGAGCATCCGCTCGATCTACGAGGAATGGCTGGAGGAAGACGCCGACATCCTCGGCGCCGGCATCGATGCCGACCTGCCGATGGGCCAGCGCCTGTGCTTCTCGCACTGCTGCAACAACGGGGGCACCTCGGTGTTGTACCTGGATTTCGATCCCGCGCCTGGCGGCACCGTGGGCCAGGTGGTGCGCTACCTGCATGATCCGGACAGCTATGCGGTGATCGCGCCGGGTTTCGATGCGTACCTGGAGCAGTTGATCGAGGGCGAGTACCTGTTCATGGCTGATCAGGACGGGTAATGCGTTGAGGCCCGGGGGGATCGGGTGCGCGCGTGGGGCGCGGGGTCGTTTGCCTTGGGGGACGCAGCCGGCCAACGGTCGGCCCTACGAATGGCGATGAAAGCCGACCCATCGTCCGGTGCGGCAGCCGACCAACGGTCGGCTCTACCAACGGTGACGAAGGCCGATCCACCGTCCGGTTCGGCAGCCGACCAACGGTCGGCGCTACGCGATGCCGATGCCGGCGATGGCGGTGATGGCGTCCGGGTCGAACCCGGCCAGTTCGGCGAAATGGCGGCCGCGGGCGACGTAGTCGCGGTAGACGCCGTAGCTGGGCGCGCCCGGCGACATCAGGACCACCCCGCCCTGCTCGCCCAGTGCGGTGCGGGCCAACTGCAGTGCTTCAGGCAGGTCGGCGGCGGCATGCAGCCCGAAGCGGCCGGCGTCGGCCAGCGGTTGCAGCAGCGCATGGATGCGCGGGCCGTTGGCGCCCAGGGTGATGATCTCCACCGGCGGCACGTCGTGGGCCATGTGCTGCACGAAGTCGTGCCAGTCCAGCCCGCGGTCATGGCCGCCCACCAGCAGCGCGATGCGCTGCCCGGCGAAGCAGTCCAGCGCCGCCAGGCTGGCGTGCGGGGTGGTGCTGATCGAATCATTGACGAAGGTCAGGCCATCGCGCGTGCCCAGGGTCTGCAGGCGGTTGGGCAGCGGGCGGAAGTCCTGCACGGCCGGTGCCAATGCCGCGGCATCCAGCCCCAGCGCCTCCAGCGCGGCCAGCACCGCGCACAGGTTGCCGCGGTTGTGCCGGCCGGGCAGTGGCGTGTTGGCGGTATCGAATACCGCGTGTTCGCCGCGATACACCACCTCGCCCCGCATGTGCCAGCCCTGCGGCTGGTTGAACCACACCACCTGGCTGTGCGGCAGCGACAACGCGGCCAGGTGCGGGTCGGCGGCATTGAGCACGGCGATGCGCGGCTGCGCCTCGGTGACCAGGCGCAGCTTGTCGGCGATGTAGCGCGCTTCGCTGCCGTGCCAGTCCAGGTGTTCGGGGAACAGGTTCAGCACGATCGCCACCTGCGGGTGCGCGCCACTGCGCGCGACCTCGCCGGTCTGGTAGCTGGACAGCTCCACCGCCCAGTACTGCGGCGCCGGCTGCGGGTCCAGCACTTCCAGCAGCGGCAGGCCGATGTTGCCCACCAGCGCGGTGCGTGCGCCGGACGCGCGCAGCAGGTGCGCCAGCAGCGAGGTGGTGGTGCTCTTGCCCTTGGTGCCGGTCACGCACACAGTGTCATGCGCGGTGCCATCAGCCGCGGCGTGTTCGGCAAACCACAACGAGGTGCCGCCGATGAACTGCGTGCCCGCCGCCGTCGCGTGCAGTGCCGCCTCGCCATACGGGCTGATGCCCGGCGATTTGATCACCACCTCGAACGCGGCCAATGCCTCGCCGGTCACATCCGAACGCACGGTCAACGCACCCGCGGTTTCCGCGCGTGCGGCAGCGGCCTCGGCGTCGGGGCAGAACAGGGTCAGCGTCAGCGATGGCAGCCGCTGACGCAGCACGCCGAAGGCAGCGCGCCCTTCCCGTCCCCAGCCCCACAACGCAACGCGCTTGCCCTCAAGCTGCGAAATTCGCACGCAGGCGCTCCCAGATCCGCGCCGGAATGCGGTGCTCGCCTTCCAGCACCAGCAACGGCGCGATGCCCAGCTCGGCGCTGTCCAGCTGCGGCTGGATCTCACTGACGAAGCGCTTCACCAGCGCATCTTCGGCCCACTCCGGGCGTGCCGCCAGGGTGGCCATGGCCGCGCGCGATTCGCGGCCTTCGCCCACGCATTCGAACGGTTTGTGGTCCTGGAATTCCAGCAGCGCATCGAAGCCGCCGGCCTGTTCCGCATCGTCCAGCAGGTTGCGGCCGAAGATCGCCACCAGGCGGGTCTTGGGCATGAACGGGGCCAGCGCCAGGAACACGAAGTGGCACTTCGGGCAGACCCCGCACCAGCGGTTCACCGGGCGCTCGCCCAGAATGTGGAAGTTGCGGTTGCAGCTGGAGAAGTGCGCGTCGTAGAAGTCGCTCTTGGCGAACTGCCGCGCCACCGCCAGCTCCGACAGCGGGCGCAGCAGCGAGTAATAGTGCAGGTCGGCGGCCACGTGCTGCTCAAGGTATTCCCCGAACGCCTGCTCGAACGCCCAGCCCTTGGACCACTGGTGGTTCACCTCGCCGGTGCCGGGAATCTGGCTGCCATAGCTGGCCGAGCGCTCGTTGGAGAACACCACCTGGTCCACGCCCTGCAGCAGCGCTGCCAGCACCATGATCGCCGAGTTCACCGCGGTCACCGGGATGTGCCCGTTCCACGCGCCCTGGCGGTTCAGGTCGAACAGTTCCGGGGCCAGCGCGCGGCCGATGTTCAAGGTAGGCAGGCCGGTACGCTCGGCGCACGCACGGATCAGCTGCGAACCGCCGATCCAGGTGACCGTTTCGGCAATGCCCAGCCCGCGTAGGGCCTCGATGCTCACCAGCGAATCCTTGCCGCCGCCAATGGCCACCAGCGCGTGTTCGCGCAGGCCCACCGACGGGGCGCTGAACGCTTCGCCGTCCACCGGCAGGCGGAAACGACCGCGCAGGTTCAGGCCGTTGCGGTAGGCGAACTCGCCCAGGCCGTTGAGGTAGATCTCCTCCACCAGCGCCGCGGTGGCCGCGTCGATGCTGTAGCTGTCGATGCGGACCTGTTCGGGCACGCCGGCCTTGTAGTAGCTCACGCCGGCAATCAGGTGCAGCAGGCGCAGGGCGCGCTGCACCGCCTCGGCACGCGCGCCGTCCAGCGCGAACGGTGCGCCGGGAATGGTGACCGTCTCGGTCAGCTCGGGGCCGTCGTCGAAGGCATAGACCAGCTGCGCCACGCCGGTATCCGCGGCGAACTCGCAGCGGACGAAGCGGAAAACGGCAACCTGGTGTTTATCGAAAGCAGTCATGGTGTATCCGGTTCAGAGGGCGGCCGTGCGTGTGCACGGCGCGTCTTCAAGGGTGGGCGGCAGGCGGCGGTCAAGGACCGTCATCGATGACGTCCTCGCGCGGCAGCTCGCGCTGGTTGTAGGTGTTGGCCATGACGTAACCGTAGGCACCGGCATCGGCGATCAGCATCACATCGTCCGGCGCGGTCGAGACCGGCAGCTTGCGGCGCTTGCCGAACACATCGCTGGACTCGCAGATCGGGCCGACCACGTCGAACGCAGCTTCGGCATAGCCGCCGAGCCGGCTCAGGTTCTCGATGTCGTGCCAGGCGTCATACAGGGCCGGGCGCATCAGCGTGTTCATGCCCGCATCCAGGCCCACGCGGCGCACGCCGTCCTTTTCGATCACCTGGGTGGCCGTGGCCAGCAGCACGCCCGATTCGGCCACCAGGTAGCGGCCCGGTTCGATCGCCAGCCGGAACGCCGGGTGCACCGCCTTGACCTCGGCCAGGCCGACGGCCCAGGCGTCCAGGTCGAACGGTTCGTCGTCGGCGCTGTAGGGAATGGGCAGGCCACCGCCAATGTCGATGGTTTCCACGCTGCCGATGCGCCGCGCGAAACCGGCCAGCTCATCGCACATCAGGCGCCAGTGCTGCGCGGTTTCCACGCCACTGCCCAGGTGCGCATGCAGGCCCACCACGCGGGTGCCCAGCTCGGTGGCCAGGCGCACGAACTCGTCCACGCGGGCGATCGGCAGGCCGAACTTGGAGTCCTTGCCGCCGGTGCGGACCTTGGCGTGGTGGCCTTCGCCACGGCCCAGGTCCACGCGCAGCCACAGTTCGCGGTTGCGGAACAGGTCCGGCCAACGCTGCAGCGCCTCCACGTTGTCCACGGTGACGGTGACGCCCAGCGCGAACGCCGCGTCGTACTCGCTGCGCGGGGCGAAGCTGGGGGTGAACAGCACGCGCTTGGGCGACAGCGTGGGCAGCGTGTTGAACACGTGCTTGAGCTCGCCGTGCGACACGCACTCCAGGCCGAAGCCTTCCTGCTCCAGAACTTCCAGGATGGCCGGATGCGAGTTGGCCTTGATCGCGTAGTAACGCTGGTCGATGGCCTTGATCGCGGTCAGCGCGCGCGCACGGGCGCGCACCGTGGGCAGGTTGTACACGTAGCGCGGCGTACCGGCCTGGGCAAGTGTCAGCAGGTGCGCGCGCTGGCCCCGCCACCAGGCGGTTTCGCGCGGGCGCACGGTACCGGCGATCTCGCGCCAGCGCGGGCCGAACACTTCGCCTTCTTCCACCGGCATCGCGCCGCTGTCGATCAGCTCGGCGTGCAGGATCGGCAGCAGGCCGTCGGCGTCGGCTTCATCGATGACGAAGGTCAGGTTGAGGTCGTTGGACGACTGCGAAATCATGTGCACGCGCTCGCGCCCGAACGTGGCCCACACGTCCGACAGCTTGTGCAGCA
Organism: Stenotrophomonas rhizophila; assembly: GCF_000661955.1. Taxonomy (NCBI): domain Bacteria; kingdom Pseudomonadati; phylum Pseudomonadota; class Gammaproteobacteria; order Lysobacterales; family Lysobacteraceae; genus Stenotrophomonas; species Stenotrophomonas rhizophila. Next base: position 3,392,408 of record NZ_CP007597.1, read on the forward strand.
GCGACCGCATGCCGCGCCCGACCAGGGTGATCGCCGCGCACGGCACGATGATCTTCACCTTGCAGATCTGCGACAGATCGGCCGACAGCGCGGCCAGCACGTCGGTGTTGACCAGGTTCTCGGACGGGTCCAGCGACACGGTGACGTTGGTTTCGGCCGAACCGATCAGGTCCACCGACAGCCCGTGCTTCTTGAACAGCCCGAACACGTCGGCCAGGAAGCCCACCTGCTGCCACATGCCGATGCCTTCCATGGACACCAGCACGATGCCGTTGCGGCGGCTGATCGCCTTCACCCCCGGCACCAGCGCGGCATTGCCGTCGATGCTGGTGCCCGGCAGTTCCGGGCGCTCGGTGTCCAGGATGGCCATCGGCACGCCGGCGTCGCGGCACGGCTTGATCGAGCGCGGGTGCAGCACCTTGGCGCCGGTGGTGGCGATTTCCTGTGCTTCGTAATAGTCCAGCCGGGTCAGCAGGCGCGCATCGGGCACGTCGCGCGGATTGGCGCTGAACATGCCCGGCACGTCGGTCCAGATTTCCACGCGGCTGGCACCCAGCAGCGCACCGAAGTACGCCGCCGAGGTGTCCGAGCCGCCGCGGCCGAGGATGGCGGTACCGCCATCGGCGTGGCGCGAGATGAAGCCCTGGGTGATCAGCATGCGCGTGGGCTGGGCGCGGAAACGCGCGGCCCAGTCGGCATCGGCACGCCACTGGCAGTTCACCGACAACCGCTGCGACCAGTCGCTCTGGTTGGGCTGCGGCGGCAGCGCATCCAGCCACTGCCGCGCGTCCATCCAGCCGAAGTCCAGGCCGCTGGCATGCAGGTACGCCGCGCCCACCGTGGAGGACAGCAGCTCGCCCTGGCCCAGCACATCGGCCTGCCAGTCCAGCGGGCGGCTGGCCGCGCGCGAGTCATCGAGCAGTCCGGACAACCCGGCCAGGCGTTCATCCAGCGCGGTGGCGTCCAGCCCCAGCTCGACCAGGAACTCGCGGTGGCGGGCCACCAGCGCGTCCACCCGGGCACGGCTGTCGGCGGCGCCATCGGCAATGGCGGTCAGTTCGTTGGTGACCCCGGACAGCGCCGACACCACCACCAGCACGCGCGCGCCGGTTTCTTCCGCACGTTTTTTCGCCAGCTTCCCGATCGTGTCCCAGCGGTGACGACGCGACACGGAGGTGCCGCCGAACTTCAGTACGATCCAACGATCGACAAGGGGGGAAGCTGACATGGAAGTAAAGAGGGTTTCGTAGTGAGGGGGGGGATTCGCCCGGCACACCGGCCGAACTCCCGATTCTATGCCAAGCCCGGCCCCGGCAGGGCCTGTGCGGGCACCTTGGGTGCCCCGAAACCGGGCCCGGGGCCGTCCCGGATTGGTAAGCTGCCCGACCGTTTCGCAGACCCTGACGCCATGACTTCCCGCCGTTTCCTGCAGTTGGACGTGTTTTCCCCTTACCCCGGCGCCGGCAACCCCCTGGCGGTGGTGCTGGACGCCGAAGGCCTGGACGAGGCGGCGATGCAGGCCATCGCGCGCTGGACCCGGCTGCCGGAGACCACCTTCGTGTTCGCACCGGAGGCGCCCGGCAGCAGCTACCGCCTGCGCATGTTCAGCCCGCAGAAGGAAGTCCCCTTCGCCGGCCACCCCAGCGTGGGCACCGCGCACGCGGTGCTGGAGGAAGCGGTGGCCGCGCCGGTGGACGGCGTGCTGGTCCAGGACGGCATTGCTGGCACGCTGCCCTTGCAGGTGGACGGCACGGGCGCGGCCCGCACCATCGCCATCCGCACCCCGCGCGCCAGCGTGGCCGAGGTGGCACAGCCGGGCGACCCGCGCCTGCAGGCCGCACTGGCCGGCTGGGCGCTGGGCGCATTGCCGCCGGCGCGCATGGCCGGTGGACGCAGTTGGTGGGTGGTGGAACTGCGCGATGAGGCCACCCTGCGTGCGCTGCGGCCCGACTGGGACGCAATTGCCGCACTGGCCGAAAGCACCGACAGCATGGGTGTGTTCGCCTATGCGCGCAGCACCGGCGAGTCGTGGGACCTGGCGGTGCGGGCGTTCGTCGGCAATGGTCGCCGCTTCGAGGACGCCGCCTCCGGGGCCGCCAACGCGGTGCTCGCCGCGTGGCTGGACACCCGCAATGCGCTGCCCGGCGAAGGGCGCCGCTACGTGGTGAGCCAGGGCCGTGAAGTGGGCCACGACGCGCGGCTCAGCCTGTATATCGATGCGGACGGTGATGTGTGGTCGGGCGGCCAGGTGCAGACCGTGATCCGCGGCACCCTGGACTGGTAGAACCGGCCGCGGCCTGCCCTACGGGTACCGCGGCCCTGCGGGTGCCGGCCATTGGCCGGCACCCCTGAAGCAGCCGTCGGGCGTTACGCCAGCTCGGCTTCCATGCTGATCGGCACTGCGCTCAGCGCCTTGGACACCGGGCAGTTCTGCTTGGCGTCATCGGCGATCGCCCGGAACTGGGTGGCGTCGATGTTGGGCACCACGGCCTTCACCTTCAAGGTGATCTGCGACAGCTGCGGGCCGCCTTCCATGGAAAGATCCACCTTGGCTTCGGTATCCAGCGAGGTCGGCACGAACCCGGCCTCGGTGAGCTTGGCCGACAGCGCCATGGTGAAGCAGCCGGCGTGCGCGGCGGCGATCAGTTCTTCGGGGTTGGTGCCCTTCTCATCGCCAAAGCGGCTGCTGAAGGCATACCGGGTCTTGTCCAGCAGGCCGCTCTGCGGCGTGCTCAATTGTCCCTTGCCTGTCTTGAGGTCACCTTCCCAGTGCGCGGTGGCATGACGCGAAATACCCATCGGTGTGTCTCCTGCGGATGAATGGCAGGTCCAGCATGGACGAGGCGGCGTTAGCACGGCGTCGGTCCGGCGGCCGCGCCCACGCCGGGCGCTGACCCAAGCCCCGTCGCCGCACCACACGGCAACAGGAAAACCGCTGTTTTCAAGGGGTTTGGGCGGTAGCGGCAGGCCGCCAGGCGATCCTGACCGACGCCACAGGACCGACCGTCGGCCCTGTTTTTCGGGCATGTGCTGATGCACTGCAGTAACCGGCAGGCAGGAAATCGCGAACTTTTATGCGATTGCCTATTGGCGGCGCCGCCTGGTTGGCCTACATTTCGCTTGCCGACCGGGTTCGGCGCGACCAAACAACCAACCGTTCACGGAACAGGAAACCATGGCAAAGACCGCTAAGAAGGCTGCCCCGAAGAAGGCAGTAAAGAAAGTCGCTACCAAGGCAGCCGCCAAGCCGGCCGCTCCCAAGCCGATCAAGGACGTACTGAGCAAGTCTGGTCTGGTTGCACACATCGTTGAAACGTCCGGCGTTGTCGCCAAGGACGTGCGCGCCGTGCTCGCCTCGCTGGAAGGCGCCGTCGCCGCTTCGGTGCACAAGAAGGGCGCGGGCAGCTTCACCCTGCCGGGCCTGCTGAAGATCACCACCGTCAGCGTTGCGGCCAAGCCGAAGCGCAAGGGGATCAATCCGTTCACCAAGGAAGAGCAGTGGTTTGCCGCCAAGCCGGCTTCCACCAAGCTGAAGGTGCGTCCGCTCAAGAAGCTCAAGGACGCTGCGCTCTAACCAGCGCGTTTCCTGCAGCACCCGAACGGGACGGCCTTGGCCGTCCCGTTCTTTTTTGGCGTCTTTCGTTTGGGAACACTCAGCTGGAATGGCGCCAGAACCAGCGCGGCTAGTGCGGACGGTACCGTGTGTGGGCAGGTGCGGAGGGATGGGCGGGACACGGAAACGCAGAGCGTTCACTGCATTCGCAAACAAATCTCTTTGGGGATCACCCATCCCGGCTCTGTCCCGATGCAGGCAACAGCGCCAGCCGTCTGTCTTCCCCAGCGAGGAGAGAAATAAGCGGTCTTTGCCCCCCCTCGCACGCAGCGAAACACAGCGTTGCCAATTGGGGCACACCGTCCCGCATGCCGCGCAAACGCTGCGCCCACGGCCATCTCCGGCCGCGTGCGCCGGCGTGGAACGCACACGGTGGAACACTGCGTGCGGCGGCGCCCGTCGCCGCCGGCCACGGGCACGCCTATGGTGGGTTCGTCCCCCCAACACCTGCCGCCATGACCAGCCCCTCCCAGCGCTACCGCATTACCGTCACCCCGATCGAGAAGGACGGGTTGCAGTGCAGCGGACGCTGCACGATCGAACTGGAACACCGCGCGCAGCAGGACTGGATGCGCCTGCTGGAAATCGCGCGACGCCAGACCGGCCTGAGCGGTGACGAGCGTGCCGCCGCCATCGTCGCCACCCAGCTGCTGCACGACCTGGCGCGCCGCCACGCACAGGACCCGAGCCACCCGCTGACGGCGCTGCAGCCGCAGCTGGGCGACGTGCTGCAGGCGCTCGAGGCGATCCAGCAGGCACCCTGATCACTGCGACAGGCCGCTACACTCTGCCCTTGCCCGGGGAGAGTCCAATGCGTCGTGCCGTGATCCTGTTGCCGCTGCTCCTGCTGGGTGGGTGCTCCTGCCAGCGCCACGGGGATGACAGCACTCCCCCCCCGGCGCCACCGGCCGCCGATGCGCCCGTCGCCGCCACCGATCACGCCCCGGCTACCGCCACCGCGCTGGCGGCGGCTCCGCTGGCGGCGCTGAGTGCCGTCGCCGCGGGCGCCGATGATGAGAGCACCGTGGTGCGCGACTACTTCAATGCGTTGATGCGGGGCGACCGTGCCACCGCCGACGCGTTCTGGAGCGGCGGGCAGCCGGCCTCGCACGCCGATGACGCGGCGCTGCGCCGCCTCGCCGATCACCCCGAACAAGCCGACGTGCGCTCACTGCGCATGGACAGCGACCTGCCCATCGCCCGCGACGACGCACAGCCCTCGCGCCTGCGCGAAGTACCGGTGCGGATCCGCGTGGTCACCGGCGAGCGCACGTTGCGGTTCCAGGGCTGGTACCGCCTGCAGCCGCGGGCCGACGGCAGCGGCTGGGAAATCCACGGCGCGTCGCTGCAACCGGTACTGGACTGACCGCCCGGCAACGACAGCGCCACGTCGAGGCGGCGTCCAAGCTGGATTCAGCCGGAAGCGCTATCGTTGGCGTCTCCTCCTTCGCCACGGCCCGCCCCCATGAACGCACGCCCGTTGTTGTCCCGCCTCGCCGCATGCACCGTGCTGATCGCCGCCGCGGTTGGTGCGCAGGCGGCGCCGAGTGTGTCCGGTCGCCAGTTGTCGGTAGGCGCCAGCGATGTGCAGCAGTACCTGGACGGCAGCTTCCCGCGCACCCAGGATGCGCTCGGCGGCCTGATCGCCATGACCATGAGCCACCCGCAGCTGGCGCTGCCGCAGGGCAACCGCCTGGACCTGGGGTTTGATGTCGCCATGGCCACGGCCGGCAGTGCCCCGGCCGCGCTGGGCAAGGTGAAACTGAGCAGTGGCCTGCGCTACGACGCCCAGACCCAGGGCTTCCACCTGGATCAGCCGACCGTGGATGACTTCACCCCGGCCAACAACGGCGGGCGCCTGGATTCGCGCACGCGCAGCCTGCTCAATGCCTGGCTGACCGACTATGCGCGCCGCGAGCCGATCTACAAGATCGACCCCACCGTGGCCAGCGTGCTCGGCGCGCTGCAGGTGCAATCGGCGCAGGTGGAGAACGGCAAGCTGGTGGTGACCTTCAACCAGGACCTGGGCAAGCTGGTCCCGGCGGGTATGTTGGGCAAGTGATGCAAGGGCGTACCGACCGTTGGTCGGTACGCATCACGTCGGTACGCACCCCGTCGGTCCCCGCCGCGATCAACCGGCCAATGCCTTGGCCACCGCGTCGGAAAACGCGGGAATGTCATCGGGCTTGCGGCTGGTGATCAGGTTGCCGTCCACCACCACCTCGGCATCGCGCCACTGCGCGCCCGCGTTGGTGAGGTCGGTTTTCAGCGACGGCCACGAGGTGACCGCGCGGCCCTTGGCCAACCCCGATTCCACCAGCAGCCACGGGCCATGGCAGATCGCCGCGACCGGCTTGCCCGACGCGCCAAATGCCTTGATGAAGTCCACTGCCTGCGTGTCGATGCGCAACGTGTCGGGGTTGATCACCCCGCCCGGCAGCACCAGGGCGTGGTACGCATCCGGTTTCGCCGCCGTCAGCGCCTGATCCACCGCCACCGATTCGCCCCAGTCCTTGCCCTTCCAGCCGCGGATCTGGCTGGCATCGCCCGGTGCGATCACCGTCACCGTGGCGCCCCAGCCTTCCAGCAGGCGCTTGGGTTCCTGCAACTCGGACTGTTCAAAACCGTCGGTGGCCAGGATCGCCACCTGCTTGCCGTTGAGTGCGTGTGCCATGGAAAGGCTCCGGTAGAAAGGAGCCTTCAGTCTGCCGCGCCGCGCATTGGGCAACGGTGACCAGCATGTGCAGGCCGCGTGGGCAGTGCCGGCAGCCACCGGCACCCCGCGCACGCCGCCGGATCAGCGCTTGGGCTGCAGCATCGTCCCGGTGCACTTCTTCGACCCGCAGCGGCATTCCCAGATCTTCTTCAGGCGCGCGGTGTGGCGCTCGGCCAGGGTGATGCCGTAGTTGTAGGTCAGCTCGTCGCCCGGCTTGATGTCCTTGATCGCCTCGATGAACACCTTGTCCTCGCGGCGGTTGTCGCCCTCGGCTTCCTCGATCACCGCTTCGCAGTTCGGGTCGCAGCTGTGGTTCAACCAGCGCGCGTCGTTGCCTTTGTAGTTGGCATCGATGACGTAATCGTCGTTCAGGGTGAACAGGAACGTGTGCCCGCTCTCGACATCCCCGGTATCATCGGCATCCACATCGGCGTGGCTGCGCAGCAACCCCTTGTACTGGATGACCCGCTCGCCCTGCTTGATCGGCGCCAGCGCGAACACGCCATTGCCGTGGATGGAGGACTTGCGGGCTTGGATCTTCTTGGGCATGTGGCTGGCCGTTGCGGAAGGTAAGCCCCGATTCTCGCTTAATCTTTGTGATTGCCAAAGCCACGCGACACCCAGCCCCTGCAACGCCTCGCCGGATCGCCCCTGAACGGGGTGGGTTGGATGCCCGCGGAGAAAAGCGTACAATTTCAGTCCGCTTTACGATTCCACCCTCCCCATGCTCCGCGTCACCAAACTCACCGATTACGCCACCGTCGTGCTGACCGTGCTCGCCGCCCGCCCGGGCGAAGTGCTCAGTGCGACCGAACTGGCCGAGTTCGCCAGCCTTGAACCGCCCACCGTCAGCAAGCTGCTCAAGCCGCTGGCCCAGGCCGGGCTGGTGGAAGGCCTGCGCGGCGTGCGCGGCGGTTACCGCCTGACCCGCCCGGCCGAGCAGATCACCCTGTTCGAGATCGTGGAAGCCATGGAGGGCCCGCTGGGGCTGACCGAGTGCGCCCACGAGCACAGCCAGTGCGGGCGCGAGATGCAATGCGGCGCGCGCAGCAGCTGGCGGCTGATCAACGACGTGGTGTCCGAAGCACTGCGCGCGGTCAGCCTGGCGCAGATCCTGCCCCCTCTTCCCCTTGTTGATGCTTCGCGCCGCGTGATCGCGGCCGATGTCGTCTCCTGATCCACAGGCAGCCCCCATGGCCACCGATATCCTCGACACCGTCGCCACCGGCGATACCCCCAACCGCGAGATCCACGAGCAGCTTGGCCGCAAGTATTCGGCCGGCTTCATCACCGATATCGAATCGGACTCGCTGCCGCCTGGCCTGGACGAGGACACCATCCGTGCCCTGTCGGCCAAGAAGGAAGAGCCTGAATGGATGACGCAGTGGCGCCTGGACGCCTACCGCCACTTCCTGACCATGCCGATGCCGAACTGGGCCAAGCTGCAGATCGCCCCGATCGACCTGCAGTCGCTCAGCTACTACTCGGCGCCGAAGGGCCCGAAGTACGCCTCGCTGGACGACGTGCCCAAGGAACTGCTGGACACCTACGACAAGCTGGGCGTGCCGCTGCACGAGCGCGCCAAGCTGGCCGGCGTGGCCGTGGATGCGGTGTTCGATTCGGTCTCGGTGGGCACCACCTTCCGCAAGGAACTGGCCGAGAAGGGCGTGATCTTCTGCTCGATGTCCGAAGCCATCAAGGAGCACCCGGAACTGGTCAAACAGTACCTGGGCACCGTGGTGCCGGTTGGCGACAACTACTTCGCCGCGTTGAATTCGGCGGTGTTCTCCGACGGCAGCTTCGTGTTCATTCCCAAGGGCGTGCGGTGCCCGATGGAACTGAGCACCTACTTCCGCATCAACGCCGGCCACACCGGCCAGTTCGAGCGCACCCTGATCATCTGCGAGGACAAGGCGTACGTGTCCTACCTGGAAGGCTGCACCGCGCCGATGCGCGATGAAAACCAGCTGCACGCCGCGGTGGTCGAGCTGGTGGCGCTGGAGGATGCCGAGATCAAGTATTCCACGGTGCAGAACTGGTACCCGGGCGACGAGAACGGCGTCGGCGGCATCTACAACTTCGTCACCAAGCGTGCCGAATGCCGTGGCGCGCGCAGCAAGGTCACCTGGACCCAGGTGGAAACCGGCTCGGCGATCACCTGGAAGTACCCGTCCTGCGTGCTGCTGGGCGATGACTCGGTGGGCGAGTTCCACTCGGTCGCGCTGACCCATCACCGTCAGCAGGCCGATACCGGCACCAAGATGATCCACATCGGCAAGCGCACCAAGAGCAAGATCGTCAGCAAGGGCATCAGTGCCGGGCGTGGCCAGAACACCTACCGTGGCCTGGTCAAGGTGGACCGCAACGCCGACGGCGCGCGCAACTACACCCAGTGCGACTCGCTGCTGATCGGCAAGACCTCCGGCGCGCACACCTTCCCGTACATCGAGGTCAAGAACCCGAGCGCGACGGTGGAGCACGAGGCAACCACCTCCAAGATCTCCGACGACCAGCTGTTCTATTGCCGCGCGCGCGGCATCGACCAGGAAAACGCGGTGTCGATGATCGTCGATGGCTTCTGCAAGCAGGTCTTCCGCGAGCTGCCGATGGAGTTCGCGGTGGAAGCCAAGAAGCTGCTGGAAGTGTCGCTGGAAGGGTCTGTGGGTTAACCCCACCGCCGCCTTCGTTTGAATTTTTCAGCCACGCATGGCGTGGCGCTACCCCGGATTCGTATCATGCTGAAGATCGACAACCTCCACGCCCGCATCGGCGAGAAAGAAATCCTCAAGGGCCTGTCGCTGGACGTGAAGCCCGGCCAGGTGCACGCCATCATGGGCCCCAACGGCGCCGGCAAGTCCACCATGGGCAACGTGCTGGCTGGCCGCGACGGCTATGACGTGAGCGAGGGCAGCGTGCAGTTCGAAGGCCGCGATCTGCTCGAGCTGGCGCCGGAAGAACGCGCCGCCGCCGGTCTGTTCCTGGCCTTCCAGTACCCGGTGGAAATCCCCGGCGTCAACAACACCTACTTCCTGCGCGCCGCGCTCAACGCCCAGCGCAAGGCGCGCGGCGAAGAGGAACTGGATTCGATGCAGTTCCTCAAGCTGGTGCGCCAGAAGCTGGCCGTGCTGCACCTGAAGGACGAACTGCTGCACCGGGGCGTCAACGAAGGCTTCTCCGGTGGCGAGAAGAAGCGCAACGAGATCTTCCAGCTGGCCGTGCTTGAACCCAAGCTGGCGATCCTGGATGAAACCGATTCGGGCCTGGACATCGACGCGCTCAAGAGCGTGGCCGACGGCGTCAACGCGCTGCGCTCGCCGGACCGTTCGTTCATCGTCATCACCCACTACCAGCGCTTGCTCGACTACATCAAGCCGGACGTGGTGCACGTGCTGGCCGACGGCAAGATCGTGCAGAGCGGCGGCCCGGAACTGGCCCTGGAACTGGAAGCCCACGGCTACCACTTCCTGAAGGACCGCGTGGTGCCGGAGGCAGCGGTCTGATGAGCGCCCTGCTCGATTCCCTTGCCAGCGGCTTCTGCGGCAGCGACGCGCGCCGCGCCGAACTGGACGCCGCCCTGCAGGCCGGCCTGCCCGGCCCGCGTACCGAAGCCTGGAAGTACACCTCGCTGCGCCAGTTGGAACGCCGCAGCTTCAGCCCGGCGCCCCTGGCCGCCACCGACGTCGATGCCGCGCTGCTGGCCGACATTCCGTCGCCGCGCCTGGTGTTCGTCAACGGCCGTCCGTCGCAGGCACTGAGCGATGTGGCCGCGCTGCCGGCCGGCATCCAGCTGCAGACCCTGTCCTCGGCGCTGGCCGCCGGCGACGAAGCCCTGCGCTTTCTCGGCCGCCGTTTCGAGCGCAGCGACGAAGTGTTCGCCCGCCTCAACGCCGCCCTCGCCGATGAAGGCGTGGTGGTGCGCGTGGAAGACGGCGCACAGGTCGAACTGCCGCTGCAGCTGGTCTTCATCAGCGTGGCCGGCGAGACCGACCTGGCCTGGCACCATCGCCACCTGATCGAACTGCGCGCCGGTGCCGCGCTCGGCGTGGTCGAACACCACCTGCATGTGGGCGATGCCGCGCACCTGGGCAACACCCTGGTGCACGTGCACCTGGCCCAGGACGCCGTGCTCTCGCACGCCCGCGTGCAGGCCGACAGCGGTCGCGCCACTACCCTGCTGCGCACCGACGCCGTGCTCGCACGTAACGCGCAGTACCGCCGCATCGACCTGGAACTGGGCGCCGCATTGAGCCGCCACGAGCTCAACGTGCGCCTGGAAGGCGACAACGCCCAGCTCACCGCCAACGGCGTGTTGCTGGGCAACGGCCGCCGCCATATCGATACCCGCCTGGGCATCGAGCACATCGCGCGCGACACCAGCTCGCAGATGCTGTGGCGTGGCGTGGCGGCCAACCGCAGCCGCGTGGTGTTCCATGGTGGCATCCACATCCGCGCCGGCGCCGATGGCACCGATGCCAACCTGTCCAACAAGAACCTGCTGCTGTCGGCCGACGCCGAGATCGATACCCAGCCCACGCTGGTGATCGACGCCGACGAAGTGAAGGCCGCCCACGGTGCCACCGTCGGCCAGCTCGATGCCAACGCCCTGTTCTACCTGCGCTCGCGCGGGTTGGCCGCCGACCAGGCCCAGCAGCTGCTCAGTGCGGCGTTCTGCCATGAACCGCTGAACGCGCTGGACGCCCGCCTGACCGAACAGCTGCGCCGCCAGCTCGACATCGCCCTGGCCCAGGCAGGCGTGGCATGAACCTCTCCACCGCGCGCCCGGCCCCCGATACCGCGGTGGCCCCGGACTGGGACCGCGTCCGCCTGGACTTCCCGCTGTTGATGCGCGAAGTGCACGGCAAGCCGCTGGTGTACTTCGACAATGCCAACACCGGCCAGAAGCCGGTGCAGGTCATTGGCGCGGTGGATGAGTTCTACCGCCGCTACAACGCCAACGTGAGCCGCGCGGTGCACGCGCTGGGCACCGAGGCCACCGATGCTTACGAAGGCGCGCGCACCAAGCTGGCGCGCTTCCTCAACGTGCGCGCCAACGAACTGGTGCTGTGCAGCGGCACTACCTTCGCGCTCAACCTGGTGGCCTATTCGTGGGCCCTGCCGCGGTTGAAGGCCGGCGATGTGATCCTGGTGTCGCGCATGGAGCACCATGCCAACATCGTGCCGTGGCAGTTGGTGGCCGAGCGCACCGGCGCCACGATCCGCGTGGCCGAAATCACCCCCGACGGCGCGCTCGACCTGGACGCCCTGCGCCGTGCCATGACCGCCGAGGTCAAGCTGCTTGCCGTGGCGCACGTGTCCAACGTGCTGGGCACGGTCAACCCGGTCCGCGAGATCTGCCGGGAAGCGCGCAAGCGCGGCATCATCACCGTAGTGGACGGTTCGCAGGCCGTGCCGCACCGCAAGGTGGACGTGGCCGCCATCGGCTGCGACTTCTATGCCATCACCGGCCACAAGATGTGTGGCCCCACCGGCACCGGCGCACTGTGGGCACGCCGCGAGCACCTGGACGCGATGCCGCCGTTCATCGGTGGCGGCGAGATGATCAAGGAAGTGAGCTTCGAGGGCACTGTGTTCAACGATGCCCCGCACAAGTTCGAAGCCGGCACCCCGAACATCGCCGGTTTCATCGGCCTGGGCGTGGCGGTGGACTACCTTGAATCGCTCGGCCTGGACCACGTGGAAACACGCGAAACCGAGCTGCTGGCGCACTTCAACGAAGAACTGGGCAAGATCGACGGCCTGCGCATCTTCGGCACCACGCCAGACAAGGCGGCGGTGGTGTCGTTCCTGATCGAAGGCGCCCACTCGCACGACCTGGCCACCCTGCTGGACCTGGAAGGCGTGGCCGTGCGGTCCGGCCAACATTGCGCGCACCCGCTGCTGCAGTACTACGGGGTGGCGGCGACCTGCCGTGCGTCGCTGGCGTTCTACAACACGCACGACGAGATCGAGCGCTTCATCACCGCGTTGAACAAGGTGCGCAAGCTGCTGGGCTGACGGCAACCGACGCTTGGCGCCCCCGGAACGCCGCGAGAGATCGCGGCGTTCTGCGTTCCGGCGCTCCCGGTGGCCCCACGTTCGCTCCGGGCAGCGTAGCCCAACGCGCGCGCGCCGGCGGCCCAACAATGCGATAATGCGAACACTTCTCATTTGCGCACTTGGCGATGTCGTCTCCCCTCCTTCGCACGGGCCAGCCGCACCTCGGTCCGCCGTTGTCGCCCCGCCTGCCGGCGTTCGGCGAACGCCATGCGCGTGCCCTGGCGGCCGGCATCACAGCGTTGGCCCATGTGGGCGTCTTCGTTGCCCTGCTCTGGACACAGGCCTACTCGCCCGCCAACCTGCCCCCACCGCCGGCCGAGCGCACCCAGCTGATCCTGCTGCCGCCGCGTGCACCGGAAGTGCCGCTGGAAGAGATCGCCGCGCCCACGCCCAGCACCGCCGCGTCGGTGGCCAAACAGAAGCCCGAACCGCCGCGCCCGCTGCCGCAGACACCGCCGCGCGCCGCTGCCAACTGGGTCATTCCGCCGCCTACGCCACCGCAGCCCACCCCTGACTCACCCGCGCCCCAGCAGCAGGAGGCCTCGGTTGCCGCCGCACCGCCCAGCCCGCCGCTGCCCGCCGGCCCCAGCGAAGCCACGCCCGGCCGCGACAGCTGGGAGGGACGGGTAATGGCGCGCCTGGAGCGCTTCCGGCGTTACCCCAACGCCGCCCGCGCGCGCCGCCAGGAAGGCATCGCCCAACTGCGGGTCAGCGTGGCCCGCGACGGCAGCCTGCTGGCGCTCTCGCTGGAAGCCACCTCCGGCTTCCCGCTGCTGGACCAGGCCGCGCTGGAAACCTTCCGCCGCGCCGCGCCGTTGCCCAAGGTGCCGGAAGAGCGCCCGGCACCGGTGGAGCTGTCGTTCCCGGTGGAGTTTTTCATGCGGTGAAGCGCGTACCGGCCAACGGCCGGTACCTACCCGGCGCCGCGCCCCCCGCCTAGAATGGGCGGCATGAGCACCCTGACCTTCCGCGCGGCCACTGCCGCCGACATCCCCGCCCTGATCACCCTGGTCACCTCGGCCTACCGCGGCGACGCCAGCCGCGCCGGCTGGACCACCGAAGCCGACCTGCTGGACGGCGCCCGTATCGACGCGCAGGGCCTGCAGGCCGACCTGGCCAAGCCGCGTTCGACCATCCTGCTGGCTGAGCGCGATGGTCACCTGCTGGCCTGCGCGCACGTGGCCGACGACAACGGCAAGGGCTATTTCGGCATGTTCTCGGTCGACCCCGCCCAGCAGGGTGGCGGCATCGGCAAGCAGATGATGGACGCCGCCGAGGCGCACGCCGCCCGCGAATGGGGCGTGTCGGTGATGCAGATGACCGTGATCGACGTGCGCGAGGAACTGATCGCCTTCTACGAGCGCCGTGGCTACGCGCGCACCGGTATCAAGAAGCCGTTCCCGTATGGCGATGAGCGCTTCGGCATCCCCAAGCGCGACGACCTGCGCTTTGAGATCCTGGAAAAGCCGCTGGTGGTCCCGGCGTGAGCGACACCTGGACCTACGTCTGCGCCAGCGCCGACCTGCTGCCGGGCGAGATGAAAAGCACCTTCGACGAGGTCACCGGTACCCCGATCGTGGTGTTCAACCTGGACGGCGAGCTGTACGCCCTGGAAGACCAGTGCACCCACGACGAGTTCGAGCTGTCCTCGGGCACCTTTGACACCGCCGAGGCCAGCATCGAATGCGTGCTGCACGGCGCCCGTTTCGACATCCGCGATGGCCGCGCCCTGTGCGCCCCGGCCTATTCGCCGGTGGCCAGGTTCCCGGTCAAGCGCGAACACGACGGGGTCTGGGCCCGCGACGACCGCGACTGAACAGCCGCGTTTTGAAAATGCGAATCGCTAGCATTACCATGTGCACCGCGGCCGCCCGGCCGCGCCTGCCTGGTAAACCGTGTCCGCCACCCGTTCCGCCCTCGGTGTTGCTGCCCTGTGGGCCACGCTCTGCGTGGTGCTGCTGGCCGCCGGCTGGCTGAGCGGCGCACGCGCCAGCATCCCGCTGGCACCGCCGACCGTGGCGCTGTCCGCGCTGTCCCTGTCGCCTGTCGATGCCACCGCCACGCTGCCGCAGACACCGGTCCCCTGCCCCGAACCCCCGGCCAGTGAACAGGCCGCCACCACCGAAGGCGGCGCCGATCCTGACACCAGCGCCGCGGGGGTGACCCTGCGCCTGCGCCGCACCGCCTGGGTGGCGGTGGTGCCGCTGTGGCCGGCCGATGCGCTGCGCTGGCAGCGGATGGAACCGTCGCTGCGGCTCAACCCCGGCCACGCCCCTCCCCACGCCTGATCCCGCTGCCACGCACCGCGTGGTGGCCCTGCCCTGCCTGCGCGTCGCGCAGCCAGCGGCCGCGCCTGTTCGCCCTGCCCTGCCCCGCCTGCACCGCCGATCGGCCCGCCAGATCGCTGCATGCCCCTGCTGCCTACCTTCGCCCTTCTGGACCGTCCTCCATGATCAAGAGCCGCAAGCACTCTCCCTCTTCGCGCAGCGCCGCCTGCCTGGCCACCGCCGGGCTGGTCACCGGCCTCGGCCTGGCCGCGCTGCCCGTCACAGCCCTTGCCCAGTCCAGCACCGCCACGCCGCAGACCCTGGACCAGGTGCACGTGCTCGGGGTGCGCGGCTACAAGGCCGACAAGGTCGCCTCGCCCAAGTTCACCCAGTCGCTGCAGGACACGCCGCAGACCATCCAGGTGATCACCGCCGACCTGTTCAACCAGCAGGGTGCCACCACGCTGACCGATGCGCTGCGCAACAGTCCGGGTGTGGGGACGTTCTACGTGGGCGAGAACGGCAACACCAATACCGGCGACAGCATTTTCATGCGCGGCTTCGACACCTCCAGCAGCATCTTCGTGGATGGCGTGCGCGACATCGGCTCGATCTCGCGCGATGTGTTCAATACCGAACAGGTGGAAGTGGCCAAGGGGCCGGCCGGTACCGACAACGGCCGCTCCGCCCCCACCGGCGCGATCAATATGGTGAGCAAGCAGGCCACCCTGCATGACGCGGTGTCCGGCACCGTGTCGGCGGGTACCGACAGCCAGGCGCGCACCACCGCCGACTGGAACCAGACCCTGGGCGCTACCAGCGCGCTGCGGCTCAATGCCATGTGGCAGGACAACGACCAGCCCGGCCGCGACCACGTCAACAACAGCCGCTGGGGCATCGCCCCGTCGCTCGCGTTCGGCCTGGGCACGGCCACGCGCTACTACCTGAACCTGCTTTACGTGGAACAGGACAACGTGCCCGACGGCGGCGTGCCCACCCTCGGCTTGCCGGGCTGGACGCCGCAGCCCACGCTGGAGCAGCTGGCCGGCCACCCGGTGGACCCGGAGAACTTCTACGGTACCCGCGCCGACCACGACGACGTCACCGCGAAGATGGCCACGTTCCGCATCGAGCACGACGTCAACGACAACGTCCGCCTGACCAACACCGCACGTTGGGGCCGCACCGACCAGGACTACATGCTGACCGCCTTCATGGGCACCGGCACCCGCGGTGCCAATGGCGCGGCGACCGGCAACATCCGCTACACCACGGCCGCCGACCTGGGCAGCTACACCCTCGCGCGCAGCCTGCCGACCTTCAAGGACCAGCAGAACACCATCCTTACCGACCAGCTCAACCTGCGCGCCGACTTCACCACCGCTGCGGTCGCGCACAACCTGAGCACCGGCCTGGAGTTCACCCGCGAAGAACTGAAGAGTTTCGGGCAGGCCGCCACCGGCGGCAGCGTGTGGTCCGCGGCCAACCTGTACGCACCGGACTGGAACGCCACCGGCCTGACCTGGGCCCACAACGGCGCCGACAGTCATGGCAAGACCACGACGTCGTCGGCGTACCTGTTCGACACGCTCACCATCGGCGAGAGCTTCCTGCTCACCGCCGGCCTGCGTGCAGACCACTACAAGACCGACTACCAGAGCGCGTCGGTCTGCGGTGGGCGCGGCCCCGCCTGTGGCAGCAATCCGGTCGGCACGGTGATCCGCAATCCGTCGCTGGCGCAGTCGGACACCCTGCTCAACTGGAAAGTCGGCGCGGTGTACAAGGTCGATGACCTGGTCAGCCTGTATGCCAACTACGCTATCTCGCAGCAGCCTCCCGGTGGCAGCAATTTCCAGCTGAGCGCTTCGGCCAGCAGCGCCGACAATCCCAGCCTGGATCCGCAGAAGGCAAAGACGTTCGAGGTGGGCACCAAGTGGAGCTTCCTGGACGACGCACTGGCCTTGAACGTGGCGCTGTTCAAGACCGAAGTCAGCAACGAGATCAACACCCAGGTGCTCGATGATGCCGGCAACCCCACCCAGACCGGCAAGAAGTCGGTTCAGGGCATCGAGGTGTCCACGGTGGGCCGCATCACCGACAACTGGTCGGTGAGCGCCGGCTACAGCCACCTCGATACCGACGTCGAGGAAGGCGCCAACGTTGCCGCCGACGGCACCCGCAACCTGACCTACACGCCGGGCGATACCTTCACCAGCTGGACCAGCTATACCTTCCCGTTCGGCCTGACCCTGGGCGGTGGCGCGCGGTATGCCGGCCAGATGCACCGCGGTACCGATGGCGCGGTGGGCACCCCGGCATTCACCAAGTCCTACACGGTCTACGATGCGGTGGCCTCGTACACCATCAACCCGCACCTGGTGGTGCGCTTGAACGCCTACAACCTGTTCGACAAGCAGTACGTGGCTGCGATCAACAAGAGCGGGTACCGTTACACCCCGGGCGCACCGCGCTCGTTCCTGCTCAGCGCCGACTACCGCTTCTGATGCGTGGGCGGCGCGGGGAGGTTCCCCGCGCCGCGTAGAGGATCCCGCCATGCTGCTGCATGTTCCCAACGTACTTTCCGCCGATGAACTGGCCCATCTGCAGCGCGCGCTTGCGGCGGCGGACTGGGCCGATGGCCGCGAAACGGTGGGGGCACAGGGCGCGCAGGTCAAACGCAACCAGCAACTGCCCGACGCCTCGCCCCTGAAGGCCGAACTGGGGCAGGTGGTGCTGGCGGCGCTGGAGCGGCATCCGCTGTTCTTTGCCGCCGCGCTGCCGCTGCGGATCCTGCCCCCGCGCTTCAACCGCTACCAGGGCGGCGGCGAATACGGCCTGCATGTCGACGGGGCGGTGATGATCACCGGCCACGGCGAGCAGCGTGCCCACCTGCGCTCGGATGTGTCCTGCACCTTGTTCCTGAGCCCGCCGGAGGCCTATGACGGCGGCGAACTGGTGGTCAGCGACACCTATGGCGAGCACGAGGTGAAACTGCCTGCCGGCGATCTGGTGGTCTACCCGTCCAGCAGCCTGCACCGGGTCAACGCGGTGACACGCGGTGCCCGGCTTGCCTCGTTCTTCTGGGTACAGAGCATGGTCCGCGATGACAGCGCGCGGCGCATGCTGCTGGAGATGGACAGCGCCATCGAGACGCTGCGCACCGGCGGTGCCGACGCGGCCGCCGTACTGCAGCTCACCGGCGTGTATCACAACCTGCTGCGCCGCTGGAGCGAGGTCTGATCGTACCGGGGCCTGTCCTGCGGCAGGTGCATCATCCTCAATCGCAAATCATTCCCATTTGCACCCGGGAACGTATCTCACTACAATCCCGGCGCGTTGCGTCCCGAAACTCCGGGCCGCCGTAGACCGGACACCCCCCACTTGCGCCACCCGCACCGCCACCGCAGCTTCGCCCCCGCCATGCGCGGGCAGCGTCCGGCGTTGGCGAGCGTGCTGGCCTGGCTGGCCCTGGTGGCGATGCTGCTCACCGGCCTGCCGGTGCTGGAGCACGCCGTACCGGGCAGCAGCGACATCGTGCTGCAGATGCCGGTGGAAGAACGCCCCGCCGGCGGCGGAGAAACCGCCGCTCAGGAAGACGCACCGGCCAAGCTGCGCCGAGTGGCCAGCGCGCGGGCGTCAAGCACGCCGCTGCCGCCATTGCCCGAACCGGTGGATGCACTGGGCGCGCTGATGGCCACGATGATCGTGTTGCCGCCGCAGGTATCGCCGTCTGTTGATTCGGCACCGGCCACGCCGTTGCCGTCGGCGCCGGGGCTGCGCGTACAGCGCGGCCAGGCGCCACCGCAGGGCTGATCCCGCGCATCGCCTGCGGCGCCAACGCGCCGTCGATGCCGATCACCGCCTGTCTGCCCGCCCTGCGGGCCCCTTCCTGATCTGTGGTGCGTGGCGTGGCCTGCTGGCCGCGCCCGCGCGCGTCCGTCTGCTTTCCTTCGAGGTTATTGCCATGGCCCAGCGCCAGCGTCGTCATACGTCCCTTTCCCGTTGTTCGCTGAGCATCGCCCTGCTCGGCGCGCTCAGTGCCCCGGCCTTCGCCAACGGTGCCGCTGCCAGCTCGCCGACCACCCTGGACAAGGTGGTGGTCACCGCCGCCGGCTTCGAGCAGAAGATCACCGACGCCCCGGCCAGCATCAGCGTGGTCAGCCGCGAAGAACTGAGCAAGCGCCCGTACACCAGCCTGGTGGATGCGCTGCGCGACGTGGAAGGCATCGACGTGGGCATGGAAACCACCGACAAGAACGGCCGCGCCACCATTTCCATGCGTGGCATGCCGTCCGAATACACCCTGGTGCTGATCGACGGCCGCCGCCAGAGCAACGTGGGCCAGCTGTACCCGAACAACTTCGGCGGCGGCCAGTTTGCCTACCTGCCGCCGCTGGATGCCATCGAGCGCATCGAAGTGGTGCGTGGCCCGATGTCCACCCTGTATGGCTCGGACGCGATGGGCGGGGTGATCAACATCATCACCCGGCGCAACCAGGACAGCTGGCACGGCTCGGTCACCCAGGGCTTCACCGTGCAGCAGGACGACCAGTTCGGCGATGCGCGCACTACCGATGTGTACCTGACCGGCCCGTTGCTCAAGGACCGCCTGGCCCTGGCGGTGCGCGGCAGCTACTACGACGCCAAGGCGTCCAACCCGGAGTGGGATGACCTGCCGCTGCCGGACGGCACGCTGTGGGAGCGCAGCATCGGCTTCGGCGGTGGCGGCAAGGCGGTGGCCAACACCAACTGGAATACCGGCCTGCGCTTGAACTGGACGATCAACGACGACCACGACCTGAGCCTGGACTACGACGTCTCGCGCCAGAAGTACGACAACAGCGAAGGGCAGACCGGCACCCTGGACAGCGCCGCCAGCCTGTGGCGCGTGGGCAACGCGACCATTCCCAATCCGAACGGCAGCGGCACGGTCACCCGCCGCGTGGTGCAGCCGCGCGTGGGCTACACCGCCTACCAGCGCTATGAGCGCGACCAGCTGGCGCTGAGCCACCAGGGCCGCTACAGCTTCGGTACCTGGCAGACCACGCTGACGCACACCACCAGCAACAACCTGGGCCGTTCGCTGCCGCTGACCTTGGACGAGCGCGCGGACCTGCAGACGCTGTGGAACGATGTGTGCGCACGCACCGGCGCGGCGGCCAACTGCGCCGCAGGCCGTGGCAATGCGCTGACCGCCCTGAACGCCAGCGAGCAGGCCCGCCTGCAGGCCTTCCTGCCGCGCCCGCTGCGCACGATGGAGCTGGAAGGCTACGTGCTGGACACGATGCTCGACATGACCTTCGGCGCGCACAAGCTGACCGTGGGTGGCCAGTACAACGACACCGACATGGTGGACGGCGTGTTCGGCATGGACGGCGCCGGCTACCGTGACAACGTCAAGCAGCAGCACCGGATGTGGTCGGTGTTCGCCGAGGACAACTGGTCGCTGACCGACACGCTGACCGCCACGGTGGGCGTGCGCTACGACGACCACAACATCTTCGGCAGCCACGTCAGCCCGCGCGGGTATCTGGTGTGGAACGCGAGCGACGCGTGGACGATCAAGGGCGGGGTGAGCACCGGCTACAAGACCCCGCGCCCGGACCAGCTGTTCCCGGGCGTGACCGGGTTCGGCGGCCAGGGCGTGCTGCCGCTGGTGGGTTCGCCGAACCTGCAGCCGGAAACGAGCACCAACTATGAGGTGGCGGCGTACTACGAAGGCAGCAACTGGGGCTTCAACGTCACCGGGTTCCTCAACAAGTTCGACGACAAGATCGCCAGCGGCGGCACGTTCCCGAACTGCGAAGTGGCCCCGGCCGGCAGCGGCTACTGCGTGGACGTGGGCCCGGGCTGGGCGGCGCTGGGCTACAGCACCTTCAGCCAGAGCGTGAACATCGACAAGGCCGAAACGCGTGGTGTCGAGGCGGCGGCATACGTGGACCTGCTGGACAGCCTGCAGCTGCGCGGCAACTACACCTACACCACGTCCGAGCAGACCAGCGGCGTGGACAAGGGCAAGCCGGTGGGTGGCACGACCACGCCGGCCCGGCACATGGCCAATGCCAGCCTGAACTGGCAGCTCAACGATGCGGTCAGTCTGTCGCTGATCGGCGAAGGCCGCTACGACCGCTACCGCGACACGCTGGTGGGCAACGTGGGCGGGGTGAGCACGTCGCAGGTGCGCTACTACGAGGACTACACGATCTTCCACCTGGGCGGCAGCTGGAACATCAACCGCTGGCTGACGCTCAATGCACGGGTCAACAACCTGTTCGACAAGGACTTCGTGTCGCAGTCGTGCGTGTTGATCAGCGACAGCGAATACAACTGCGTGGACGACTACGCAACCAAGGACCAGCGCCGCAGCTACTGGATGTCGTTGAACGCGAAGTTCTGAGGCTAACTGCGTCGGGGCTTTCGGGGTGTTTGGCTGGGTCGGTGGGGGTGGGGTTATGGGGCACGCTGCAAGTACGTCCGTGTAAGCTCGTTCGCGCCATCCATGGCGCTCTACGGCCCCATAACCCCACCCCCACCGACCCCAGACAGGTGGTCGGGGGCCCCGGCGCAGTCAAGGGCGGGGAGCAAGAGCAAGAGCAAGAGCAAGATCCAGAGCAACAGCAGCCGAGCAACGCTCGGCTCTACCGGATCGCGGCTTGGTTTTTGCCGAGCCATGCTCGGCACCCCTCTCCAAAAAACGGCCAACAGTCCGCTCTTCCCATGCGCGCCGACCCTGTGTCCACGCGACGGCGGGTATGGGTTCACGGGACCCTCCACCGCATGGATGCGGTGGCGGAGCCTTATCTGATCGGAATCTGGCAGTTTAGGTGTCGAGAGCCGGCGTGGGCCGCCGTGTGAGCCTGGATCTCGACGATCGCCGTGTAGCTTGGCGCCCACGCCGGAATCTCCCTTGATCCGCCCGAACAGTTGCTGGAGCTGTCACTCGAAGCGATAAGACTGGGCAAGCGGGGGAGCTCTCGACCCTTCCAGACTATACGGAGTCGGGCGATGAACGGGATCGGGATTGATGTAAGCAAGCGCCGGCTGGATGTTGGAACCTCCGACGGCCAAACCCTGCAGGTCAGCAATGACCCCTCCGGTTTCGCTGAATTGGACCTCTGGCTGAGGCAGCGCCCGAGTAACCAGATCGTGCTGGAGGCCACCGGTGGCTACGAACAGCCTGTGCTGGATTTTCTGCACAAGGCCGGTCATCCGGTGGTTCGGGCCAATGCCTTGCGGGCGCGGAAGCTTGCTCAGGGGCTGGGCCAGAGGGCCAAGACCGACCGCTTGGATGCCTATGCATTGGCACAGATGGCCACGCTGGTGAAGCTGCCGGCCTATCAGCCGTTGGAGGCTTGGCAGCAGAAACTGCGGGAGTTTGTGCGGGCACGTCGACAGATGATCCAGGCCTTGGCCGTCGCGCGACAGCAGCAGGAAATGGTGGGTGATCGTGAACTGCGCCGGCTTTTGCAGGCCAACATCACCCACCTGAAGACACTGGTCAAACGCCTGGGAAAGCAGATTGCCGAGCAGCTCGCTCAACAGCCCCAGCTCACGGTTCTGAAGTCGATGAAGGGCGTCGGGCCGGTGGTACAGGCGGTGCTGGCCAGCTACCTGCCTGAGCTGGGCCATATCAGTGGAAAGGCCATCGCCAGCCTGGTGGGCGTGGCGCCGATGTCCCACGACAGCGGGACGATGCGTGGAAAACGAAGCATCCACGGCGGTCGAGCCGAGATCCGTCAGGTGCTTTACATGGCCGGCATGTCAGCCCTGCAGCACGAACCGCGCATACGGGACTTTTACCGGTCGCTACGGGCCCGCGGCAAGGAGGCCAAAGTAGCCATCGTGGCGGTAATGCGAAAGATGCTGGTGATCCTCAACGCCCGCGTGCGCGACGCTCAAAGCGGACCGATCCCCGCCTGAAGCGCGCCCGGGCACATCTCCAACGGCTGCCGGCCAGCGGCCGGCACTACCGTGCCCGTCTGCTGGAGGGGCCGAAGCCTCCTCCAGCAACACAGTTGCTACAAGGACGTACTTGCGGCGTGTCCCGTGAACCCATACCCGCCGTCACGCCCCGGCAGACCACAGTGCCGCTTTGCTTGAAAGCTTTGAGCTTTGGCCAAAACCACCCACAAATTGCGAACCATTCTCATCAATGGTGTAATTCGCCATTCGATCAAAGTCCACCCCCAGTGCCCACTCCAACCTCCAGCGTGCAGCAGCAACAAAGTCGCGGCTTCTGGCTGCGCACCCTGCACCAGTGGCACTGGATCAGCTCGGCCGTCTGCCTCATCGGCATGCTCCTGTTTGCCGCCACCGGCATCACCCTCAACCACGCCGCCAGGATCGAAGCCACCCCGCAGGTCGTCAACCGCCAGCTGGACCTGCCCGCCGACCTGCTCGCCACGCTCGGCGACCGCGCCGACGGCAACGCGCCCCTGCCCCGTGCCACCGCCCGCTGGCTCGATGCCCAACTGCATATCGCCATCGGCCGCCGCCCCGCCGAATGGTCCGACGGCGAAATCTACCTCTCCATGCCCAGCCCCGGCGGTGACGCCTGGCTCAGCATCGACCGCGACAGCGGCGCCGTCGAATACGAAGCCACCACCCGCGGCTGGGTCTCCTACTTCAACGACCTCCACAAAGGCCGCAACGCCGGACCCGCCTGGGGCTGGTTCCTCGACGTGTTCGCCGCCGCCTGCCTGGTGTTCTGCATCACCGGCCTGTTCCTGCTCCACCTGCATGCCCGCCAGCGGCGCATGACCTGGCCCCTGGTCGGCCTCGGCCTGATGATCCCCCTGCTCATCGCCCTCATCCTCATCCACTGATCGCCCCCACGGAGCCGCACCATGCGCGTCACCCTGACCATCGCCCTGAGCGGCCTGCTCGCCACCAGCCCCGCCTACGCCGCCACCCTCGACATCAACCTCGAAGTGCCCAAGCTCACCGTCGCCGAATATCACCGCCCCTACGTCGCGGTGTGGCTGGAAGGCGCCGACCAGACAGTGGCCGCCAACCTCTCGGTCTGGTACCAGCAGACCGGCAACAGCGAAGGCCATGGCACCAAGTGGCTGCCCGACCTGCGCCAGTGGTGGCGCAAGAGCGGCCGCACCCTGGACGTCCCCGTCGACGGCGTCACCGGCCCCACCCGCCCCGCCGGCAAGCAGGCCCTGTCGTTCAACGACAAGCAGCCCGCGCTGAAGGCCCTGGCCCCCGGCAATTACACCCTCGTGGTCGAAGCCGTGCGCGAAGTCGGTGGCCGCGAACTGCTCAAAATCCCCTTCACCTGGCCGGTCACCACCGCCCAGAACGGCAAGGCGCAGGGCGCCACCGAACTCGGCCTGGTCACCCTCACCGCCAAACCGTGACCTTCCGCCCGTCTTCGCCGGCGGGCACACCACACCCCCGCACCGCCGCGTAGCATCGGCGGTCGGACCGTTCCCCGTTCACCGGGCATGTCCCTCGTACCTGCCCCCTTACATGGAGTTGTTGATGAAGCGCTCGCTCGTCCTAGCCGCCGCCCTGGCCGCCGCACTTCCGTTCTCCGCCCTGGCCCACAAAGCCTGGCTGCAGCCCTCGCAGACCGTCGTCGCCGGCGAGAAGCCGTGGATCACCGTCGATGCGGCCGTGTCCAACGACCTGTTCTACTTCAACCACGTGCCGCTGCGCCTGGACAACCTGATCATCACCGCTCCGGACGGCACCCTCGTGCAGCCGCAGAACGCAGCCACCGGCAAGTTCCGCAGCGTGTTCGATGTCGAGCTCACCCAGCAGGGCACCTACCGCCTGGCCACCGTCAACAACGGCCTGTCGGCCAGCTGGGAAGAAGACGGCAAGCCCAAGCGCTGGCGCGGTACCCCCGCCACCTTCGCCACCGAAGTGCCGAAGAAGGCCAAGAAGCTGCAGGTAGCGCAGTCGGTCGGCCGGGTGGAAACCTTCGTCACCAACGGCACCCCCAACGACACCGCGCTGAAGCCGACCAAGCAGGGCATCGAAATGGTCGCGCTGGGTCATCCCAACGACCTGGTCGCCGGCGAAGCCGCCCGCTTCCGCGTGCTGGTCGACGGCAAGCCGCGCGCCGGCCTGGCCTTCGAGATCACCCGCGGCGGTACGCGCTACCGCAACGCCCAGGAAGAGATCAAGGTCACCACCGACAAGAAGGGCGAGTTCAGCGTCACCTGGCCCGAGGCCGGCATGTACTGGCTGGAAACCGGCAGCGAAGACAAGAAGACCTCGCTCAAGCAGGCCAAGACCCGCCGCCTGAGCTATGTGGCTACCCTCGAAGTGCTGCCGCAGTAACCCGCGCAGTTCCGCTTCAGGCCGCACCTGCGGCACGCCCCCTCCCCGGCGGAGGGGGCCTTTGACCAGGATCGATGATGGCGCGGGCCGCACGCCCCCCCTGCCCCAGCCCATGAATGACGTACCCCTCGACATCGCCAGCCTCGGTGGCCACACCATGGGCACCACTTGGCAGGTAAAGCTGGTGGTCGCGCGCACGCGTGACCTGCACCCGCTGCATGCCGGCATCCAGGCCCAGCTCGACGCCATCGTGGCGCAGATGAGCACCTGGGAAGCCAACAGTGACATCGCCCGTTTCAACCGTGCCGCGCCCGGCAGCGCACAGCGCGTGCCCGACCTGTTCGCACGCGTGGTGGACGCCGCCGTGGACATCGCCCGCCGCAGCGCGGGTGCCTTCGACCCCACCGTGGGGCCGCTGGTCGCGCTGTGGGGATTTGGCGCGCACGCCCACGCACAACGCATTCCCGACCCCGCCACGCTGGCCGCCACCCGCGCCCGCTGCGGCTGGCAGCGCCTGCACTGGGCCGACCAGACCCTGCAGCAACCCGGTGGCGTGGAACTGGATCTGTCCGCCATTGCCAAAGGCTTCGGCGTGGACCAGGTCAGCGCCTGGCTGTGCCAGCAGGGCGTGCACGCCGCGCTGGTGGAAGTGGGCGGTGAACTGCACGGCTACGGCCGCAAGCCCGATGGCCAGCCATGGCGCGTACTGGTCGAAGCCGGTCCCGAGGAAGAGGCCAGCAGCGCGCTGCCACCGCGGGTGCTCGCACTGGATGACCTGGCCGTGGCCACCTCCGGCGACCGCTGGCACCACTTCGAACAGGACGGCGCGCAGTTCAGCCACACCCTGGACCCGCGCACCGGCGCGCCGGTCACGCGTGCCGCCGCGGCCGTCACCGTGGCCGCACGCGATGCGATGCACGCCGATGGCTGGGCGACCGCCCTGACCGTGATGGGCGTTACGCAGGGCCTGGCCTTCGCCCGCGAGCACGCGCTGGCCGCACGTTTTGTCAGCCGCGGCGCGCACGGCATCGAAGAACACATGAGCCCGGCCTTCGCGCAGCTGCTGGATGCACCACAGGCGCCGCGCGCATGAGCCGTCCGTCGCGCGCCACGGTCGGCAACGTGCTGGTGATCGCCCTGCTGGTGGTGCTGGCGTGGCTGCTGCTGCGCCTGCACCTGCAGGAACCGTGGTGGCAGGGCGCACCGCTGGCATCGCACTGGCGCATCGCCGCCGCCAGCGTGTTCGGCTATGCCGCGCTCTGCGCCCTGATCTGGTGGCGGGGCCGGCCGCGCGACGATGCCGCGGTGGCAGGCGGGCAGGCACCGCTGCTGCTGGTCTGGGCCAGCCAGACCGGCTTTGCCCAGCAACTGTGCGAACGCAGCGCCGAGGCCCTGCGCGCGGCGGGCATACCGGTGCGGTTGCGCGGCTTGCACCAGGTGGACGCCAGCACGCTGCAGCAGGCCACGCAGGTCCTGTTCATCGCCAGCACCACCGGCGAGGGCGATGCGCCCGACCACGCGCTACCGTTCCTGCGCACGGTGATGCCACAGGCGCTGGCACTGCCGCAGCTGCAGTATGGCGTGCTGGCACTGGGCGACCGCAGCTACGGGCACTTCTGCGCGTTCGGCCACCAGCTGGATGCGTGGTTGCGCCAGCACGGCGCGCACCCGTTGTTCGACACCGTGGAAGTGGACAACGCCGACCCGGCTGCGCTGCGCCACTGGCAGCAGCTGCTGGGCCAGCTCGGCGGCACCGCCACCGACCTGCCCGACTGGACCCCGGCCGATTACCTGCACTGGCAGCTGCGCAGCCGCACGCTGGAAAACCCGGGCAGCCCCGGTGCCGGCACCTGGCGCGTATCGCTGGTGCCCGCCGACGGCGTCCTGCCCGCGTGGCAGGCCGGCGACGTGGTGGAAATCGGCCCGCGGCATGCGCCCGCCGCGGTGGATGCGTGGCTGGCCGCCACCGCGCTGGACGGCACGCAGCAGATCGACGGCGACACCCTGCACACGCACTTGTCGCGCGCCCATCTGCCCGATGCCGATGAAACACCGGACAACGATGCGGCGGCATTGGTGGCGTCATTGCGCCCCTTGCCGCACCGCGAATACTCCATCGCCAGCATGCCCGGCGAAGGCCACGTGCAGCTGCTGCTGCGCCGGCAACTGCGTCCGGACGGCACGCCCGGTCTGGGCAGCGGCTGGTTGTGCGACCACGCCGCGCTGGGCGGCCGCATCGACCTGCGTTTCCGCAGCAACCCGAATTTCCATGCCCCGGCGCCAGACGCCCCGCTGATCCTGATCGGCAATGGCACCGGCATCGCCGGCCTGCGCGCGCACCTGCGTGCCCGCATCGACGCCGGCGCGCGGCGCACCTGGCTGCTGTTCGGCGAGCGCACGCAGGCGCACGATTTCTACTTTGGCGACGAACTGACCGCCTGGCAGCAGGCCGGCTGGATCGAACACCTGGATACGGTGTTCAGCCGCGACGGCGGCGAGCACCGCTACGTGCAGGATCGCCTGCAGGCGCACATCGACCGACTGTGGGAGTGGTCGCGCGAAGGCGCCACGATCCTGGTCTGCGGCAGCCTGCAGGGCATGGCCCCGGCCGTGGACGCAGTGATCGAACGCGCGTTGGGCCGCGAAGGCAAGGAAGCGCTGATCGTGGCCGGCCGCTACCGGCGCGACGTGTATTGAGTGCACGGACGCGCCGCGCGCCGGTGACGTTGGTGCCCAAACGACCGCCGAAGACCTTTCGCACCACCACCGCTTCCCAATCGACGCTGATGACCGTTGGCACACACCGGTAGGGTCGGTTCCCAAACGACTGCCGATGACGGTGATCGACGCGGCGAACGCATGACCCGCAACGGGGCCGCCTTCGACACAGGTCATGCCACCACCGAACGCTGCACAGGCTATCGGCAGTCGATCGGGATGCGACCCTACCAGGGCAGATCACGCCGCTACCGCCCCCAATAAACGGCCGATGATCTCTCGCGCCAACGCCGGTTTCCAAGCGACGGCCGATGACCTCTCGCGCGACCGCCGGCTCCCAATCAACCGCCGATGACCGTTGGCACAACCACCGGTAGGGTCGGTTCCCAAACGACGGCCCATAACGGTGATCGCCGCGACGAACGCATGACCCGCAACGGAGCCGCCTTCGACACATGTCATGCCACCACCGAACGCTGCACGGGCTATCGGCAGTCGATCGGGATGCGACCCTACCAAGGCGGATCACGCCGCCACCGGCCTCCAAACGACCGCCGATGACCGTTTGCACGACCACCGGTAGGGTGGGTTCCCAAACGACTGCCGATGACGGTGATCGACGCGGCGAACGCATGACCCGCAACGGGGGCGCCTTCGACACAGGTCATGCCACCACCGAACGCTGCACAGGTTATCGGCAGTCGATCGGGATGCGACCCTACCGGGGGCTCAGTCGAATCGCGAGCAGTTCACCGCCGCCACGCAACGCAAATCGCGTGCGCGGGCCGGCCGCCAGCCAGGCGGTGTCGCCGGCGTCCATTGGCGGCAGGTCGGTGTCGCCCTCGAACTGCGCCTGCCCGGCCAACAAATGGATCGCCCACGCCGTGGTCGGTTCGGTGAAGAAGAACATGCTGCCCACCAGCGGACGGTGCAGCAGTTCGGCCTCCAGTGCGTCGCGGCGCCACATCAGGTTGAAGTCGTGGGTGAGCCCGTCCACCAGCTCGCCGTGGATCTCCGCTTCGCCGGCAAAGCGCAACCTGTCGTGCGGCGGCAGCAGCGTCTGCACGGCCCCGTCGGCGAAGCGCAGGCGCAGGCCTTCGCCGCGCAGCAACACCAGTTCGCGCTCGATGCCGGGGAACGACGAGAACGCCGCATCCTGCTCGATCTCGGCGATCGACAGGCGCACCTGCCAATCATCGGTGTCGGGCACGCGCAGAATTTCCCGCGTCCAGCCCAGCCCATTGCGCCAGCGCTCGCGGCGGTACTCGAAACTTGGAATCACGCGCGTGGCCGCGCTCAGGACAGGGTCGGTCGACATGCCCGCATTGTGCCTCAGCCAGCGCGGCCGCCGCAGTCCGGACCCAGCAGCTGCGAGCGCGCCAGCCAGTCCTTGTCGGGGTAATACGCGAACACCATCGCACCGTCACGCAGGCTGTTGATGAGCGGCTTGGCCACGGTCAGCCGTACCGCCGGGCAGCCGAGGCTGCGGCCCAGCCGACCCTGCAACCGGGCCATCGTCGGGTTCACGTACGGGGCGCCGTGGATGACGATGGCGCGGTCGCGCGCTTTGTCGTTGAAGCCCGGCTCCAGCCCTTCCAGGCGCAATGAATACCCATTGCCGCCCATGTAGGTTTCCTTGGCGGTAAACGCACCCAGGCTGGACATGAAGCTGCCATCGCGATTGGAAAAATGTTCGGTCTGGTTGCCGCCGCTGTTGCGGCCATGCGCCACCCATTCCTCGAACAGCAGTTTCTGCCGGGCCAGGTCGAACACCCACATGCGCTGCTCGGTGGACGGGCGCGAGTAGTCGATCACGCTCAGCCGGGTCGGGTCGATGCCCAGTTCCGGCCGCCTCAGTGCGCAGGTCATCGCCTTGGCTGCCAGCTGCAGCACCTTGCGGTCGGCGCCCGGCGCCGCGCGCGCCAGCATGTCGGCCAGCTGCGCCGGCGGCAACGGGGCGGGCGCGGCAGCGGCGCATGCGCCCACGGCCGCCCCGGCCAGCGCCAGCCCACACAGGGCAGTTCGAGTTATCCGGGTCACGCGCATGGACGACATACCAACAGGGCCAATCCCTACAAGGTGGACCCACCCGCGTCCGATTCCAACACCGGCTGCAGGTTCTGTTCATCGGCCACCGGCCGAACCGCCGGCAGGCTGGTCACCAACAGCGTGGTGCCCGGCACCAGCGCCTTGTACAGCTGCTCGGCAAATTCAGGCGGCAGCGCCATCGGCAGGCTGGGGGTAGCCAGCAGGTCCGGGCTGGCGTTGCCGGCGCTCTGCCCCAGCAACGGGTAGGCGGTCCACTTGTGCAGGCGCTGGTGCGCGTCCAGCGGGCTGGGCACGTCCGAGTAGCCCTGCTGCATCACGAACAGGGTGGTGCCCTCGAACGCCGGCAGCGCCTTGGCCTCCAGCCGCGATTCGCCAATCAGCACGCCATCACGCAGCACGTACAGGCGCTGGTCGTGCAGGCTGACCAGGATGCCCACCTGGCCACTCGTCGCGGCCGCGTCGTTCCAGTAATGCGCCGGCGCATCGGTGGTTTCCACCAGCGGCTTGCCGGTGCTGTTCACCGGGGCCAGCACCGCCGGGTAGGCCAGCGTCATCGGCGCGCTCTTGGCGTCGGCCACCACCACGGTGTCGCCGCGCTTGGTTTCACCGAACAGCTTCTGCGCGAACGCCTGCGGCAGGCGCACGCAGCCGTGCGAGGCCGGGTGCCCGGGCAGGTTGCCGCCGTGCAGGGCGATGCCGTCCCAGGTCAGCCGCTGCATGTAGGGCATCGGCGCACTGTTGTAGAGGTTGGACTTGTGGTCCTTGTCCTTCTGCAGAATGGTGAACACACCGGTGGGGGTTTCATGCCCGGTCTTGCCCGAGCTGATCGTGCTCAGGCCGATGGCGATGCCGTTGCGGTACACATAGGCGCGCTGCTCGTCCAGGCTGACCACCAGCACGATCGGCCCGGCCGGCGAGATTTCCGGATGCCAGAGAAATTCGCCCGGCTTGAGATCGGTGGGCCCGCGCGGTGCGGCGGTGGCTTTTTCGACGGCGGCTGCGGCCGGCGGTGCAGCGACCGCAACCGAGCAGAGTCCGCTGGCGAACAGGGTGGCCAGGGCCAGGGTAAGCAACGCGCGGCGTGGTGCCATGGGGTCATTCCATCCAGTGATGCGCAGACGCTACACCAACGCGCTGCATGAAACAGGTGTTCGCAGGGTCGGGAGCCGCCGCCACGCAGCGTGTGGCGCCAGCGGCGCGAGCACACCACGCCGTCCAAAAAGAAATTGCCCGGCCACGCATCCCTGCGCAGTACCGGGCAATCGTCACATCCTTGTCGGCATCCCGCCTTCCCCCTGTGCATCCTGCCCAGTATGGGTGCCGGCCATGCTCCCTGCACTCGGCCGTATCCTGTTCCGCCATCACAGCCCTTCCCGGGTCTGGATGCCACCGTCCTGGTGGATCCGCGCCATTCCTTCCGCGCCCGCATCCCTGCGCACCGCGTCCCTGCGTATGTCGGTGTCACCGCGCGTCCTGCGCGGCAACCAGTGACAGGCTCCCTGCCCGTCCCCGACCTGTCCTGTCTGGTCAGCGCCTCGGTACGGATGCCGGCAACGCCCTCCTGGGCGGTTCCGCGGCGGGACTCTTCATGATCCCCGTCGTCATCCGTTGTCGATTCCGTTCGACCGTTGCTGTCCCTATCCCCTTCACCCGCGTCAAATCCTCGACGCGAAGGAAGTGGCCGTGTTGTCGCCGGTACGCGACGATCGCCTCGGCCTTGTGTGGCCCCACGTTCGCCAATCCCTGCTGCAGCGTCGACGCATCTGCTGTATTGATGTCGATCCGGTCGGATGCTTGCGCAGCCCCCATCAGCAACAGTCCCAGCACCAGCGCCTTACACGAAAACCAAGGCCCCACCTTGCTACTCCTTGTGGCTCGGAACCGGTGCCTGCCGGCTATCCCGTCGGAAGCTCCAGCGTGCCTCGCCACATACACACAGCCTATCGTCCACAGCAGCTTCACACAGCCAGCCAAATACCTGACGTTGTGTAGGGAAATCCCTACCCCTACTCCGGGCGTAGAATGTGAGGACTTGCCAATGCATCCGGAGTGTCAGATGGACAGCACCAAACTCGGCCAATTCGTCAGTGAGAAGTGGGACAGCGAAATCGTCCCGCAATTGGTCGATTACATCCGTATTCCCAATAAATCGCCGATGTTCGACGCAGATTGGGTGGCCAATGGGTACATGGAGCAGGCCGTTACCCTGATGGAAACCTGGGCCCGTGCCCAGAATCTGCCGGGCCTGACGGTGGAGGTGGTGCGCCTGGAAGGCCGCACGCCGCTGCTGCTGCTGGAAATCCCCGCCTCCGGCGCCGAGACCGGCGACGACACCATCCTGCTGTACGGCCACCTGGACAAGCAGCCGGAAATGACCGGCTGGGACGACGACCTGGGCCCGTGGATTCCGGTGCTGCGCGGCGACAAGCTGTACGGCCGCGGTGGCGCCGACGACGGTTACGCCATGTTCGGTTCGCTGGCTGCCGTGCTGGCGCTGCAGGAACAGGGCCTGCCGCATGCGCGCTGCGTGGTGCTGATCGAAGCCTGCGAAGAATCGGGCAGCTACGACCTGCCGGCCTACGTGGACCACCTGGCCGACCGCATCGGCAAGCCGTCGCTGGTGGTGTGCCTGGATTCGGGCTGCGCCAACTACGACCAGCTGTGGTGCACCACCTCGCTGCGCGGCCTGACCGGCGGCAACTTCTCGGTCAAGGTGCTCAACGAAGGCGTGCATTCCGGAGATGCCTCCGGCGTGATCCCGTCCAGCTTCCGTCTGCTGCGCCAGCTGCTGTCGCGCATCGAGGACGAGAACACCGGCCGCATCCTGATCGACGGCATGAATGTCGAGATCCCGGCCGAGCGCCTGGAACAGGCCAAGCGCGCCGCCGATGTGGTGGACACCGCGATCTTCGAGAAATTCCCGATGGTCGACGGCCTGAAGCCGATGAACGAAGACCTCACCGAGCTGGTGCTCAACCGCACCTGGCGCCCGGCGTTGTCGGTGACCGGCGTGGACGGCATGCCGCCGCTGGCGTCGGCCGGCAACGTGCTGCGCCCGCATACCGCGGTGAAGCTGTCGCTGCGCCTGCCGCCCACCGCCGACGGCAAGGCCTGCGGCGAGCTGCTCAAGGAAGCGCTGCTGCGCGACCCGCCGAACGGCGCGGAAGTGAAGCTGGACCTGGAAAAGGCCTCCAGCGGCTGGAACGCCCCGGCCATGGCGCCGTGGCTGACCCAGGCCATCGACGATGCCAGCCAGACCTTCTTCGGCAAGCCGGCGATGTACATGGGCGAAGGCGGCTCGATCCCGTTCATGGGCATGCTGGGTGAGAAGTTCCCCGGCGCGCAGTTCATGATCACCGGCGTGCTGGGCCCGCATTCCAACGCGCATGGCCCGAACGAGTTCCTGCACATTCCGATGGGCAAGAAGGTCACCGCGTGCGTGTCCAAGGTCATCAGCGAGCACTACGCGGCCAGCCTGCGCGGCGAGACCAGCGGTTCGCCGGTTGCCGCCGACAGCGGCACCCGCCACGGCGGCCACGGCTGCTGCTGATTGCGTGATGCCGTGACGGACGCAGCCTGGCCTTGCTAGGCTGCGTCCATCCTTCGACGGCGCAGATGGCATGAACGGACTGTTTGGCAGCACCAGCTGGCTCTACATCATCCTGGTCGGCTTCGTGGTCGGCCTGCTCGGGCGCTTCTTCATGCCCGGCAACAACCGCATGGGCTGCCTGCTGACCATCGTGCTGGGCATCGTCGGCGCACTGCTGGCCGGCTGGTTCGGCCAGTACATGGGCTGGTATGCCGCCGGTGAGCCGGCCGGCTTCCTCGGCGCGGTCCTCGGTGCGGTGGCCGTGCTCGCCGTGCTGCGGCTGGTCAGCGGCGGCGACAAGCGCTGAGCCCCCGCACGTTTCCCATTCCCCTGGCGCCCCCCGGTGCCGCTTCGACGTACCTGTCCATGAACGATCCTGCTTCCGATCCCCTGCGCGCCGAACTGCGCCGCCAGTGGGCCAGCACCGCGCTGAACGACCCGCAGCTGGCGCTCGACCGCGCCTCGGTCGACGCCGGGTTCCGCAGCTACTGGCGTGCCACCAGCACGCGCGGCAGCCACATCGTGATGGACTCCCCGCCCGGGCTGGAGGACGTGCGCCCGTGGCTGCGCATGCACGACCTGCTGGAACCCAACGGCGTGCGCGTGCCGCAGGTGCTCGAGCGCGATGTCGAGCAGGGCTTCCTGCTGCTGGAAGACCTGGGCGGGCCCACGCTGGCCCGGCACATCGACGACCGCAATGCCGATGCGTGGTTCGATGCCGCGTTCGCGCAGCTGATCCGCCTGCAACAGATTCCCGTGCCCGAGGGCATGGGCAGCTTCGGTGA
Source organism: Stenotrophomonas rhizophila (assembly GCF_000661955.1). NCBI lineage: Bacteria > Pseudomonadati > Pseudomonadota > Gammaproteobacteria > Lysobacterales > Lysobacteraceae > Stenotrophomonas > Stenotrophomonas rhizophila. The sequence continues at coordinate 3,426,498 of NZ_CP007597.1, forward strand.
GGCGCTGCTGCAGCGCGACGCCGGGCTGTTTGACGAATGGTTCCTGCAGCGCCACCTGGGCCTGCAGCTGGACTGCGGCGAGCTGGAGCAGCTGCAACTGGTGCACCGGCGGCTGATGGACAACGCGCTGAACCAGCCGCAGGTGCTCACCCACCGCGACTTCATGCCGCGCAACCTGATGCCGGTCGACGGCGGCCCGGCCGTGCTGGACTTCCAGGACCTGGTCCGCGGGCCGATCGCCTACGACCCGGTGAGCCTGTTCAAGGATGCGTTCCTGAGCTGGCCGCTGGCCAAGGTGGATGCGTGGCTGGCGCGCTACCACGCCCAGGCGCTGGCCGCGGGCCTGCCGGTGCGGCCGTGGCCGCACTTCCTGCGCGACGCCGACTGGATGGGCGTGCAGCGCCATCTGAAGATCCTGGGCCTGTTCGTGCGCCTGCGCGACCGCGACGGCAAGGGCCACTATTTCGACGACGCGCCGCGCTTCATCGCCTACCTGGACGAAGTGCTGCCGCGCCATCCCGAACTGGCCGCGCTGGACGACCTGCTGCAGCGGCGCATCAAACCGGCGTTGGCGCAGCTGGCCAGCCCGGTGCTGGCGCGCCCATGAAGGCACTGATTTTCTCGGCGGGCAAAGGCGAGCGCATGCGCCCGCTGACCCTGCACACGCCCAAGCCGCTGCTGCGGGCCGGCGGCAAGCCGTTGATCGCCTGGCACCTGGAAAAGCTGGCCGCTGCGGGCGTCCGTGAGGTGGTGGTCAACACCTCGTGGCTGGGGGACCAGTTCGCCCCCGCCTTGGGCGACGGCGCGCGCTGGGGCCTGCGCCTGCACCTCATCGACGAAGGCCCGGTACCACTGGAAACCGGCGGCGGCATCCTCAACGCCTTACCGCTGCTCGGCGATGCGCCGTTCCTGGTGGTCAACGGCGATGTCTGGACCGACCTGGATTTCGGCACGCTGCCGGAGGCACCGGCGGGCGATGCGCACCTGGTGCTGGTCGACAATCCGGTCCAGCATCCGCGCGGCGATTTCATCCTGCATCCCGATGGCCGCATTGATGAAGATGGCGACGCCGCACGCCTGACCTATGCCGGCATCGGCGTGTACCGCCCGGCCATCCTTGACCGCTGGCGCGCGGTGATCGGCGCCACCGCAGGCGCGGCGGCCCAACCGCCGCAGTTCGGCCTGGCCCCGCTGCTGCGGCATGCCATGGGCCAGGGCCGCGTGGGCGGGCAGCATCACCGCGGGCGCTGGACCGACGTGGGCACGCCGGAGCGTCTGGCGCAGCTGGACGCCCAGTTGCAGTCCCGGCACGGGTAAAACACCGCAGGCACGAACCTGGGCGACCCGGTGGTAGAGCCGACCGTTGGTCGGCTGCTCTCCGCTCGGGCCTGGCAGATAGCCGACCAACGGTCGGCTCTACACGGTGGGGGCCCGTCTCCAGAGCAGCAGACCAACGGTCGGCTCTACATGGTGGGGGCCCGTCTCCAGAGCAGCCGACCAACGGTCGGCTCTACAACCGGTGCGGGCCGTCTTCCAGGACCTGCCGCAGGAACGGCACGGTGATGCGTCGCTGTGCGGCCAGCGATTCGCGGTCCAGCCAGTCCAGCAGGCTGACCAGGCTGCCCAGTTCGCGGCCGGTGCGGGTCAGCAACCATTCGATCGCCGCCTCGTCGATGGCCAGGCCACGGCGCAACGCGCGTTCGCGCAGCACCGCCGCGCGGCCTTCGTCATCCAGCGGCTGCAGCTGCACGCGAACGCACTGCTGCAGGCGCGAGCGCAGGTCCGGCAGCACCAGGCCGAGCTGGTCCGGACCGTGCTGGGCGGTATACAGCAGGGTGATGCCGGCACTGCGCGCGCGGTTGTGGAAATCGAACAGCGCCACCTCGTCCTCGCGCTGCCCGGCCACCGCATCCAGCCCATCCAGCGCGACCAGGTCGCGCCCTTCCAGCGATTCCAGCGCGGCGCGGGTGCGCCCCACCACCGCCTTCAGCGGCAGGTAGGTGGGTTGGCGGCCGGCCTGTTCGGCCAGCGAGCACATCGCCAGCGCCTGGTGGGTCTTGCCGGTGCCGGCCGCGCCTTCCAGGTACACCCAGTCGTGCGCGGCCCCCAACGCGATCGCACGCAGCTGCGCCAGCGCACCATCCGGTGCACCGATGAAGGTTTCCAGTCGCTCGTCCTGCGGGTAGCGCAGGGCGAGCGGCAACTGCGGAACGACGCTCACTTCGAGTCAGGCGCCTTCGGTGAGGTATCCACGATGATGGTGGGCGTGTCGATGTAGGAATCCAGCACGATCGCCGACTTCTCGCCGGCATACAGGTCGCTCTGGCGGTAACGCTGGTGTGCATAGCGCAGCAGCACGTTGCTCACCGCCGCCACCGGCAGCGCCAGCAGCATGCCCAGGAAGCCGAACAACTGGCCACCGGCCATCACCGCGAAGATCACCGCCACCGGGTGCAGGCCGATCTTGTCGCCCACGATGCGCGGGGTGAGCACGTAGCTTTCCAGCAGCTGGCCCACGGTGAACACCACGCCGACCAGGATCAGCAGCTTCAGGTCGAAGCCCTGCGCCTGCACCAGCGCGGCACCGATGGCCATCACGATGCCAGTGGTGGCGCCCAGGTACGGAATGAAACTGATCAGGCCGGCCACCAGGCCGATCAACAGGCCCAGCTTCAACCCCACCAGCGACAGGCCGGCGGCATACACCACGCCCAGCGCGATCATCACCAGGAACTGGCCGCGGATGAACGCGCCCAGCACCTCGTCGGACTCGCGGGCCAGCTTGGTGATGGTGCCGATGTGGTTGCGCGGGATCATCGACGCCACCCGCTCCACCAGCTTGTCCCAGTCACGCAGGAAGTAGAACGCCAGGATCGGCAGCAGCAGGATGTTGACCACCCAGGTCACCATCGTGAAGCCCGAGCGCGACACGTAGCCGAAGAAGGTCTTGGCGAAGCCGCCCGCCTGCTGCCAGTGGCTGCGTACCCACTCGATCAGCCGGTCCGGGTCCATCCACTGCATGATCTCCAACCCGGTCTTCTGCTCGAACCACGGAATGCCGGTCTGCATCAGCCACTGCTGGGCCTGCGGGATGGCCGCCACCAGCGTGGCGATCTGGCGCTCGATCATCGGCACCAGGATCAGCAGCGCGGCGGTGATCAGCAGGATCATCGCCACGAACACCAGCACCACGCCGGTGTTGCGCGAGCGGCCGGTGGCCTCGATGCGGTCGACCAGCGGGTCGCCCAGCCAGGCCAGCGCCAGGGCCAGCACGAACGGAGTGAGGATCGGGCCCAGCAGCCAGATCACCCAGCCCACTGCCAGCGCCGCCAGAACGTACTTGAGGCGGCGCAGGAACTGCGCGATCTCGGCTTCGGGAGTGAGGATCATCGCAGTCGGTACTCGTTGCTGGCCGGGGGCGGCGGGGTACCGGGGGCGTCATCGCCGTCGACCGGCACCGGCAGCGGGGCCAGCGGCACGATCACGCCGTTGTCGCCGAGCATGCGGTTCAGGCCGGACAGGCCGGTGGTCATCTCCAGCGACAGCTCCAGGCGGTTGCCCGACGCGCGCAGCGGGGTGATGTTGCGCACCACCGGGTTTTCACGCAGGCCGGCGGCCAGGCGCAGGTAGTCCTCGGCACTGTCCAGCCCGCTCACCACGATGGTGTAGCTGCCGGCCGCGCCGGTGGCGGCCCCGGCCTTGGCGTACCGCCGGACCAGCGCGTCGGCGGTGCCGTCGGCGCCGCTGGCCATGGCACGGCGGGCGTCGGTGTCCTTGGTGGTCCACTTGTTCAGTTCCTTGCCACCGTCCACGAACACCCAGTCGGCCACCCAGCCGCCGTTGGCGCGGTACAGCTTGCCCACCAGCTGCATCGGCGGGGCGTAGCGCGAGGAGGCGCGGGCCACCGCGGCGGTGTCCTGGCGCCAGATGGCGCCCACCACCGCCTGCTCGGCGGCGCTGCCACCGGGCAGGCCCAGCTTGTAACCGCGTTCGATGGCGCGGTTCAGCAACGGGCGGGCGGCGTTGGCCTGCTGCACGCTGACCAGACGCGGGCCGCTGCCATCGTCGATGGCCAGCCAGACCACCGGCTTGGGCCGCGGCTGCGGCCACAGCGGCAGCCCCAGCGCGGAAATCAGCCCATCCACGTCGTCCTGGCGGAAACGGGCCACCAGGGTGGTGCGGAAACTGGGCGCCCCGCTGGCCGAGGTGCTCTGGTCCTGCCGATAGTCATAGCTGGCCACGTAATCCTTGGCCCCGCGCAGGGCCTGGGCCACGCCCGGGCGGCCCATCACGCTGCGGTCGCCCGACAGCTTGGCCAGCACGTTGCCCAGCGCGCGCGCCAACGCGCCATTGCGGTCGGCGTCGGCCTGGCTGTTGACCGGCACTTCGGCCTCATAGGCGCCCGTGGCGCTGGCCACGTCGCCTTCGGTACGCAGGCCGCTCTGGGCCATCGTGGCCACCGGCAGGCATAGCGTGAGGAGCATCATCAAAAAGAGGCTGCGGCGCATCAGGACTTCCATTGAGCGTATCCGGGGGGAATTGTTGCCCGAATAGGGCCTGCGCGCCAACGTGGCCTGTTAAAATCGCCGATTCACCCCAGCGCAGCGCCGACGCCCGTGACCAACTCCCCGTCCAACCCCTCTCCCCTGACCTACCGCGACGCCGGTGTCGACATCGACGCGGGCAATGCACTGGTCGAGCGCATCAAGCCGCTGGTCAAGCGCAGCTTCCGCCCCGAAGTGATGGGCGGGCTGGGGGGCTTCGGCGCGCTGTTCGACCTGTCCAACAAGTACCGCGAGCCGGTGCTGGTGTCGGGCACCGACGGCGTGGGCACCAAGCTGAAGCTCGCACAACAGCTGGGCCGCCATGACACCATCGGCATCGACCTGGTGGCCATGTGCGTGAACGACGTGCTGGTGCAGGGCGCCGAGCCGCTGTTCTTCCTGGACTACTTCGCCACCGGCAAGCTGGACATCGACACCGCCGCGGCGGTCGTGGGCGGCATCGCCAACGGCTGCACCGAGGCCGGCTGCGCGCTGATCGGCGGCGAAACCGCCGAAATGCCCGACATGTACGCCCCGGGCGAGTACGACCTGGCCGGTTTCACCGTGGCCGGGGTCGAGAAGAGCGAACTGAAGGACGGCGCCAGCGTGGCCGCCGGCGACGTGCTGATCGGCATCGCCTCCTCCGGCCCGCACTCCAACGGGTACTCGCTGGTGCGCCGCATCTACGACCGCGCCGGCCAGCCGGCGGACCTGGAGCTCGACGGCGGGGTCAAGCTGGTCGACGCGCTGATGGCCCCCACCCGGCTGTACGTCAAGCCGATCCTGGCGCTGCTGAAGGAACATGGCGCGGCCATCCACGGCATGGCCCACATCACCGGTGGCGGCCTCACCGAGAACATCATCCGCGTGGTGCCCGATGGCCTGGGCCTGGACATCCAGGCCAACGCGTGGACCCTGCCGCCGGTGTTCCAGTGGCTGCAGAAGGAAGGCGCGGTGGCCGACAGCGAGATGTGGCGCACCTTCAACTGCGGCATCGGCTTCGTGCTGATCGTGGCCGCTGACCAAGTGGAGACCGTGTCCGCTGCCGTGACCGCACAGGGCCTGGACCACTGGACCATCGGCACGGTGACCGTCGCCGACGGTGCCGAGCGCGTCAAGATCGGTTGATCGCGCCCATGGAGCCCCGCATGGATGCCCTCGCTCCACCGCCGCTGCCGCCCCGGTTGCCCATGGCACCGCCGCGCGGCGGCCAGGATGACGCGGCGCAGCTGCGCCTGTTGTCGGTGCTGCACTACGTAATGGCCGGCTTCACCGCGCTGTTTTCCTTTTTCCCGGTGATCTACCTGGTGCTGGGCATCGCGGTGCTCAGCGGGGCCATGCCGGTGGACAGCAGCACGGCGTCGTCGCCGGGCGAGGTCCAGCTGATGGGCTGGGTGTTCACCGGCCTGGGTGCGGTGTTCTTCGTGGGCATGCTCGGCATGGCCGGACTGGTCGGCTACGCCGGGCGCTGCCTGGCGCGCGAGCAGCGCCACACGCTGTGCATGGTCGCCGCCGGCGTGTGCTGCATGTTCATGCCGCTAGGCACCATCCTGGGCGTGTTCACCCTGGTCACCCTGACCCGCACCTCGGTGCGTGAGCGCTTCGCGCACGGCGCCACCCCGCCCCCTTCCACGCCCTGACCTGCCGGCTGACGCGCATGAACCACCGTGGCCGCAGTGCCCGTCCGTTTTCGATGGCCAAGAAGCTCGCCCTTGCCGCCGTGTTGGGGGTGTTCGCGGCCAGCTGGATCCAACCGCTGTGGCCGCTTGAGCAGACCCTGCACAGCTCGCTGACCGTGATCGGTCTGGTGGCGCTGTGGCGGGTCGACCGCCGCTGGGGGCTGGGCAGCGGCGCGTTCGCCGCGATCTGCGGCTTCATCGCCATCCACTGCATCGCCGCGCGCTGGCTGTATTCCAACGTGCCCTACGACGCGTGGCTGCAGGCGGCGCTGCACTGGTCGCCGAACGCCGCCTTCGGCTGGCAGCGCAACCACTTCGACCGGCTCATCCATTTCCTGTACGGCGTCTGCTTCACCCCGGCGCTGCTGCAACTGGCGCGCCATGCGTGGCCGGCGCTGCGCATCGGCCAGGCCTTCACCCTGGCGGTGATGGTGGTGATGTGTTCCAGCCTGGCCTACGAATGGCTGGAATGGGGCATTGCGCTGCTGCTGTCGCCCGAAGCGGCCGAGGCCTACAACGGCCAGCAGGGCGATATGTGGGACGCGCACGCCGACATGCTGCTGGCCACGCTGGGCAGCCTGCTGGTCTGGCCGATGGCGCAGCGGAGCGTGCAGCGATGAGCGCACCGGCACGCCTGGCGGTGCTCGCGTCCGGCCGCGGCAGCAACCTGCAGGCGATCACCGCAGCCATCGCGGCCGGCCAGCTCGATGCGCAGGTCGTGGCGGTGCTGTCGGACAAACCCGATGCGCCCGCCCTGCAGCAGGTTGCTGCCGAACAGCGCTGGGCGCGGTCGCCGAAGGACTTCGCCGACCGCGCCGCCTTCGATACCGCACTGGGCGACGCACTGGCCGGGTTCGCCCCGGACTGGGTGGTCTGCGCCGGCTACATGCGCATCCTGGGCCAGGCCTTCGTCGAGCGTTTCGACGGCCGGCTGGTCAACATCCATCCGTCGCTGCTGCCGCTGTACAAGGGTCTGCACACGCACGCCCGCGCACTGGAAGCCGGTGACGTCGCGCATGGCGCCAGCGTGCACTTCGTGGTGCCCGAACTGGATGCCGGCACCGTGCTGGCGCAGGCGCGGGTGCCGGTACTGGCCAGCGACACCCCCGAAACACTGGCCCAGCGGGTGCTGGCGGTGGAACACCCGCTGCTGATTGCCAGCCTGCAGTGGCTGGTGTCCGGCCGCGTGGCTGAACGGCACGGACAGCTGGTGGTCGACGGTCACCCCCTGTTTAGCCCCTTGCGCCTAGATTCCGCCGGTAAGCTGAACAGGTGAGCGGCGCGCACACGCGCTGCTGATCCGGACGCTGGCATCCTCCCCCTTCCCCCTCTCCCGTGCCCGCATGAACACCTCCCTGTCCAAGCCAGTGCTGCTGATTGCATCCCTGCTGTGCACCGTGGCGATCGCACAGGCACAGGAACCGCCTGCGGCCGCGCCGGAACAGGCAGCCGCGCCGTTGCCGGTACCGGCGATCAGCTGGGAAGCGCCGCCGCTGGAGCCGTTCACCGCCACCTACCAGGCCCTGTACAAGGGCAAGGATGCGGGCGACGCCACCATGAAGGTGACCCACACCGGCGGCGCGCAGTGGCGGGTGGACATGCAGGTCGTGGGCCGGCGCGGCTTTGCCAGCGTGCTGGGCCTGAACCTGGAACAGAGCACCGTGTTCGAGAAGCAGGGCGAGGTCTACGTACCGATCAGCCAGGCCACCGTGCGCAAGGGCCTGTTCCTGGGCAAGAAGGTAAGTGGCACCTACAACTGGCAGGCCGGCACCGCGCAATGGCTGGGCGACCTGAAGAAGGAACGCACCCAGCCGATTCCGCTGCAGCCCGGCGACCAGAGCGCGCTGCTGATCAACCTGGCGATCATGCGCGACGCCCGCCCCGGCAGCCAGATGCACTACCGCTATGTCGACGTGGGCCGCGTGCGCCAGCACGACTACCAGGCGGCGGCCGACACCGAGAACGTGCAGGTCGGCGACCTGTCCTACAACGCGCTGCGGGTCCACCGGACCAACGGCGGCAATGACGAAACCATCCTCTGGATCGCCAACGGTGTTCCCACGCCGGTGCGCATCCTGCAACGCGAAGATGGGGAAGATCGGATCGATCTTCGCCTGATCGAATACCAAGGAGTCTGAGCAATGAACCTGATGAACCGCCCCCTGAGCTGGCTCGCCGCTGGTGCCCTGGCCCTGGTCAGCCTGCCGGCCATGGCGCTGCAGCCGTTCAAGGCTGACTACCTGGCCAGCTACATGGGCATGCAGGCCAACGGCACGATGACGCTGGCCAGCGAGGGCAGCAACAAGTGGCGCTACAGCCTGAACGTGAAGAACCAGCTGGCCGATCTCAGCCAGAGCACCGTGTTCGAGGAGGCCAACGGCCGCCTGCGCCCGCTCAGCAGCAACGACCGTTCGGTGCTGCTGGTGAAGAAGCGCAACGTGGATGCCACCTACAACTGGTCCAGCAACCAGGCCACCTGGACCGGTGACGTCAAGGGCGACCGCCGTGGCCCGGTGGCGCTGAAGACCGGTGACATGGACGCGCTGCTGATCAACCTGGCGATCGCGCGCGACCTGGCCGCCGGCAAGCCGCTGAACTACCGCATGGTGGACGAAGGCCGCATCAAGCCGATGAGCTACAAGGTGGTCGGCCAGGAAAAGATCACGGTGGGCGGCAAGTCGTATGACGCCACCAAGGTGTCGCGCACCGACGGCAACAAGGAACTGATCGCCTGGATCGTCAAGGAGTTCCCGGTACCGGCCCGCCTGCTGCAGCGTGAGGGCGGCAAGGACGCGCTGGACCTGACGATCAAAGGCATGAATTAAGCGCGGGCGCGGTAGAGCCGACCGTTGGTCGGCTGCCTGCACGCGCACCGACCAACGGTCGGTACCAACCGATTGCGGCATGTCGCCACCATTGCGGCGCGTCGCCATTGCAGCGTGTGGCCATTGCGCTATGCCGCCATTCCCGCGGTAGAGCCGACCGTTGGTCGGCTGCTTGCATGGGTACCGACCAACGGTCGGTACCTACCGATTACGGCGTGTTGTCATTACGACGTTTCGCCATTGCAGCATGCCGCCGGACAGAGAAAAAAGCCCGCTTGCGCGGGCTTTTTTTCATTCCTTCTTGGCCTCGTCGCCGAACACCGTCTTGCAGTCCACGCGGATCTGCTCGCCGTTGCTGCGCCAGTAGAAGGTGCGGCAGTGCCGGTTGCCTTCCTGCTGGTTGGTCACGCCCACCGCATAGAACGCCTGCAGCACTTCGGTGCGGCTGACGGTACCGTCGGCGTTCCAGTCCATGTCCTGCTGCTCGATGCCCTGGGTGATGGCGATGTTGGCGTACCAGGCATAGCCCAGCCACGCCAGCACCACAAGGATCAGCACCAGCAGCGCCTTGCGGCGGCGGGTGAACGAGCCGCGCAGGATCATGCGGCCACGCGCCGGATGGTCGCGCCCAGCGAAGACAGCTTCTCTTCGATGTTCTCGTAGCCACGGTCCAGGTGGTAGATGCGGTCGATGGTGGTGTCACCGTCGGCCATCAGACCGGCCAGGATCAGCGACGCCGACGCGCGCAGGTCGGTGGCCATCACCGGCGCACCGCTCAGGTGCTCGGCACCGCGCACGATCGCGGTATGGCCTTCCACCTGGATGTCCGCGCCCAGGCGCAGCAGTTCGTTGACGTGCATGAAGCGGTTTTCGAAGATCGTTTCATTGATCACGCCCACGCCGTCGGCCACGCAGTTGAGCGCCATGAACTGCGCCTGCATGTCGGTCGGGAACGCCGGGTACGGCGCGGTGGTCAGGTTGACCGCGCGCGGGCGCTTGCCTTCCATGTCCAGGGTGATGCTGTCTTCGGTGGTCTCGATCTTCGCACCGGCTTCCACCAGCTTGGACAGCACCGCGTCCATGGTGTTGGGACGCGCGCGGTTCACCGTGACCTTGCCGCCGGTCATCGCCGCGGCCACCAGGAAGGTGCCGGTTTCGATGCGGTCGGGCAGCACTTCATGACGCCCGCCGGACAGCTTCTCCACGCCTTCGATCACCAGCCGGGCGGTGCCCAGGCCTTCGATCTTCGCGCCCAGTGCGATCAGGCAGTGCGCCAGGTCGGTCACTTCCGGTTCCATCGCCGCGTTGTCCAGCACGGTGGTGCCTTCGGCAAGCACGGCGGCCATCAGCACGTTCTCGGTGCCGGTGACGCTGACCATGTCGAAGGTGAAGTGCGCGCCCTTCAGGCGCGTGGCGACATGCGCCTTGATGAAGCCGTTCTCGACGGTGATTTCCGCACCCAGCGCCTGCAGGCCCTTGATGTGCTGGTCAACCGGGCGCGAGCCGATGGCGCAGCCGCCGGGCAGCGACACTTCGGCCGCGCCGAAGCGGGCCAGCAGCGGGCCCAGCACCAGGATCGAGGCGCGCATGGTGCGCACCAGCTCGTACGGGGCCACGTGCTGGTTCACCGGGCGCGGGTCGACCACGATCGCGCTGCCGCGCGACAGCGTGCCCTGGTCGATGGTGACCTTGGCCCCCAGTTCGCCCAGCAGCTTCACCGTGGTGACCACGTCGTGCAGGTGCGGCACGTTGGTGATTTCCACCGGCGCGTCGGCCAGCAGGGTGGCGCACAGGATGGGGAGGACGGCGTTCTTGGCGCCGGAAATGTTCACTTCACCGTGCAGCGGCTTGCCGCCGGTCACTACAATCTTGGCCATGGAATCTACTTTGAATGAGGTAGAGCCGACCGTTGGTCGGCTGATCTAATCGGTCCGCGGACTAACCCGCTTCGCCCGGGGTCACCGTCTTCAGCGCCAGCGCGTGGATCGCCCCGCCCATCAGATCGCCCAGGGTGGCATAGACCATGCGGTGGCGCGCCAGCGGCAGCTTGCCGGCAAAGGCGTCGCAGACCACGGTGGCCTCGAAGTGAACGCCATCGTCGCCCTGCACGTCCGCGCGGGCGCCGGGCAGGCCGGTTTCGATCAGATTGCGGATGGTCTCGGCGTCCAACGGGCTTTCCTAATAAAATGAGCGCTCATTCTACTCTTCCGCGTGGCGCCCGCATGGCTGTATCGCCCCTGCTCCCCCATCCGGCCGACCCTGCGGCACTGGTCGCCAGCGGCCGCCGCGTGTTCCAGATCGAGGCCGACGCCCTGGCCGCCGTGGCCGACCGGCTTGGCGATGCGTTCAGCCAGGCCTGCCAGCTGGTCCTGCACGGCAAGGGCCGGGTGGTGGCCACCGGCATGGGCAAGTCCGGCCACGTGGCCCGCAAGATCGCCGCCACCCTGGCCTCCACCGGCACCCCGGCCTTCTATGTACATCCCGGTGAAGCCGGCCACGGCGACCTGGGCATGATCACCGAAGACGACGTGGTGCTGGCCCTGTCCTACTCGGGCGAGTCCGACGAACTGCTGATGCTGCTGCCGGTGCTCAAGCGCCAGGGCAACCGGCTGATTGCCATGACCGGCCGCCCGCAGTCCAGCCTGGCGCAGGCCGCCGACGTCCACCTGGACGTCAGCGTGCCCGCCGAGGCCTGCCCGCTGGCGCTGGCCCCCACCTCCAGCACCACCGCCTCGCTGGCCATGGGCGATGCGCTGGCCGTGGCCCTGCTGGACGCACGCGGCTTCACCGCCGACGACTTCGCCCGCTCGCACCCGGCCGGCAGCCTCGGCCGCCGCCTGCTGCTGCACATCACCGATGTGATGCACAGCGGCGAGGAGCTGCCGCAGGTGGACGCCGACGCCAGCCTCAGCGAGGCCCTGCTGGAAATGAGCCGCAAGCGGCTGGGCATGACCGCCGTGGTGGACGCCGACCAGCGCCTGATCGGCCTGTTCACCGACGGCGACCTGCGCCGTGCGCTGGACACCGAGCTGGACGTGCGCAGCGCGAAGATCGCCGAGGTGATGACCCGCAACCCGCGCACCATCGGCGCCGACCAGTTGGCCGCCGAGGCCGCCCGGCTCATGGAGACCCACAAGATCACCGGCCTGATGGTGGTGGACGGCCAGGGAAAGCTGGTCGGCGCGCTCAACATTCATGACCTGTTGCGGGCGCGGGTGGTTTAAACCACAGTTGCCTTCCTCCATTCAGCCACGACCTGCCCCCTGCCGATGCCCTATTCCCCGTTGCCCGGTTTCCCGTCCCACCTGCATGCCGTTGCCGGCCGCATCCGGCTGGCCTGTTTCGACGTGGACGGCACGCTCACCGATGGTCGGCTTTACTACGACCGTGACGGCAACGAGAGCAAGGCGTATTACGTGCAGGACGGACTTGGCCTGAAACTGCTGCAGCAACACGGCATCCACCCGGTGTTGATCACCGCGCGCAACAGCCTGTCGGCACAGAAGCGCGGCGCGGACCTGGGCATCGACACCCAGATCGCGGTGGGCGACAAGCTGGCCAGCGTACGCGCGCTGTGCGCCACCCACGGCATCGGGCTGGACCAGGTCGCCTTCATGGGCGACGACCTGCCCGACCTCGCCCCGCTCTGCGCGGTAGGCTTGGCGGTGGCACCGGCCAATGCCCATCCCTGGATTGCCGAGCGCGTGCACTGGCAGACCCGCAGCGATGGCGGCCGTGGCGCCGCCCGCGAGCTGTGCGACGTGCTGCTGGCCGCACAGGGCCACGTGGACGCGGTACTGGCGAGGTTCGGCGCATGAACTGGCGCACCGTCCTGGGGGGCCTGCTGCTGGTGGCTGCCGTGCTCAGCGGCTGGTCGCTGCTGCGTCACCGCGACAAGCCGGCCGCGCAGGCCACCGACGACGGCAGCAAGGATTACGTGCTGCACGACTTCCAGATCATCGCGCTGGATGAGCAGGGCAAGGAATCCACCACCCTGCGTGCGCCGTTGCTGGAGCGGTCGCGCAACGACGAAACGATGAGCATCACCACCCCGCTGTTCCTGTTGCCCGACCAGGACGGCAACCATTGGGAACTGCGCAGCGACACCGGCTGGGTCAGCGCCAAGGGCGACCAGCTCAAGCTCGCCGGCAACGTCAGTGGCGACAGCCCCAAGGTGGCCAACGTGCCGCCCACCACCTTCCGTACCGACCACCTGGATGTGTTCCCCAAGGAAAACCGGGCCAAGACCGATGCGCTGGTGACCATGACCCGCCCGGGCATGACCCAGTCCGGCGTGGGGTTCGAGCTGGATTCCAAGAACAAGACTTACCATTTCCTGAGCCAGTCCAAGGGCCGCTACACGCCCCAACGCTGAGCCGGTGCAGCCGCAGGCGACGTCCCCTGGACCGGCGCCGCTGCACCGCCCCACCCGCCGGCCAGGCGCCTGCCTGGCCAATGCCCCCCTTACCCCGTGGCCTTTTCGGCTGCGCCCCCTTCTCCGGCAGGACAGACTCCCTTCATGAAGATCCTATTTGCAGCCGCCTGCGCGATCAGTCTTCTGGTCCCCACCTTCGCCGCCAGCGCGAAGTCCACCGACCGCAACCAGGACATGACCATCGACGCCGGCGCCCAGTCGGGCACCCTGGTCGGCGATGGCAAGACCACCCTGTCCCAGGGCGTGGTGATCACCCAGGGCACGCTGGACCTGCGCTCGTCCGACGCCGAGATCTACATGAAGGACGGCGAGGCGGTGCGCGCGGTGTTCACCGGCAAGCAGGCCAAGCTCAAGCAGCAGCTCGATGACGGCAGCTGGATGGACGCCAGCGCCGACCGCATCGACTACGACATCAAGTCCGAGGTGCTGGTGATGACCGGCAACTACCACGTCAAGAGCGCGCGCGGCACCAACGCCGGCCAGAAGATGACCTACAACACCCGCACCGGCGAAATGAACAGCGGCGGCGACGGCACCCGCGTGCGCACCGTGATTCCGCCCAAGAACAAGACTGCGGCGCCCGCTGCGGCCACGCCGGCCGCCAAGACCACCGTCCCCACTGCCGGGAGCAAGAAGTAATGCTCGTCGCCAAAGGCCTGCGCAAGCGCTACAAGCAGCGCGAAGTGGTCAAGGACTTCGGTCTGACCCTGGAAGCCGGTGAAGTGGTGGGCCTGCTGGGCCCCAACGGTGCCGGCAAGACCACCTGCTTCTACATGATCGTCGGCCTGGTCGAAACCGACGCCGGCAGCATCGTGCTGGACGGCAAGGACATCACCGGCGACCCGATGTACACCCGGGCCAAGCAGGGCGTGGGTTACCTGCCGCAGGAACCGTCCGTATTCCGAAAGCTGACCGTGGCCGACAACATCCGGCTGGTGCTGGAGCTGCGCGAGGACCTGGACAAGGCCGGCCGCGAGGCCGAGCTGAATTCGCTGCTGGACGAGCTGCAGATCGGCCACGTGGCCGACCAACTGGGCGCCAGCCTGTCCGGCGGTGAACGCCGGCGCTGCGAAATCGCCCGCGCGCTGGCCGCCCGGCCGCGCCTGATCCTGCTCGATGAGCCCTTCGCCGGCGTGGACCCGATCTCGGTCGGCGAGATCCAGCGCATCGTCACCCACCTCAAGCAGCGTGGCATCGGGGTGCTGATCACCGACCACAATGTGCGGGAAACCTTGGGAATCTGCGACCGCGCGTATATCCTCAACGAAGGCAGCGTACTGGCGCAGGGGGCACCAGAGGCGATTCTGGCCAACGCCGATGTCCGTCGCGTCTACCTTGGGGACACCTTCAAGCTCTGACGCCCGGCCGCTGCGGCGCCTTCCCTTCGTTCGGCACAGGCATGAAAGCACGGCTGCAGACATCGCTGGGACAACAACTGGTCATGACGCCGCAGCTGCGTCAGGCGATCAAGCTGTTGCAGATGTCCAGCGCCGAGCTGGAGCTGGAAATCGCCGAGGCGGTGGAAACCAACCCCCTGCTGGACTGGGCCGAGAACGCCGAGCCCGCCCTGGAAGTGGCGCCCAGCGACGACGAGCGCCCGCCCACTCCCACCGACACCCACAGCGACGGCGAGCACCAGGCCTCGGCCAGTGAAGACTGGGCCCCGGGGGAAGGCGACTGGAGCAGCGGCAACAGCGGCGGCTCGTTCGACGATGACGACAACGGCAGCGCCGCCGAGCGCGTGGCCGACACCGACAGCCTGGTCGACCACCTGCTCTGGCAGCTGCACCTGTCGCACCTGTCCACGCGCGATCGCAGCATCGGCGCCGCACTCATCGACGCGTTCGAGGACGACGGTTACCTGCGCGAGCCTCTGTCGGCCATCGCAGAGACCCTGCTGCCGGCCATTCATGCCAATGACGCCGAGATCCTCACGGTGCTGCACCAGATCCAGCGCTTCGACCCGATCGGGGTCGGCGCGCGCACCCTGGGCGAATGCCTGCGGCTGCAGCTGGACGTGCTGTGCCCGGACACTCCGGGCCTGGCGCTGGCCCGGCGCATCGCCGATGGCCCGCTGGAGCGGCTGCCGCGCAGCGGCGTGGCCGGGCTGGCGCACGAACTGCGGGAACCGGTGGCCGAGGTGGAGGTGGCCGTGCAGCTGCTGCGCACGCTGGACCCGCGCCCGGGCACCCAGATCGGCGAGCTGGCCCATGACAGCTACGTGGTGCCCGACTGCGTGGTCTGGCGCCAGAACGGCGTCTGGCGTGCGGCGCTGGCCAGTCATGCCGGGCCCAAGGTGGTCATCCACCGCGGCTACGAACAGATGATCCGCCGCTGCGGCGAGGCCGACGCCGGCTACCTGCGGGCGCACCTGCAGGAAGCGCGCTGGCTGCTCAAGGGCCTGGAGGCACGCGGGGAAACCCTGCTGCGGGTGATGCGCAGCCTGCTGCAGCAGCAGGCCGCGTTCCTGGAGTTCGGCGAACAGGCGCTGCGCCCGCTCACCCTGCGCGAGGTGGCGGCCGAACTGGGCCTGCACGAATCGACCATTTCCCGGGCGATCGCGCGCAAGTACGTGCGTACCCCGCGCGGCACCCTGGCACTGCGCAGCTTCTTCGCCTCGGGCATCGACACCGACAGTGGCGGCGAAGCGTCCAGCACTGCCATCCAGGCCATGATCCGGCGCCTGATCGACGACGAGAACCCGCGCAAGCCGCTTTCTGACGCCAAGCTGGCTGACCTGCTCAAGACCTCGGGAATACCGGTAGCGCGGCGCACCGTGGCGAAGTATCGTGAGGCCATGAACATTTCCGCCTCGCACGAACGGGTACGAATCGCCTGACGCACCGCGCCCGGCGGAAAGGTTCATTGGCTCATCCGAACAAAGGAGAAACCCGATGCGCATCGAGACGTTTGGCAAAGACGTAGAAGTCACCCCGGCCCTGCACGAGTACGTGGAAACCAAGCTGCAGCGCCTGGGCAAGCACTTCGACCAGCACTGCGAGGTGCGGGTCACCCTGGAGCTGCGCAAGAACGAACACCACGTCGATGCCAGTGCCAACGTCCCCGGCCAGACCCTGCACGCCGAGGCTGGCGGTCAGACCATGTATGCCGCGATCGATATCCTGGCCGACAAGCTGGACCGCCTTGTGATCAAGCACAAGGAGAAAAAACAGCAGCACGCGCCGCTGCCAGTGGGCGACAATGACGACTGACGTCCTCGTTCTTCCCCTGACATGCCCTTGACTGATCTCCTGGCGGCCGTGCGCACGCAAGTGTTGCCGGCCGCCGATCGCGACAGCGTCCTGCATGCCGCCGCCCGGCTGCTGGCCTGCCGCGAAGCCAATGCCGACCTGATCTACCAGAACCTGTGCCAGCGCGAGCAGCTGGGCAGCACGGCGATCGGCCACGGCATTGCCATTCCACACGGTCGCGCGCCGTTGCTGGAGCGCCCGCGCGGCGCCCTGCTGCGACTGGAACGCCCGGTCGAATTCGGCGGCGACGAACCGGTGGACCTGGTGTTCGCCATTGCCGTCCCGGCCCATTACACCCATCAACACCTGATGCTGCTGTCAGAGCTGGCCGAGTTGTTTTCCGAGCCGGACATCCGCCAGGCGCTGCGCGAAGCGCGCGACGGCGAAGCACTGCGCCAGGTCATCGAATTTCCCCCGCCGGCGAGTGCCGCATGAATACCAGCATCACCGCGCGTGAGCTGTTCGAACAGCAGCGCGACCGCCTGGCCCTGCGCTGGGTGGCCGGGCAGCAGGGCGAGCGCCGCGAACTGGAAGCGGGCAACACCGTCTCGCGGCGGCCGTCGCTGGCCGGCTACCTCAACGCGATCTACCCCAACAAGGTGCAGATCCTGGGCACCGAGGAGCTGTCCTGGCTGGACTCGCTGGACTCGCGCCAGCGCTGGGAAACCATCGAGCGGATCATGCATTCGCACCCGCTGGCGCTGGTGATCACCCGCAACCAGGCCTGCCCGGAAGACCTGCGCGCGGCCGCCGACGAATCGCAGACCCCGCTGTGGATCTCGCCCAAGCGCGGCCACGAACTGCTCAACCACCTGTCCTACCACCTGGCGCGCACGCTGGCGCCGCGGGTGATCCTGCATGGCGTGTTCATGGAGATCTACTCCATTGGCGTGCTGATCACCGGCGAAGCCGGCTCGGGCAAGAGCGAACTGGCCCTGGAGCTGCTCAGCCGCGGGCACCGGCTGGTGGCCGACGACGCCCCGGAATTCACCCAGATCGCCCCGGACGTGCTCGACGGCACCTGCCCGGAACTGCTGCAGGACCTGCTGGAAGTGCGCGGCCTGGGCGTGCTCAACGTCCGCGAGATGTTCGGTGACACCGCTGTAAAGAAGAACAAGTACCTTCGGCTGATCGTGCACCTGACCAAGCCCATGACCGAGCCCACCCCGCATGGTTACGAGCGCCTGACCGGCGATTCCGGCACCCGCCACGTGCTGGACCTGGACGTGCCGCTGATCACCCTGCCGGTGATGCCCGGGCGCAACCTGTCGGTGCTGACCGAAGCCGCCACCCGGCTGCACATCCTGCGCACCAAGGGCATCGATCCTGCGGCGATGTTCATCGCCCGCCACAGCAACCTGTTGGAACGCCGAACGCCATGAACACCCCCGCCTCCGCCCCGACCGCCGCCACCCTGATCATCGTCAGTGGCCTGTCTGGTTCCGGCAAGACGGTCGCACTGAAAACCTTCGAAGACCTCGATTACTACTGCTCGGACAACCTGCCGATCAACCTGCTGCCGGACTTCGTGCGCAGCCTGCTGGCCGGCCATGATGCCGATGCACCGCGCCGCCTGGCCGTGGGCATCGACGTGCGCGGGCAGAGCGACCTGAGCCAGCTCTCGCACTGGCGCGAAGATGCGCTGGCGGCCGGCCTGGACGCGCAGCTGCTGTTCTTCGATGCCACCGACGAAACCCTGCTCAAGCGCTACGCCGACACCCGTCGCCGCCACCCGCTCAGCCAGCTGGGCCTGTCGCTGCCCGAAGCGATCGCGCGCGAGCGCGAACTGACCGCCCCGCTGCGGCGCGCCGCCGACGCGGTGATCGACACCACCACCCTCAACGTGCACCAGCTGCGCCGCAAGGTGGTCACCGAGTTCGCGCTGAACCATGGCAGCAAGCTGTCGCTGCTGTTCGAATCGTTCGCCTACAAGCGCGGCGTGCCGGCCGAAGCCGACTTCGTGTTCGACGCCCGGGTGCTGCCCAACCCGCATTGGGACCCCGAACTGCGCCCGATGTCCGGGCGCGAGCGCCCCGTGCGCGAGTACCTGGACGCCCAGCCCGACGTGCAGCGCTATGCCGGCCAGCTGATCGACTTCCTGGATACCTGGCTGCCACGGCTGGGCAACGACACCCGCAGCTATGTCACCGTGGCCTTCGGCTGCACCGGCGGCAAGCACCGCTCGGTGTACCTGGCCGAACGCATGGCCCGCCACGCCCGTGAGCAGGGCTGGCCGGAAGTGGCCACCTTCCACCGGGAACTGGATTGACGGCGTGCCTGGGCACCCGATTTGGAACACAGAAATGTCGTTGGATTGGGTGCTGTGCGCGCGGAGGCGCTTTTTTTGCGGCCACTGGAGCACTTTGAAATGTCACCCGACCAACGGTCGGGTGCTACCCGGGATGGGCCGCGTGCAGCCTACCCCTACCCCCAATTCATGTTGACCTGTTAACGTTCGGGGATGACCTGTGGCATTCTCCTCGTAACACACCCCGGCGTCGGCACGTCCCTGTTGGATGTGGCGACCCGGCTGCTGCGGCACCTGCCGCTGAAGACCGAAGCTTTCGAAGTACCGTTCGACGCAGACCTGGACGTCCTGCTCCCACTCGCCTCGGCCGCCTTGCGCCGGGTGGACAGTGGCCAGGGCGTGCTGATCCTGACCGACCTGTACGGCGCCAGCCCCAGCAATCTGGCCGGGCAACTGGCTCGTCTGGGCACCCCGGCTCGCCGGGTTTCGGCGCTTAGCCTGCCGATGTTGTTGCGGGTGATGAATTATCCGGAACAGGGACTGGATCAACTGCCTGCCACTGCCGCGGCAGGCACTCGCAATGGAGCGATTGTCGACGATGCTTGAACGTGAACTCACCGTATCCAACCGCCTGGGCCTGCACGCCCGCGCCACTGCAAAGCTGGTGCAGGAGCTGGCCCCTTTCCGCTGCAACGTGACCATGGCCGCCAAGGGCCGTGAGATCAACGCCAAGAGCATCATGGGCGTCATGCTGCTGGCCGCCGGCCAGGGCACCCCGGTCACCGTGCGCATCGACGGCGAAGACGAAGCCGCCGCGATGGACGCGGTGGTGGGCCTGTTCGAGCGGCGCTTCGACGAGGACAACTGACCATGCCGGGGCAGCCGTCGCGACCGGGATCGACCGCCGCCAGCCGGACGGCGTCCGGCGCGCTGCTGTTGACCGGGCACGGTGCCTCGCGTGGCAATGCGCTCGGCCGCGCCCGGGTGCGGCTGCCGCACGCGCTGGAAGTGGCCGAGCAGCGCATCCCCCCGGCCAAGGTGGAGGCCGAACTGCAGCGCCTGCACCAGGCCGTGGACGCGGCGCGTGCGGAAATGCACGACCTGCGCCAGCGCCTGCAGGGTGCCCTGAACAAGGAAGTCGGCGAATTCCTCGACCTGCACGCACTGCTGCTGGACGACCCGGAGCTGCTGTTCGGGCTGGATGAGCTGATCCGCAGCGGCCCCTACAGCGCCGGGTATGCGCTGCGGGTGCAGCGCGACCGCCTGGCCAAGGTCTTCGACGGCATGGACGATGCCTACCTGAAGAGCCGCATGGACGACCTGGACCATGTGATCGGCCGCATCCATGCCTTCCTGCAGAAGCGCCCGCCGGACGTCAAAGGCATGGCCGGCGAAATACTGGTCTGCGACAACATTGCCCCATCCGAGCTGGCCCAGCTGCAGGCGCACGGTGTGGTCGGCATCGTCACCGCCGGCGGCAGTGCGCTGTCGCACAGCGCGATCCTGGCCCGCAGCCTGCACCTGCCGCTGATCGTCAACGTCCCCAACGTGCTGCAGAAGGTCGCCGACGGCGACGTGCTGATCATGGATGGCAGCGACGGCACGGTCACCATCAACCCGCAGGCCCCGGACCTGCGCGACTACCGCGTGCGCCTGCGCGAGCACGCGCGCGAACAGCGCGAACTCGGCCGCCTGCGCACCAAGCCGACCCGCACCCGCGACAACGTCGACATCGCGCTGCTGGCCAACGCCGAATCCAGCGAAGACGTCACCCAGGCCCATGCGCTGGGCGCACACGGGCTGGGTCTGTACCGCACCGAATTCCTGTTCCTGCAGCGCAACGAGCTGCCCGACGAACAGGAACAGTTTGAAACCTACCGCGATGCCGCCCTCGGCATGAGCGGGCGGCCGGTAACCATCCGTACCCTGGACCTGGGCGCGGACAAGGCCGACCGCACCGGGCTGACCCTGAGCAACGAGGAAAACCCGGCGCTGGGCCTGCGTGGCGTACGCCTGTCGCTGGCCCGGCCCAAAGTGGCCGACACCCAGTTGCGCGCGATCCTGCGTGCCTCGGCCTACGGCAAGCTGCGCATCCTGATTCCGATGGTCAGCACCCGCGAGGAAATCCTTGCGGTGCGCCGGCGCCTGGCCAAGCAGGCCGAGCTGCTGCGCGCCGAAGGCCATGAAGTGGCCGAGCACATTCCCTTCGGCGCGATGATCGAAGTGCCCGCCGCGGCGATCGCGCTGGAGAGCTTCATCGACCTGGTCGACTTCCTGTCGATCGGCACCAACGACCTGGTGCAGTACCTGCTGGCGGCCGATCGCAACAACGAAGCGGTGACCGAGCTGTACTCGCCGTTGCATCCGGCGGTGGTGCGCCTGCTGGCGCATATCCTGCGCACCGGCCAGGCCTACGACATCCCGGTGGCGGTGTGCGGCGAGATCGCCGGCGACCCGCGCATGACCCCGCTGCTGCTGGCCCTGGGCCTCACCGAGTTCAGCCTGCACCCGGGCACGCTGCTGGAAGTGCGCCGCGCGATCCGCGACAGCGACCTGTCCGTGCTGCAGGCGATGGCGCCGAAGCTGATGCAGGCGCGCGACCGCCGCGGCATTGAACGCTGGATCGAAAAAGCCCGGTAGTGCCGGCCGCTGGCCGGCTCCGCATGAACCTTCGGATCGGCATGCGTGGTTGCCGGCCAGCGGCCGGCACTACCGTCGTTGAATGCGCGCGTCCCACGCGCATCGCCGTCGGCGGCCTACCCGATTGACACACAAGCACGCGATAATGACGCGCTGACCACCCCGCATGCCGCATCCTGTCCGGATCGCGGCCTTTTCTTTTCCCGCAGGAGCTGCCCATGGCCGAAGCCGTACGCCACGACAAGACGGCACGCCAGCTGCGGCTGTTGTCCGATGCACTGGACAGCGGGCGACTGGGTCCGGTGCGCCGGCTGGTCAACACGTTGGCGCCGGCCGAGATCGGCAACCTGCTGGAATCGCTGCCGCCGGGCAAGCGCGAAGTGGTGTGGGGCCTGGTCGACCCGGAAGACGATGGCGAGGTGCTGGTCCACGTCGGCGAAGAAGTGCGCGAAAGCCTGCTGGCCGACATGGACCCGGACGAGATCATCGCCGCGGTCGAAGACCTGGACATCGATGACCTGGCCGACCTGGTCGAAGACCTGCCCGACACGGTCATCGACGAAGTGCTCAAGTCGATGGACCGCGAGAACCGCGAGCGGCTCGAGCAGGTGCTGTCCTACCCCGAGGACAGCGCCGGCCGCCTGATGAACCCGGACGTGGTGACCGTGCGCGCCGACGTCAATGTGGACGTGGTGCTGCGCTACCTGCGCCTGCGCGGCGAACTGCCCGACCACACCGATCACCTGTTCGTGGTCAGCCGTCGCCACCAGTACCTGGGCCGGCTGTCGCTGGCCGCGCTGGTCACCCACGAAGACAACACCCCGATCAACCGGCTGATCGACGACGAGCAGCCGGCCATCGACGTCGGCGAGGGCGCCGAGGAAGTGGCCCGGCAGTTCTCCGATCATGACTGGGTGTCCGCGCCGGTGGTGGACGACAACAACATCCTGCTCGGCCGCATCACCATCGATGACGTGGTCGACATCATCCGTTCGCAGGCCGAGCACCAGGCGTTGGGCGCCGCCGGTCTGGACGAAGAGGAAGACCTGTTCTCGCCGATCAAGCGCGCCGTGCGCGGCCGCGTGGTCTGGCTGGGCATCAACCTGTGCACCGCGTTCCTCGCGGCCAGCGTGATCGGCCAGTTCGAGCTGACCCTTCAGAAGGTGGTGGCGCTGGCGGTGCTGATGCCGATCGTGGCCGGCGTCGGCGGCAATGCCGCCGTGCAGGTGCTGACCCTGATGGTGCGCGGCATCGCGCTGGGCCAGGTGGGTCCGAGCAATGCACGCATCCTGCTGTGGAAGGAATCGCGCGTGGCGCTGATCAACGGCACGCTGATCGGCACGGTGGTGGGCATCATCGCCTTCCTGTGGTTCCACAGTTTCCTGCTGTCGCTGGTCATCACCCTGGCGTTGATCATCAACTTCTGCGCCGCTGCGCTGGCCGGCGTGCTGCTGCCGCTGATGCTCAAGCGCATGAACGTCGATCCGGCCGTGGCCGGCACCGTGGTGGTGACCGCGGTCACCGACGTGATGGGCTTCTTCAGCTTCCTTGGGCTGGCCACCCTGATCCTGCTGCACTGACCCTGGACCCCGCATGGCCGTGACCCTCGACAACTACTTCGTCCCCGGCTGGCGCGACGCGACGTATACCTGCGCCGCCTGCGAATGGCAGGGCAGCGCGCGCCAGATGCCGATGGAACTGCACGAAGACGAAGCGCAGTTCGACTGCCCGCAGTGCGAAAACCCGATCCTGCTGGTGGTCCACCCCACCCTGGCCCAGGTGCAGGCGGCCGCCGCCGACGGGCATCCCGAGGCGATCGAGCAGATGGAGATCCTGGCCGCAGCGCCGCGCCCGGACTGATGCACTGCACGATGCTCCGGCGCGCCAGGGCGCCTAGACTGAAATCGTTTCCAGTCGAGGATGGGCAATGGCACGACGCGCCGGGTGGCTGCTGTGGGCAATGGCGATGGTGACGCTGGCCGGGTGTGCGCCCACCCGCGAGGACGTGGGCCGGTTTGAAGCCCGCGCGGTGAAGGTTGACGGACGTACCGCGTATTACCAGGTCTTCGTGCCTCGCAGCGCACGGGCACAGGCCGATCGCCTGCCGGTTGTATTGTTCCTGCACGGTTCGGGCGAACGCGGCAACGACAACCAGGCCCAGACCGAGGCCGGGCTGGGCCCGTACCTGCGCCGCCATGCCGATACGTTCCCCGCGCTGGTGGTGCTGCCCCAGGCGCCGGACGACGGCGAATGGTCGGGTGACAACAACCGCGTCGCGCTGGCCGCGCTGGATGCCACCGTGGCCGAGTTCAACGCCGACCCGCAGCGCCAGTACCTCACCGGCATGTCGATGGGCGGCTACGGCAGCTGGAACATCGCGCTGGACAGCCCGCAGCGCTTCGCCGCCATCGTGCCGGTGTGCGGCGCGGTACTGGCCCCGCGTGCGGTGCGCCCGACCCTGTTCGTGGAAGACGTGGCGCATGAAGCCGACCCGTACGCGGCCATCGCCCAGCGCCTGAAACACACCCCGATCTGGATGTTCCATGGCGCACGCGACGACGTGGTGCCGCCGGAAGACGACCGCCGGCTGAAGGCGGCCTTCGAGCAGGCCGGGGCCAAGGACGTGCGCTACACCGAGTACCCGGATGGCAACCACAATGCGTGGGATGCCACGTATGCCGATGACGCGATGTGGGCGTGGGTGTGGGCACAGAAGCGGTAAACGTAACGCCGCATACCGGGTTCCTGGATCCCGCAACCGGGTAGTGCCGGCCGCTGGCCGGCTCCTCGCAATCCAACCGGGTAGTGCCGGCCGCTGGCCGGCTCCTCACAATCCAACCCGGTAGTGCCGGCCGCTGGCCGGCTCCTCGGTACCGCTGGATTCATGCAGAGCCGGCCAGCGGCCGGCACTACCCTTTTGCGGCCGGCGGCCTGCATTGCCGCGGTGTTGCACCACGGGCGCGTGCGCGCTTGCCTGACACCCTTGCGCTGGGCGATGAATCACGATGCCCCATGAGCTCTTCCCGACTGCGCATCGGCCGTTGTTCGCTTCCCGGGCAGGCGTACACCCTGACGATGGTGTGCCACAACCGACACCGCTGGTTTGATGATCCCGGCATGGCCGCCATCGCCATGCATCACCTGCGCGACATCGACCAACGTAGTTACGCCCGGTCACTGGCCTGGGTGGTGATGCCCGATCACGTGCATTGGCTGGTGGAACTCGGGACCCAGCCGCTGGCAGGTATCGCGCGCCGTTTCAAATCATCGAGTGCCCTGGCCATCAACCGAGCGCTCGGTCGCGGTGGCGCGCTGTGGCAGGCTGGCTATCACGATCACGCCGTACGGTCGGACGATTCGCTGCATCGCCATGCCATGTACATCCTGGGCAATCCGGTCCGGGCAGGCCTGACTGAGCAGATCGAGGACTACCCGTACGCCTGGAGCCTATGGACCGGGTAGTGCCGGCCGCTGGCCGGCTCTTCGCATGGACCCACCGGCAATGCCGGCCGCTGGCCGGCTCTTCGTATGGACCCACCGGCAATGCCGGCCGCTGGCCGGCTCTTCGCATGGACCCACCGGTAGTGCCGGCCGCT
The DNA here is from genome assembly GCF_000661955.1 of Stenotrophomonas rhizophila. NCBI lineage: Bacteria > Pseudomonadati > Pseudomonadota > Gammaproteobacteria > Lysobacterales > Lysobacteraceae > Stenotrophomonas > Stenotrophomonas rhizophila. The sequence goes on from NZ_CP007597.1 coordinate 3,451,716, forward strand.
GGCCGGCTCTTCGCATGGACCCACCGGTAGTGCCGGCCGCTGGCCGGCTCCTCATACCGCTGGATTCATGCAGAGCCGGCCAGCGGCCGGCACTACCCTTGCGCGGGTGGTTGGCTGGGGAGCCGGCCAGCGGCCGGCACTACCCCTGCGCGGGTGGTTGGCTGGGGAGCCGGCCAGCGGCCGGCACTACCGTGGTGCGGGAGGTTGGAGGGGCGGCGGCCGGCACGAACGCATGCAGATGGTCCACGCCGCACATTCCGCGCCTCACCCCAGCAACGTCTCCAACACCGCCATGCGGACGGCGACGCCGTTGGCGACCTGGCGGAGTACCCACGACTGCGGGCCATCGGCCACTTCGTCGGTGACTTCCACGCCGCGGTTGATCGGGCCCGGGTGCAGCACGGCGGCATCGGTGCCGGCGCGCTTGAGGCGCTTCGCGTCCAAGCCGTACTGCGTGTGGTACTGCTCGATCGACGGCACCAGGCCCTCCTCCATGCGCTCGCGCTGCAGGCGCAGCATCATCAGCGCATCCACGCCTTCCAGCATGGCGTCGAAATCCTGGCCAACCATGCAGCCCTTCAGGGTGTCATCGTCCGGCAGCAGCGACTGCGGGCCGCACACGCGGATTTCGCCCACGCCCAGCGTACGCAGCGCGTGCAGGTCGGTGCGGGCCACGCGCGAGTGCTTCACGTCGCCGACGATCACCACCTTCATTTTGGAAAAATCGCTGCCCTTGGCCTGGCGCAGGGTCAGCATGTCCAGCAGGCCCTGGGTCGGGTGCGAGCTGCGACCGTCACCGGCATTGACCAGCGCGGTGCCCTCGCCTGCGGCCGCCGCCAGGGCCGCCACGGCGCCGTCGTCGGGGTGGCGCACCACGAAGCCGCGCACGCCCATCGCTTCCAGGTTCTTCAGCGTGTCGCAGGCGGTTTCGCCCTTGCGCGTGGACGAGGTGGACGCGTCGAAATTCAGCACGTCCGCGCCCAGCCGCTGCGCGGCCAGCTGGAACGAGCTGCGCGTGCGCGTGGACGGTTCGAAGAACAGCGTGCATACCGCCGCGCCGCCCAGCACGTGGCGCTTGTTGCCCACCCGGCCCACTGCCGCATCGCGGATCTGGCCGGCACGGTCGAGCAGCTGCAACAAGGTTTGACGGGGCAGACCTTCCAGGGTCAGCAGGTGGCGCAGGCGTCCATCGGAATCAAGTTGCGAAGCGGTCATGGGCGGGAGTCTGTGAGTCAGGAAACGGGGGTGGCATCGTCCGGGCAGGACAACCAGCGCTCGATAATGACCGCGGCGGCCACGGCATCGAGGGTGGCGGCATCGCGGCGACGCTTGCGGCCTTCGGCACGTTCGACGGCAAACCGGCGGGCCGCTTCGACCGAGCTGGAGCGCTCGTCGACCAGCACCACCGGCAGCTTGAAACGCTCCCGCAGCTGGCGGGCAAAGCCCTGCGCACGCTTGCGGTTGGGCTGGTCCTGGCCGTCCAGGGTGAGCGGGTCGCCCACCACCAGGCCGTCAGGCCGCCATTCTTTGATCAGGCGCTCCACCGCGGCCCAGTCCGGGCCGTTGCCGTGCACATCCACCACCGCGATCGCGCGGGCGTGGGTGCCGAACGAACTGCCGATGGCCACGCCGATGCGGCGCGAGCCGACGTCGAAGCCCAGCACGGTGCCATCGCGGCGGATGGTGCCGGGGGCGGCTGCAGCGGGCGGCGGCGGGGTCGGCTCAGACATGGCCGCTGTAATCGGTCAGCAGGAACAGGTCGACGCCAATGCGCGAGGCGGCGCCCTGCCAGCGCTGTTCGAACGGCGTGCTGAACAGCAGTTCGGTATCGGCCGGCACGGTCAGCCAGCTGTTTTCACCCAGCTCGCTTTCCAGCTGGCCTTCGCTCCAGCCGGCGCAGCCGAGGGTGACCAGCGCGTTGCGTGGGCCTTCGCCGCGGGCCATCGCCTCGAGGATGTCGCGCGAGGTGGTCAGGTACACGCCCTCGCCGACGGCCAGGCTGGAATCCCAGCTGCGCGCATCGTCATGGATGACAAAGCCGCGCTCGGGATGCACCGGGCCGCCGTTGAGCACGATCTGGCCACGCAGGTCGGGGCTGTCGGTGGTGATTTCCATCTGCGCCAGCACGTCGCCCAGGGTGTACTCGGACGGCTGGTTGACCAGCACGCCCATGGCACCGTTGTCGTCGTGCTGACAGATCAGCGCCACGCTGCGCGCGAAGGTGGGATCGGTCAGCGACGGCAGCGCGACCAGCAGGTGATGGGCGAGGGAGGTGGAGAGCTCGGACATGGGTCCATTCTACCCGCTGGGCCCGGGACACGGGCGTGAGCGCTGCTAGGATGCAGGCCTTCCAGGAAGGATCGCACCGCATGACCGCCAGCCCTGCACTCCCCACTGCGTCGCGCAGCGCCATCGTGCTGATCGCGTTGCTGCAGGGGCTGATGCTGTACGCCGCACAGGAAGCCGCCGACAGCTGGCCCTTCCACGCCCTCGGCAACCGCGTGTGCTGGTATGCCTGGGTGCTGAGCGTGCCCACCGCCGTCGCCCTGACGCTGGTGCAGCTGCGTGATCGACGCCTGTGGCTGCATGCTGGGCTGGCCTCGGTGCTGGTGCTGGCCCTGGCCAGCGGCATCGGCTGGACGCTCGGTGGCGGCGCCAAGGGGCTGGAGCAGAGCGGCGTGCTGTGGCCGTTCTCGGTCAGCATGGCCATCGCGGTGTTTGTCAGCCTGCCGTGGTGGCAGTTCCGCCTGCAGCACGGCCACTGGCGCGCGTCCTACGCCGCCCTGTTCGAACACGCCTGGCAGAACGGCTTGACGCTGGCACTGGCGGTGGCTTTCACCGGCCTGACCTGGCTGCTGCTGTGGCTGTGGGCGGCGCTGTTCCAGCTGGTGGATATCGGCTTCTTCCATACCCTGTTCCGCGACGATGCCTTCATCGCGCTGGCCACCGGCACGCTGTTCGGCTTTGGCGTGCTGATCGGGCGAACCCAGCACCGCGCCATCCAGACGGTGCGTTCGGTGCTGTTCGCGGTGGGCCGTGGGCTGTTGCCGCTGTTGGCCTTCATTGCGCTGCTGTTCGTGCTCAGCCTGCCGTTCACCGGGCTCGAGCCGCTGTGGCGCACCCGCTCGGCGGCCAGCCTGCTGATCACCCTGTCGCTGCTGCTGGTGGTGTTCGTCAATGCGGTCTACCAGCACGACAGCGAGCAGCCCCCCTACCCGGCCTGGCTGCGCCGCTTGATCGAGGCCGCCCTGCTCGCGCTGCCGGTATACGCGGCCGTGGCGCTGTACGCGATGGGGCTGCGCATCGCCCAGTACGGATGGACCCCGGAACGCTTCTGGGGCGCGCTGGTGGCCGTGCTGGTGTGCGGCTACGCGCTTGGCTATGCGCTGGCGGTGCTGCGCCCGGGCGCGCACTGGCTGCAGCGGCTTGAACCGGTGAACCGCTGGATGTGCTGGGCGGTGCTGGGCAGCGCGGTGCTGGCCAACTCGCCGCTGCTCGACCCGCTGCGGATCAGTGCCGGCAGCCAGCTGGCGCGCGTGCAGGCCGGTGCACCGGCGATCGACGCCGAGCAGGCCACTACCCTGCGCTTCGCCTACGGCCGCCACGGCGTGGACGCGCTCAAGACGCTGCAGCGCGACCCGCGTTTCAGCCAGGATGCACGCGCCGCCGGCGTGATCGTCTCCGCGCTGGCCCGCGACACGCGGTGGGGCCGGGACAACCAACTGGGCGACATCGACGATGGCATTGCCGACCTGCCCGCGCTGCAGCGCCAGCTGACCCTCGCCAAGGGCCTGCCCACGCCGGACCCGGACTGGTGGCAGGCCGTGCTGGCGCGCACGCTGGCCCCCAGCGACTGCCTGGACGTGGGCCAGGACTGCGTGGTGCTGCGCCGCGACCTGGACAGCGACGGCGTGGACGAGGTGCTGCTGTGCAACCTGTCGCCGCATCGTCGCCCCTACTGCCGGGTGCATGCCCGTGACGCAGGCCGGTGGCACGACGTCGGCATGGTGTCCTTCCCGGAGGGCGACGGCACCGGCGGCGTCGCCCGTGGCAACACCGCGTTGCGCGACGGCCAGCTGCACCTGCAGGCACCGCGCTGGCCCCGCCTGTCCATCGACGGCGGGCCGGCCCAGACCATCGACGAAACCGCCTACAAGGAATCACGCCCATGAGCGGCTACTGCCTCATCGCCCCCGGCCACCCGGTCCACGGCCATTACCACGACCACGAATACGGCTTCCCGCAGCGCGACGAGCGCGAGCTGTTCGAACGGCTGCTGCTGGAAATCAACCAGGCCGGCCTGAGCTGGGAAACCATCCTGAAGAAGCGCGAGAGCTTCCGCGCGGCCTATTCCGGCTTCGACGTGGATACCGTGGCCGCTTACGGCGAGCGCGACATCGAGCGCCTGCTCAACGATGCCGGCATCATCCGCAACCGGCTCAAGGTGCACGCAGCGGTGCACAACGCGCAGGTGATCCAGCAGCTGCGCGCCAGCCACGGCAGTTTCGCGGCGTGGCTGGACGCACACCATCCGCAGGACAAGGCGGCGTGGGTGAAGCTGTTCAAGAAGACGTTCCGCTTCACCGGCGGCGAGATCACCGGCGAGTTCCTGATGAGCCTGGGCTACCTGCCCGGTGCGCACAGCCCGGACTGCCCGGTATACGCGCGCCTGCAACGCCTGCGTGCCGGCCAACGGTCGGCACCGACCGGGTGATGCAGGGGGCTTACACCCCCATGTAACGACCCGGACGGTGGTTGAACATCAGCACCAGGCTGAGCACCACCGCACCGATCGCCGAATACATCACCTGCGACGGGGACAGCACGAAGAACGCCACGCACATCAGCAGGGTATCGAAGGACATCTGCACCTTGCCGGCGCTCCAGCCGCGGGTGCGCTGCAGGTACACCGCCAGGATGCCGATGCCGCCCAGGCTGGCGCGGTGGCGGATGTAGAACAGGATACCGAGGCCAGCCAGCGCGCCGCCCACCAGGGCCGAATACAGCGGGGCGATATGGGCGAAATCGGCCCAGCGCGGCAGCAGGTCGGTGAGCGCGCCGCACGCGGTGACCGCCGCGAACGTCTTCAGGGTGAACTCCCAGCCCATCCGTCGCACGGCCACCCAGTAGAACGGCAGGTTGACCAGCACGAACACCAGGCCGAAGTTCCAGTCGAAGGCGTAGTGCGCCAGGAAGGCCAGCCCGGCCATGCCGCCGATCATCAGCCCGCCCTTGGCGAAGATGGCCAGGCCCAGCGAGGCCACCAGCGTGGCCAGGATCATGCCCTGCACGTCCTCGGCCACCGAATGGCGCAGCGCTTTTTCATCGGCGACAGTGCCGGCACTGTCCGGCGGCGGGGTCAGCGGGCCAGCGGTGACCAGGTGGCCGTCAGCGTCGTCGCACGGCGCGGGGCCATGGGAATCAAGGGACATGGGGGTGGGGGCTGTGCGTGGGGAGCGGTATTAGACACGATCAGCGTGACAGTTGCAGGTGAAATGATTCAGAGAGCCATCCAGCTGCTGCCCGGGCCTGCGGCGCTCGGCGGCTCCAGGGTGAAAACCGCCTGGCCCAGGCGCTGGCGCACCACGAACACGCCCTGCTCCCACGCCGAGCGCTTGAACCAGTCGCGCTGGTCCAGCGCGGCCGGGCTGCGCATCGGGTGGCAGGCGATGAGCGCCCCGCCACGGTCCAGCACGCGTGCCTGCCAACGCTCGCCGAACCCGGCCCCCAGGCCGCGGTAGACCCGGACCCAACCGGCCCGGCCGGGCAGCGCCCGCCCCAGCCGTGCCACCTCGTCCTCGCGCTGGAAGCCCTGCGCGCGCACCGCAGCGGCAGCCGCCCGCCACGGGCCGGGATCGGCCCCCACGCGGTCGATCAGCGCCAGCCCGTGCTGTTCGATCAACGCCAGTACCGCGCGCTCGCGGGTTGCGGGGTCGCTGCCGGCGTAGGCAGCGAAATCGAACGGGTCTACGCACACCACGCTGGCCCCTGGGCAGCGCTGGTAGCGTGGTTCATCGCCGGGCGGACCGCATTGCAGGGTCAGCAGGCTGGCGCCATCGAGTACGTAGTCGCGCGGCAACGCCGCCATGAAGAGCGCGGCCACATGGTAGGCGTCCGCGCGAAACGGAACGCCGTCGAGCACGCGCCCGGCGTGGGTGACGTCGGGGCTGGATTCCACGCGTAGTTCGGTGAAGCGGGGCATCGCGGCGTGACTCCTGTCGGCGGCAAGGCCGCACAGCATGCCACTGTCACGCGGGCCGCTGCGCTCAACCGACCCGTGCAGCGGCCAGGTGATGGGCCACCAGCGCGTTGGCGTGGCCATGGCCCAGGCCGTGTTCGGTCTTCAGGAAGGCCACCAGCTCCATGTGCTTGAGCCCGCCCTGCGCAACCAGCAGCGCCAGCCAGTGGCCGACCGGCTGGCCGTAGGTCTTTTCGATGGACGGGAAGTACGACGCCGGGCCTTTCAGGGTGGGGGTATCGCTCATGGCGGATGCCTCGCAGGAGTGGCGCGCCGCCGGAATGGCGGGGCTCGTTGTGTATGACGTGGCGGGGGGCGCGAAATCGACACGGGCTTTCATGCCCGCTGAACACCCCGCTGCCGCAGCATGCCAGGGCACCTCCGCACCCTCCCCTCGTCCTTTGCAGGAGTCCGCGTCATGCCCTACCTGACCACCGCCGACAACACCCGGATCTTCTACAGGGACTGGGGCCACGGCCAGCCCATCGTGTTCCACCACGGCTGGCCGCTCACTGCCGATGACTGGGACACCCAGCTGCAGTTCTTCCTGCTGCAGGGCTACCGGGTCATCGCGCACGACCGCCGCGGCCATGGCCGGTCCTCGCAGACCAGCGGCGGCCACGAGATGGACACCTACGTGGCCGACGTCAACGCGCTGGCCGACCACCTGGACCTGCGCGATGCGGTGCACGTGGGTCATTCCACCGGTGGCGGCGAAGTGGCGCACTACGTGGCCCAGGCGAAACCCGGCCGGGTGGCCAAGGCGGTGTTGATCGGCGCGGTGCCGCCGATCATGGTGCAGAGCGAGCGCAACCCGGGCGGAACGCCGAAAGCGGTGTTCGACGGCTTCCGCCAGCAGCTGGCTGCAGGCCGCGCCAACTTCTACCGCGAGGTGCCCATTCCGTTTTACGGTTTCAACCGCGACGGTGCGCCGGTCCAGCAGGGGGTGGTCGACAACTGGTGGCGCCAGGGGATGATGGGGGCGATCAACGCGCACTACGACTGCATCAAGGCGTTTTCGGAAACCGACTTCACCGAGGATCTGAAGAAGATCGATGTGCCGGTGCTGGTGATGCATGGCGATGACGACCAGATCGTGCCGATCGCCGATTCGGCCGAGCTTGCGATCAAACTGCTCAGGCATGGCACGTTGAAGGTCTACCCGGGGTATCCGCACGGCATGTGCACCACGCATGCCGAGGTGATCAACCGGGATCTTCTGGCGTTTATCCGGGGATGAGGGGCGTACCGACCAACGGTCGGTACCTACCGGGGTGATTGGATGATTGGGGTACCGACCAACGGTCGGTACCTACCCGGAGGGTTGGGTGATCGGGGTACCGACCCCGGGATGGCGGGGTGATCGGCGTGCCGATCACGGGGCCGGTAGCGCACGACCGTTGGTCGTGCGTGCGCCTTGCAGGTATCAGCGCGCGACCAGCTTCTGTCGCGCGGCGTTGTAGCGGTCGCCGACGATGGCGATGCTGTCCAGCGCCACGCCGATCTGCTGCAGATCGTCGGCGCTGAGCTGCAGCGCGACGGCGCCGAGGTTTTCCTGCAGGCGGTGCAGTTTGGTGGTGCCCGGAATCGGCACGATCCACGGCTTGCGCGCCAGCAGCCAGGCCAGCGCGACCTGTGCAGGCGTTGCGCCCTTGGCGGCGGCAATCGCACGGATCCGATCTACCAGCACCTGGTTGGCCTGCCGCGCGTCGGCGGCGAAGCGCGGCACGCTGTTGCGGAAGTCGTCGGCGGCGAACGCGGTGTCGGCGTTGATCGCGCCGGTCAGGAAGCCCTTGCCGAGCGGACTGAACGGCACAAAGCCAATGCCCAGCTCCTCCAGTACCGGCAGCACGCTCTGCTCCGGTTCGCGCCACCACAGCGAATACTCGCTCTGCAGGGCGGCCACCGGCTGCACCGCGTGCGCGCGGCGAATGGTATCGGCACCGGCCTCGGACAGCCCGAAGTGCTTCACCTTGCCTTCGGCGATCAGGTCCTTGACCGTGCCGGCCACGTCTTCGATCGGCACGTTCGGGTCCACCCGGTGCTGGTAGAACAGGTCGATGCGGTCGGTCTGCAGCCGCTGCAGGCTGGCCTCGGCCACCGCACGGATGCGTTCGGGGCGGCTGTCCAGCCCGGCATCGGCGTGGCCGTCCTTGAACCCGAATTTGGTGGCGATCACCACCTGGTCGCGATACGGCGCCAAGGCCTGGCCGAGCAGTTCCTCGTTGCGGAACGGACCGTACACCTCGGCGGTATCGAAGAAGGTCACGCCCTGTGCCACGGCCGCGTGCAGCAGGGCGGTGGCGGTACCGGTGTCGGTGGCCGGGCCGTAGCCGAAGCTCAGGCCCATGCACCCCAGGCCCAGCGCGGAAACGCGCAGGCCGCTGTTGCCCAGTTCTCGTGTCTGCATGGTGGTGCTCCTGCCGTCGGGAACGGCATCGGTGGGGGATGCCCATCTTGAACCGCCCGACGGCAGGAAATGAACCGGCGTGATCGCTGGTGGTAATGAAACAGGCTCATCAATCCAGCGCTATGCCCGTGCCTGCCTCAGCGCTCCGTATCCGGCAGTGACAGCCCGAACAGCACCAGCAGCAGGAAACCCGCGCCGAACAGCAGCAACAGGATGTGCCACACCCCGAAACGGTCCATGCGCTGCATGTCCACGCCTTCCTCGCGGTGGTAGCGCCGCAGCAGGCTGTTGATCGGCAGGATGGGCACGAAGGTCAACAACGACACCAGCCCCATGCCGCCCGGCAGGCGTCCGCCCAGGTTGAGCAGGAAGTACACCGCCGCCAGCAGTCCCGGCGCGAAGGCCAGTTCGCGGCGGCGGCTGACGGCGATGTCACGCAGGTCGCTGAAACACAGGAACGACCACAGCGGGGCGAACAGGGCGCGCGCCCAGGGCCACTGGGTGCCGCCGGTCTCGCGCTTGATCGCCCGCCAGTTCTGCCAGAACCAGTACAACGGGTACAGCCCGAGCGTCACCAGCGACAGCGAGGCCAGTTTCAGCGTGGGCGGTGAGTAATACACGGCAGCGACCACATCGCGCGTGGCGATGCGGGGTGCCGGGGAAAACGGTGGTGCTGCGACCGGCAGAGTTGCCGGCGCACGGTAAGGATCGTCCACTTCCATATGCGGATCACCTGCAATGCATCTACCGGCGAGGTGCCGGCGCCCCCTGTATCCCGGGAACCCGGGACGGCGCGACTATCGCAGAGCGCCGGGGGTTTTTCCAGATCCCCCGCGGCCCGGCGCACGGGGGCGGGCGGGGGCAAGGGCGCGCGTCGTGCGCGCCCGGTGCGGTCAGCGGACCTCGGAGATCTCCACCCCGTCCAGGCCCTGCGACAGCGTGCGCGCATCGCCGCCCTGCGACAGCTTGATGCGCAGGCGCACTTCGTTCTGCGAATCGGCGTAGCGCAGTGCGTCTTCGTAGCTGATCTCACCGGCCTGGTACAGCTCGAACAGGCTCTGGTCGAAGGTGCGCATGCCCAGCTGCACCGACTCCTTCATCACTTCCTTGAGCTTGTGGATCTCGCCATCGCGGATGTAGTCCTGCACCAGCGGCGTGCCCAGCATGATCTCCATCGCCACCTTGCGCGACTTGCCATCCGGCGAGGGAATCAGCTGCTGCGCCACCACGCCCTTGAGGTTCAGCGACAGGTCCATCAGCAACTGGTTGCGGCGGTCTTCGGGGAAGAAGTTGATGATGCGGTCCATCGCCTGGTTGGCGTTGTTGGCGTGCAGCGTGCACAGCACCAGGTGGCCGGTTTCGGCGAAGGCGATGGCGTGGTCCATGCCCTCGCGGGTACGCACCTCGCCGATCATGATCACGTCCGGTGCCTGGCGCAGGGTGTTCTTCAGCGCCGCTTCCCAGCTGTCGGTATCGATGCCCACTTCGCGCTGGGTGATGATGCAGCCCTCGTGCTTGTGCACGAATTCGATCGGGTCTTCGATGGTGATGATGTGCCCGGTCGAGTTGTGGTTGCGGTAGCCGATCATCGCCGCCAGCGAGGTCGATTTACCGGTACCGGTAGCGCCCACGAACAGGATGATGCCGCGCTTGGTCATCGCCAGCGTCTTGATGATCGGCGGCAGGCTCAGCTCTTCCACGGTGGGAATGCGCGTCTCGATGCGACGCAGCACCATGCCCACCTGGTTGCGCTGGTAGAAGCAGCTCACGCGGAACCGGCCCACGCCGGACAGGCCGATGGCGAAGTTGCACTCGTGGGTCTTTTCGAACTCTTCGCGCTGCGCCGGCGTCATCACGTTGAGCACCAGGTCGCGGCTCTGCTGTGGCGTGAGCGGGGTCTGGGTGATCGGCGAGATCTTGCCGTTGACCTTGATCGCCGGCGGCATGCCCGCGGTGATGAACAGGTCCGACGCCTTCTGGTGCGCCATCAGCTTGAGGAACGAGGTGAAGTCGATGGTCGTGGTGGTGGTGTTCATTGCGGTGTGCTCCGAAGATTGCCGGGAGCCGGCCAGCGGCCGGCGATGCAGGACGCCGGGCAGCGCCCGGCTCTACCATCATTCGAAGATCCGCTTGTCCTTGGCGTACTCGCGCGCCTGGTTGCGGGTGATCAGGCTGCGCTTGACCAGATCCTGCAGGTGCTGGTCCAGGGTCATCATGCCCATCTGCTGGCCGGTCTGGATGGCCGAGTACATCTGCGCCACCTTGTCCTCGCGGATCAGGTTGCGGATGGCCGGGGTGCCCACCATGATTTCCCATGCAGCGGTTCGCCCGCCACCGACCTTCTTCAACAGTGCCTGAGAGATCACCGCACGCAGCGACTCGGACAGCATCGAGCGCACCATCGGCTTCTCGCCGGCGGGGAACACGTCGATGATGCGGTCGATGGTCTTGGCCGCCGAACTGGTATGCAGCGTGCCGAACACCAGATGGCCGGTTTCCGCGGCGGTCAGCGCCAGGCGGATGGTTTCCAGGTCGCGCAATTCGCCGACCAGGATGATGTCCGGGTCTTCACGCAGGGCCGAGCGCAGCGCTTCGTTGAAGCCGTGCGTGTCACGGTGCACTTCGCGCTGGTTGATCAGGCACTTCTGCGAGGTGTGCACGAATTCGATCGGGTCCTCGACGGTGAGGATGTGGCCGTATTCGTTCTTGTTGATGTGGTCGATCATCGCCGCCAGCGTGGTCGACTTGCCCGAACCGGTCGGGCCGGTGACCAGGATCAGGCCCTGCGGCTGGTCGATCAGTTCGCGGAAGATCGGCGGCACGGCCAGGTCTTCCAGCGTCAACACTTCCGAGGGAATGGTACGGAACACCGCACCGGCACCCCGGTTCTGGTTGAACGCGTTGACGCGGAAACGCGCCAGCGAAGGAATCTCGAACGAGAAGTCGACCTCGAGGAATTCCTCGTAATCGCGGCGCTGCTTGTCCGACATGATGTCGTACACAAGCGCATGCACCTGCTTGTGGTCCAAGGCCGGAATGTTGATGCGACGGACATCGCCGTCCACGCGGATCATCGGCGGCAAGCCGGCCGACAGATGAAGATCCGACGCTTTGTTCTTTACGGAAAACGCCAACAGTTCGGCGATATCCATGCGCTGCTACTCCCCATGACTGCTGCGACTGGAAGGTTCTTTCCCCGGGCGGCAGTATAGCGTTCCTGATCTACCGGAAAACGCCCGTGTCCGCGCTGCCCCTGTCCACGATATTGCTGAACCTGCACAACGCGGCTGCCGCCGCCGGGCGGCCAGACCCGGTGCTGTTGGCGGTCTCCAAGACCCAGCCGGCCGAGGCGGTGGCGGCACTGGCCGCCCAGGGCCAACGTGCGTTCGGCGAAAACTACGTGCAGGAGGCCGTGGCCAAGATCGACGCACTGGCGGCGCAGGGACTGGAATGGCACCTGATCGGCCACCTGCAGTCCAACAAGGCCGAGCTGGCCGCACAGCGCTTCGACTGGGTGCAGAGCGTGGACCGGCCCAAGCTGGTGGCGGCGTTGGCCGCGCACCGGCCGGCGGCGCTGGCCCCGTTGAACGTGCTCATCCAGGTCAACATCGACGACGAGGACAGCAAGCATGGCTGCGCCCCCGAGGACGTGCCTGCGCTGGCCGCTGCCATCGAGGCCGCGCCACGCCTGCAGCTGCGCGGGCTGATGGCCATTCCCGCCCCGTGGCCCCAGGCCGAGCGCCGCCAGCAGGCGTTCGCGCGCATGCGCGCCCTGTTGGACACACTGGCCGCGACGCATCCGCAGGTGGACACACTGTCGATGGGCATGAGCAGCGACTACGCCGAGGCCATCGCCCAGGGCGCCACCCTGGTGCGGATCGGCACCGCCCTGTTCGGCGCGCGCCCGCGCCCGGCCTGACTCCCTTTCATACGCACTACCCGGAGATTGCATGAGCGCCATCACACTTACCTTCATCGGCGGCGGCAACATGGCCCGCAGCCTGATCGCCGGGCTGGTCCGCCAGGGCGTTGCGCCCGCGCATATCCACGTGGCCGAGCCGGTCACCGCGCTGCGCGAACAGCTGACCGCCGACTTCGGCGTGAAGACCTACGCCAGCGCCACCGAAGCGGCCGCCCAGGGCGAGGTGTGGGTGCTGGCGGTGAAACCGCAGGTGCTGCGCGATGTATGCGCGTCGCTCGTGCCGCTGGCCGCTGCCAGGCAGCCGCTGGTGGTGTCCATCGCCGCCGGCATCACCAGCGCGCAGCTGGAACGCTGGCTGGGCGGCAGCGCGGCGGTGGTGCGGGCGATGCCCAACACCCCTGCCCTGCTCGGCGCGGGGGTGACCGGGCTGTATGCCACCGCCACGGTGAGCGATGCCCAGCGGACCCAGGCCGATACCGTGCTGGCCAGCGCCGGGCGCACCGTGTGGATCGACGACGAAGCCCGCATGGATGCGGTGACCGCGGTGTCCGGCAGTGGCCCGGCGTATGTATTCCTGCTGGCCGAAGCGATGGAAGCCGCCGCGGTGGCCCAGGGCCTGCCGGCCGAGGCGGCACGCACGCTGGTGGTGCAGACCCTGCTGGGCGCCAGCCGCATGCTCGACGAATCCGGCGACGCCCCGGCCGAACTGCGCCGCCGGGTGACCTCGCCCAACGGCACCACCCAGGCGGCGATTGAATCCTTCCAGGCCGACGGTTTCGAGGCCATCGTCGCGCGCGCGATCGACGCAGCGACCCGGCGCGGCCAGGCGCTGTCGGCCGCGAACGACTGAGACACCGACGGCCGACTGATCACGATACCTCCTCTCCGGGACGGTAGAGCCACCCCATGGGTGGCTGACGGAAACCCCGATCGCAAGGTAGAGCCACCCCACGGGTGGCTGACGGAAACCCCGATCGCAAGGTAGAGCCACCCCATGGGTGGCTGAAGAAAACCCCGATCGCAAGGTAGAGCCACCCCATGGGTGGCTGACGGAAACCGTGATCGCACGACAGCCACCCATGGGGTGGCTCTACCGGTCCAGCTCGACAGCCACCCCGTGGGTGGCTCTACCGGGTCATCCGGTCCAGCAGAAAATCCACGAAGCTGGACAACTTCGGCCGCGGGCGGCGATCCGGCAGGTACACCAGGTGCAGCGGACGCGGTTCGGGCAGGTAGTCGGCCAGCACCGGCTGCAGCCGTCCGCTGGCGATGTCGTCGGCCAGCAGCACCGCCGGCTGCAGGATCAGCCCGGCCCCGGCCAAGGCGGCACGGCGCAGGCCATCACCGTCGTTGCACAGCAGCCGCGAATGCTCCGACCAGTCCTGCTCGGGATGCCCGCGCAGGCGCCAGCCATGCCCCCCGCGCCAGGCCACGTGGGTCAGGCAGTCGTGATCGCGCAGCTCGCCAGGGTGCTGCGGAATGCCCTTGCGTTGCAGGTAGGCCGGCGCGGCGCAGATCTGCATCGCGTACGGCGGCAACGGCCGCGCCACCCATTCGGCCGAGCCGATCCGCCCCATCCGTACCACCGCGTCGAACTGCTCCTCGATCAGGTCCACCCGGCGGTTGCTCAGGTCCAGCTCCACCGTTACCTGCGGGTAGGCGGCCAGGTACTGCGCCACCAGCGGGGCCAGCACGCAGCTGCCCCAGGTGACCGGCGCGCTGATCCGCAGCAACCCCTGGGGCTGGGCCTGCAGGCCGGCCACGCTGGCGTTTGCCTGCTGCACCTGTTCCAGCACACTGCGGCAGCCGGCCAGGTAGTTGCGCCCGGCATCGGTGAGGCTTTGCCGGCGCGTGTTCCGCTGCAGCAGGCGCACGCCCAGGTGCGTTTCCAGCTGCTGGATGTACTTGCCCACCATCACCGACGACACCGCCATGTGCTCGGCGGCGGCATTGAAGCTGCCGTGTTCGACCACGGCCACGAAGGCCTGCATGCAGCGCAAGGTATCCATTGATAACCACTGGTTTGCAATCTGCAAAGCATACGCCGGTTACCGAACTGCCGCCGCGGGCGCAGACTGGCTGCACGTCCTTTCTGGAGCCTCCCGCATGAAGATTCTTCTCGTCGGTGCCAGCGGCACCCTTGGCCAGGCCGTCGCCGCGACCCTGGGCACCCATCACCAGCTGATCCGCGCCGGCCGCCATGGCGGTGACGTGCAGGTGGACCTCACCGACGATGCCAGCGTGCAGGCCCTGTTCGCCCAGGTCGGCACGGTGGACGCGGTGGTGGCCACCACCGGCAAGCTGCATTTCGGCCCGCTGGGATCCATGACGCCGGCGCAGTTCAACGTGGGTTTGCAGGACAAGCTGCTGGGCCAGGTACGGCTGGCGCTGGCGGCCCAGCACCACCTCACGGCGGGCGGCTCGATCACCCTCACCAGCGGCATCGTCAGCACCCAGCCGATCCGCGACGGTGCCAATGCCACCGCGGTGAACGCCGCGCTGGAGGGCTTCGCGCGTGGCGCCGCCTGCGAACTGCTGCCGCGCGGGCTGCGCATCAACGTGGTCAGCCCGAACGTGCTGGTCGAATCCCTGGCCGACTACGGCGCCTACTTCCCCGGCTTTGAAGCGGTCACCGCCCAGCGCGCGTCGCTGGCCTACCAGCGCAGCGTGGAAGGCGTGCAGAGCGGGCAGGTGTTCAACGTATGGTGAGGTGTGGCCGTGGGCGGATGAAGCGTATCGACCAACGGTCGATACCTACCGGCGTCAACGACCGAACGAAACGGTAGCTACCGACCGTTGGTCGGTAGAACGGTAGTGCCGGCCGCTGGCCGGCTCCCCGCGGTGCCAGCCGGTTGGCGTATCGACCAACGGTAGATACGCCAACCGGTTCGTGGTGACGTCACCCGACCACCAGACACCCCGCACGCCCTGTAAGCCCCCTCACCCCCACCGCTGCGGTCCATCGCCCTGGTCGCCCAGCGCATCGCCCGGGTTGGCCAGCCTGCAGCGCTTCAACGACAGGCAGCCGCAGCCGATGCAGTCGGTCAGCTGGTTGCGCAGCAACAACAACTGCTCGATGCGCTGGTCCAGCTCGCTGCGCCACAACGCCGACATCCGCGCCCACTCGGCCTTGGTCGGCGTCTTGTTCTCCGGCAACGCCGCAAAGGCGGTCGCCACCGCTTCCAGCGGCATGCCCACGCGCTGGGCCACGCGGATCACCGCGAGCCGGCGCAGCACATCGCGCGCGAACCGGCGCTGGTTGCCGGCGGTGCGCAGACTGCGGATCAGCCCCTTGCGTTCATAGAAGTGCAGCGCCGACACCGCCACCCCGCTGCGTTTGGCCACTTCACCCACACTCAGTTCCTGCGCGATCACTGCTTGACCTCAACCATGGTTCAGGTGGCATCCTGCGTGACGCGGGGATGCGCTGCAAGCACACCCTGCCCGTCCGCTGCCTGGTATCCCGCATGTCTTCCGATGTAACCGCCGCCGCCGCGGCCCCTGCCGACGTGCCAACGCCGTCGATCCTGTCGCCCCGCTACCGCGCCACCACCATCGGCATGGTCGCGCTGGTCTCGTTGTATGGCTTCGAAGCGCTGGCCGTGGCCGCCGCCATGCCCACGGTGGCCCACGAACTGGACGGCCTGCGCCTGTACGCGCTGGCCTTCGGCGGGACCCTGGCCACCAGCGTGATCGGCATGACCCTGGCGGGGCGCTGGAGCGATCGGCTGGGGCCGGCGCGGCCGCTGTGGCTGGGCCTGGGCTGCTTCATCGCCGGGCTGCTGCTGGCCGGGTTCGCCCACACCATGCCGCAGCTGGTGCTGGGCCGGCTGCTGCAGGGGCTGGGGGCCGGTGCGGTCTCGGTGTCGCTGTATGTGATGGTCGGGCGCACCTTTCCCGAGTCGATGCGGCCGCGGGTTTTTGCCGCGTTCTCGGCCGGCTGGGTGGTGCCGTCGCTGATCGGGCCTGGCATCAGCGGGCTGATCGTGCAGCACCTGGGCTGGCGCTGGGTGTTCCTGATCGTGCCCCTGCTGGCGGTGCCGGCCGCCCTGCTGATGCGCCCCGCCCTGCGCGACGTGGGCGCGCCGCCGCCGTCGGCACGCAACGATGACCGCGTCATCCGCTGGGCGATCGGGGCCGCCGCCGGGGCCTTGCTGCTGTACATCGGCGGCCAGCAACAGGGCTGGACCGCGTTGGCGATGCTGGCACCGGCACTGGCGCTGTTGGCGCTGTGCAGCTGGAAGCTGCTGCCCACCGGCACGCTGCGGTTGCGCCGGGGGCTGCCCAGCGTGATTGCGCTGCGTGGCATCGCTGCGTCGGCCTTCTTCGGCTGCGAAGCCTTCCTGCCGCTGCTGCTGCAGCGCGAACGCGGGCTGAGCCCGCTGCTGGCCGGGGTGGCGCTGAGCCTGGGCGCGCTGGGCTGGTTCAGCGGCTCGTGGCTGCAGGGCCACCAGCAGCGCGGCTGGACGCGCCAGCAGTTGCTGGTCATCGGCGCGCTGTTGATGTGCGTGGGCATCGTGGCCACGTCGCTGGCGATCCAACCGGCCACGCCGTTGTGGTTCGCGCTGGCCGGCTGGACCCTCACCGGCTTTGGCATGGGCCTGATCTACCCGGCGCTGTCGGTGCTGACCCTGTCGCTGTCGCCGCCCGCGCAGCAGGGTGCCAACACCTCGGCGCTGCAGCTGAGCGAAGCGCTGGGCGTGGCCACCACGCTGGCGATCTCCGGTTCGTTGTTCGCGCTGTTTCTGCAGGGCAACGTGATGCTGGGCTACCTGCTCACCTACGCCATCATGCTGGTGCTGGCCGTGGCCAGCGTGGTCGTCGCCCGGCGGATCTGAACACCGCACGCGCGTCCAGCCGGGCTCTGCCCGGCTGTCTTTTCCCTGATCGTAGCGCCGGGCTCTGCCCGGCTGCATTTCACCGCGAAGGGCAGCGGGGCAGAGCCCCGCTCTACCCGGCTGTCTTTTCCCGCGCGAAGGGCAGCGGGGCAGAGCCCCGCTCTACGGGCGGGTGCATGGCGCCGGGCGGGTGCACTACGCCGATCAGGCCGGTTCACCGGTGGAAGCACATCCACGCCCGCGCCCGCTTTCCGCCGCGCGCGTTTCAGCCGGCCGGTCCCCGCTTCACGGGTGCGTGTCGCCCACTTCCTTCAGGTCTTCGCGCAGGATGCGGCGGATTTCCAGCACGGCCTGCGGGGTTTCCTGCACGCTGTGCCCGGAGATGATCACCTTCTCTGACACCGCCCCGTCCAGGTGCGCGCTCCAGTACGGCACCAGGCCATCGTCGGACTGCTGCAGCGGCACGTCGGGTTTGCGCTGGGCGATGATCGAGTGGTACTTCAGCCCCGGCATGATCGGCAACGCGCCGGCCGCCTTCACGAACGGGTCGCTGGCCTTGAGGTTGTCGATGCTGTTGGGAATCTGCAGCTTGGTCGGCTGCGCCGATTGGCTTTCCGACTGCTGCAGGGCCTGGAACACGTCATCGAACTTGCCCAGGATGGTGATCGGCAGGCGCACCAGGCGCCCGATCAGGCGTCCCACGCGGTTGCCGGCGATGTCGGTGCCTTTGTGCGGGGCGGCGATGAAGATCGCGCGTTCCACGTTCGCCTCGGCGTTGAAATGCAGCAGCGGTCCCAGCTTGGCCTGCACCCGCTTCAGGCGCTCGCCCTTGAGGTCGTAGTTGGCCAGCAGGTCGTTCCACAGCACGTCACCGGAGGACGTCACCAGCAGTCGGGCCAGCACGCCGCCCATGCTGTGGCCGATGAACACCATGTCCTTGGACGCCGGGCTGCTGCCGGTCGGGTCGAAGTGCTTGAGCGTGTTGTCGAACGCCGCGTCGATCTCGAACCGGTTCAACGCAATCGGCGCGTTGGTCGGGTAATACACCTGCCACACCTGGAAGTGCTTGCGCAGCTCGGGGTCGCCCATGATCTCGTTGGCCACGTTCACCCACGCCTCCGGGCTGCTGCCCAGGCCGTGCAGCATGAAGATGATGCGGCGGTTCGGGTCCCACGGCTGCATCAGGTACATGTGCGGTTCGCCAATGCCCTCGCTCAGCCCGAACAGCGTGCGCAGCGACTGCGTGGCAAACCCCGACTGCGCCAGCCACATGCCGTAGGCGGCAGTGAAGTTGCCGGCCAGCGGCACCTTCTCGCCGTGCAGGTCCACGCTTTCGGTGGACTCGGGCGAATACACATCGAACAGCACCTGGGTGGTGTCGAGCACCTGCTGCAGGCTGTCGCCCTTGAAGCGCAGCAGCGCGGTGGCGTTGATCGCCGACATCTCGCTGTACTGCGGAATCTCCGCCTTGGTGCCGTCGGCGGCGGCAATCAGCTTGGGCGGGTCCATCACCACCACCAGCTCGGCACCGAAGCCATCGCGCCGGTAGGTGCTGCGCAGGCCGGCGAAGCTCACCGACGAGGCCGACACCATGCGGGTGGGAATGCTGGGCATGCGCAGTTCGTCGAAGTCCGACGTCAGCGTCCAGCGCTCGCCCGCCACCGGGGCGTTGTAGTCCTCGCCCTCCAGCGCACTCTCGCGGGCGCGTTTGAACACCACCGCCGCAGTCTGCTCGGCGGCGTAGTTGTAGTAGTCGCGCACCTGGGTCTGGCGGTCTTCGAAGGCACGGTCCGACGGCGTGCGCCCGCTGAAGAACAGGTAGGCATAGGCGTAACGCGCCGCTTCCAGCCATGCATCCAGCGCCGCATCGCTCATCGGATGCTTGTCGCGATCCTTCGGCTTGGGGCTCAGCCCCAGCGCGGTTTTCACCCACAGCTCCGACAGCGCCGACAGACGCTGTTCTTCCGGCAGTACCGCGGTGTCTACCAGGGTCTTCTGGCAGGTGACCACGTCCTTGGCGCACAGGTCCTCGTCCAGCCCGACCACGCTCAGGGTTTCCTGCGACGCCGCGCTGAGCTTGCCCGAGGTGAGCACGTCGCCGCGCTTGTTGGCCAGATAGTCGGTGGGCGCGACCTGCTTCATGGTGACCATGGCGCAGCCGCTGGACAGCAGCAGCGACAGCACCACCGCCAGCAGCGGCAGCAGGCGGCGGGGGAACGCGTGGGGCGAGATCATGGTGCGGTTCCTTGGTGCATGCCCGGCACGCCCTGGCGGATCAGCTGCGAGAACGCCGGGTCGTTGCCGGCGGCGCGGGCGCGGTCGGTGATGCGGCCCCGCGCCTTCAGCGTGGCAAAGTCCACGCCGGGGGTGAGCACGCCCAGGTCGCGTGCGTATTCGGCGAAATAGCCCGACACCAGCAGCCGGTAGTCCAGCGGCAGGCCGGGGGCGATCTGCTTGGCCAGCTCATAGACGATGGTGGTGCAGTTGCTGGTCAGGGTGTTGTAGAACGCCGGGGCCGCGTCCAGCTTGCGCGCCTCGCCCAGGTAGGACACGAACAGGCCCTTGAGCTGCTCACGGGTCATGCCCTGCAGGCGGTACAGGTACACGTCTTCGCCCCGCACGTTGCTGCGCACGCGGATGATGTCGGTCTCTTCGGCCGCCACCAGGGTCATTTCGAATTTGCGGAAGAACCCGCCCAGCGCCGAGAACGACTCGCCGCGCTCCTTGCGGATCTCCAGCGAGAACACCAGTTGGCGACCGTCGGCGAAGCCGAAGGAGATCAGCGTGTGGGCGATCATCGGCCCCATCCAGTACGACATCACCAGGTCGGCCGAGCGCAGCTGGTCCAGGTCATAGCTGCGGCGCACCCAGTGCACGTCGTGGTCGTCCTCGCTGCGCCAGGTGAAGGCGCGTACGTTGTCGAGCACCACGTGGGTGCCGTCAAATTCGACCACCTTCAGCCGTTGCGCCACGTCGTCGGCCCACACCCGGTCCTGGCGCGGGGTAAGCAGCAGCCACCAGACGCCGCACAGCACCAGCGCGCCCACGTACACCGCACCCGGCCAGCGCCCTGCCCGCGCACGCGCCACGCCCACCGCCGTGGTCAGCGCAAAGCCCGCCCACGCCGCGATGGCCACCCAGCGCAGCCAGCCCGGTCCGGGCAGCTGGTAGGCCAACAGGCCGGTCACCCACAGCGCTGCGACCAGCATCAACAGCGCCAGCCCCCATCGTCCTGCCTTCTTCACGCGTCGGTCCATCGTTGGTTCGGGGGCGCTAGTTAGCCACAACCGCGGTGTGGGTTACATGTCCGCGTGTTCAGCTTGGGCCGGCGGCATACTGGCGGCGTCCCCATTGCGCACAGGAGGCGCTTGCGATGCCCGGTATTCATTCCATCGGCGGGGTGCCGATCCAGCGCCACCACCTGGCCCGTTGCCACTGCGGCGCGGTGGTCCTGCGCCTGCACCTGCCCGACGGCGTGCTGTCGCCGCGGCGGTGCGACTGCTCGCTGTGCCGGCGCAAGGGCGCCATCGTCGGGTCGGTGAAGCTGGCCGACCTGGAGGTCATCGAAGGCAAGCACGCGCTGCGGCTGTACCAGTTCAACACGCACGTGGCCAAGCACTGGTTCTGCGGCACCTGCGGCATCTACACCCACCACCAGCGGCGCTCATCGCCGGACGAGTACGGCTACAACCTGGGCTGCCTGGACGGGATCAATCCGTATGCGCTGGGCGAGGTGCCGGTGAACGACGGGGTCAACCACCCTGCCGACCGGCCGCCGGCTCAGTGACTGCGTCGCCGCGCCGGGGTACCCACTTTCTGCCAGGGCGCCATGCGGGTGCGGCCCGCGCGTGCAGGCCGCTTCAGCAGCAGCCTGCGCTGGGCGGCATCGGGCAACGGCGGGGGCGTAGCGGCGTCGGGAGCCGGGCGTGCGGGCCAGAGTCGGTCAAGCAACCACATGGCGTTTCTCCGTGGGGGACGGGGACGTGTCACGTTACCGGCGCCCCGGCATAGGCCAGGTGAGGCCGGTACGACAGCCATGTGACGGCCGCGCCGGTCACGTCGTCGGCGCGTGTTCGCACAGGTCACCGACTGGACCATGGCGCTGAACATCACCAACCTCACCGACAAGAAATACTTCGCGCCGTGCCGCAACTTCGGTGACTGCTTCACCGGCAACCCGCGCACGGTCACCGGCACGATCAGCTACCGGTTCTGATCGCCGCCGGTGCCGGCGACCGCCCCAGCAGCGCATGCACCAGCAGCGCGCTGCCGGCGGTGAGCACGGCCAGCCCGCGCAGCAGCGCCACCAGCGCCTCGCTGCTGGCCTGCTGCAGCGCCTGCGGCGGTAGGCCCGGCAGCAGTGCGGTGGCCTGCGCCAGCGACCCGGTGGCCAGGTAGGCGCCGGCCCGCGCCAGCGTGGCGGCCGGCAACCCGCCGTCCACCGCCAACCGCTGCGCCACCAGCATCGCCAGCAACGCAGTGACCGCAGCCAGCGCGATGCCCTCGCCGGCCACCCGCACCGTCCCGAAGATCCCCGCGGCCATGCCCGCGCGCTGCACCGGTACCACGCTCACCGACAAACCATCCATCAGCCCCCACGGCAGCGCGGTGCCCGCGCCGATCAGCAGCAGCGCCGGCCACCACTGCGCGGGTGGTGCGTGCAGCACCTGGCGTGACAGCGCATACAACCCCGCCGCACACACCAGCAGCCCCAGCACGCACAACCGCGCCGCGCCCACCTGTCGCGACCAGCCGGCTGCCAGCATCGGCAGCACCAGCATCGGCGCCGACAACGCCAGCATCTGCAGACCCACCCGGCTCGGCGACTGACCCTGCACCCCGAGCAGGTGCAACGGCAGGACCACCAACAACACTACATAGCCCAGGCAGGTGGCCACCGGCAGCAACTGCACGCCCAGGAAGCGGCGCTGCGCGAACAGCGACAGATCCAGCAGCGGCGGCCGCGCACGTGCTTCCACCCGCACGAACAGCACCAGCAACAGCAGCGTGGCCAGCGCCGCGCCGATCACCTGTGGCGACCCCACCCCGTGCTCGGCCAGCACCAGCAGCATCACCGTCAGCGCGGCCAGCATCAGGCTGAAACAAAGCATGCCGGCCACGTCCAGGCGCGTCGGCGGGCCGCGGCTCTCGTCCAGGTGGCGCAAGGCCAGCGCCCAGCCGGCCAGCGCCAGCACCCCACCACTGGCAAACACCGCGCGCCAGCCCAGCGTCTGCAGCAGCAGGCCGGCCAGCAGCGGCCCCAGCGCCAGCCCCACCCCGAACATCGTGCCCATCAGCGCGAATACCCGCGTACGCGCATGGCCCTCAAAACGCTGCGCCAACGCCGCACTGCCCGACGCCAACGCGGCGGCGGCCGCCACGCCCTGGACGCCACGCGCCAGGTCCAGCGCGCGCAGGTCCGCGGCCACGCACACCGCCAACGTCGCCAGTGCGAAGCCCGCGCTGCCGCACAGGAACAGCCGGCGGCGACCCAACCGGTCCGCCAGCCCCCCGGCGGCCAGCAGCAGGCTGCCGAAGCTGAGCATGAAGGCGTTGGTGACCCATGCAAGCGTGCTCGGCGCGCCCTGGAACCGGCCGGCCAGCGCGGGCACCGCCACCGCACCGGCCGAGAACGACAACGGCAGCGCGAGCGCCACCAGACACACCGCCAGCACGCCCCAGCGCGGATCGCGGCGCAGGTCATCACGGGACAACAAATACATGGTGGTTCCAGACAACAAGGGGAAATTGACGATACAGCGGCGTCTATCCGGCAAAAATGCCCGCCAAGGCATTTGATTACGGACGTTTGTTCCGCAATCATCGCCCCCATGGATTCGCTTACCGCCCTGCTCGCCTTCGTCCGCACCGCCGAAACCGCCAGCTTCGTCGGCGCTGCCCGCAGCCTGGGCCTGTCACCTTCCACGGTCGGCAAGCGCATTGCGCGTCTGGAGCAGCAGTTGGGCGTGCGCCTGTTCCAGCGCACCACGCGGCGGGTGCACCTCACCGAAGAAGGCGAGCTGCTGCTGCAGCGCTGCCGACGCGCGTTGGATGAGCTGTCCGATGTGCAGGCGGACCTGGCCCAGCGCCAGCAATCGCCCCGCGGCCTGCTGCGGGTGGGCCTGCCCACCATTGGCTACCGTTTCCTGCTGCCGCTGTTGCCGCTGTTCCGGCAACGCTATCCGGACGTGCAGCTGGAGCTGGACTTCAATGACCGCCTGGTCGATGTGGTCAGCGAAGGGCTGGACGTGGTGATCCGCAGCGGTGAACTGGCCGACTCCAGCCTGATGGCGCGCCGCCTGGGACCGTTCCACTTCGTGCTGTGCGCCGCGCCGGCGCACCTGCATGCGCACGGGGAACCGGCCACGCTGGCGCAGCTGGCAACGCATCCGGCGGTGCGCTTCCGCTACCCCACCACGGGCAAGCTGCAGCCGTGGTTGCTGCCCGGGCACGAGGGCGATGCCGGCGCCACGCTGGCCACGGTGATGACCTGCAACAACATGGAAGCCCTGCTGGCCGCCGCCATGGGTGGGCTGGGCGTGGCGTGGATGCCCGACTTCCTGGCCGCCGACGCGCTGGCCGACGGCCGGCTGCGGGCGCTGCTGCCCGACCAGCCGCGGCAGCCCGGCCAGTTTTCACTGCTGTGGCCGGGCACGCGGCAGCCCAGCGCGCGCCTGCGGGTGTTCATCGACTTCATGGCCGAGCACCTGTTCAACGCCGCGCCGTCGCCGCCTGCGCCGCGCCCGCGGCGCTGACCGCGCCGGCTGCATCCCGTACCATCGCCCGCATCCCCGCCAGCCCTGCGCCAGCCGAATGCAACGATCCACCCTCAAAGCCTGGTTCCTCGTGCACAAGTGGACCAGCCTGGTCTGTACGGTGTTCCTGCTGCTGTTGTGCCTGACCGGCCTGCCGCTGGTGTTTGGCGAAGAGATCGCCCACCTGGCCGAACCGCACGTGGACGCACCGGCCACCGATGCCGCCCCGCGCGATCTCGACGCACAGGTGCGCACCGCGTTGGCGCAGTACCCGGGCAACGTGCCGCTGTTCGTCGGCTGGGACCCGGACGCACCCACCGTGTACGTCAACACCGGTGCCCGCGCCGACACCCCGCCGCCGCAGATGCAGACCGCGCTGCTGCATGCGATCAGCGGCGAGGTGCTGCCGGCCGCGCAGTTCAACGAAGGGGTGATGTACTTCCTGTATCGCCTGCACACCGACCTGTTCCTGGGCCTGCCCGGCATGCTGTTCATGGGCGCGATGGGCCTGCTGTTCGCCGTGGCGATCATCTCGGGCCTGGTGCTGTATGGCCCGTTCATGCGCAAGCAGCCGTTCGGCACCCTGCGCACCGGGCGCAGCCGCCGCTTGGCCTGGCTGGACCTGCACAACGTGCTGGGCATCGTCACCCTGGGCTGGGCGCTCGTGGTGGGCATCACCGGGGCGATCAACACCATCGCCAAGCCGCTCGAACAAGCTTGGCAAGGTGAACAGCTCGGCGAATTCGCCGCGCGCTACGCCGGTCAGCCACGCCCCACCACGCTGGCCTCGCTGCAGGCCGCGGTGGACACCGCGCGCGCCGCCGAACCAGGCATGCGCCCGGCCTTCGTCAGCTTCCCCGGCACCGGCTACAGCGGCAACCACCACTATGGCGTGTTCATGCAGGGCAACAGCGCACTCACCGAGCGCCTGTACCGCCCGGTGCTGATCGACGCGCAGACCGGCGCGCTCACCGCGCAGCCGCAGCTGCCGCTCTACATGAGCGTGCTGCTGCTCAGCCAGCCGCTGCACTTCGGTGACTACGGCAAGCTGCCGTTGAAAATCCTTTGGGCGCTGCTGGATCTGCTCACGATCGGCGTACTCATCAGCGGCCTGTACCTGTGGTTCAAGCGCGGCAACACCGACGCGCGCGTGAGTGAGATCGAACGCGCCGCACGCACCGGAGCAGCCGAATGAGCCGGCCCTCCTCCGCCCCGCGCAGCCCGTTCGTTGCCCCCGCCTGGATCGCCCTGGCCAGCCTGCTCGGGCTGGTGAGCGCCCTGCTCGGCGATGGCATCTTCGATGTAGTGTCGTGGGTGGTCTTTGCCGGGCTGGTGGCGCTGGCCGTGCGCGCGTGGGTCAAACGCACCCGTTAAACTGTCCGGCCTGCACACCGAAAGGCCACCATGACCATCACCTACCGCAGCGTGCTCAACCACTTGGCCGGCGGCGAACTGGTGGAAGCCATCGAATCGGACGTGAAGCGCTGCGCGCTGCGGGCGCGCCTTGCCCCGGACAAGGCCGCCCGCGATCCGGCCGAGATCGGCGCGGAGGTCATTGCCACCCTGATGCTGCGCTGGCAGTGCATCCTGGACAGTGACGACAGCATCACCACTCCGCTGTACCGCCACACGACCGCACTGGCACTGGCCACCGCGCTGCACCAGCAGGGCTTTCACGCACCTGCGCTGACCGCCCGTGCTCTCACCGCGATCACCGCGCTCAACGACGCCGTGGCCCTGAGCGATCACTTTTACCGCAAGAGTGGCGAGATCCGCGCGCTGCTGCAAAGCGCACCGCTGATGCCCGCACGCCGTCCCCCTCACAAGAAATCGCTCACGCTGTGGCGCGCCGGCGACGTGGCCTCGGTGCAGGTGGACGACCACTTCCACGCCATGTACGTGCTGCAGGTCGCCCACGGCGCACCAATCGTCGAGTTCTACGACTACGTGGACCGTCAGCCGCCCACGATGGACACCCTGCGCGCGCTGCGTGCGCGTGGCACGCCGGCGTCGGACGAAGGCAGCTATCTGGATCGGCACGCCCTGTTCGGGCTGGTCCACCAGCCCGATCCTGCCCACCAGTTCGTGCTGCTCGCCAGCGCGGTGGACGGCCCGGACAACCAGCACCTGCAGCGACGCGACGGCCTGTACGTCGTCAGTGATGTGTTCCGCCTCACCCAGGGTCTGCGCGCCCGGCATCCTGCACAGCGGTGACCGTCGGCACGACCGCGACGTGAGCGCCGCGCAATGTCGGCGCCTGCGCGCCGCTGCGGGCGGCCGTCAGCGCGGTTCCGCCACCGTCGGCGCAATCGCCGGCCACTGCCCGGCAATGTCCTCGATGCTGCCGGCACGCACCGCACGCAAATCGCGCGGATACGCCACGCCGTCGGCCTCGGTGCTGCGCGTGGCGTGGAACTGGCCGTTGCTGGCCCGCAGGATCCAGCCGCCGTCCACGCATGCACGGGACACCAGGAACGCCACGCCCGGGGCCACCGCGTCCGGGTGCAGCTCGTCCGGCTCGCCTTCCACGCCCCACATGCGGGTCTTGGCCACCGGCGACACCGCGTTGACCACGATGCCGTGCGCTGCGCCCTCGGCGGCCAGCACGTTGACGATGCCCACCGCCGCCAGCTTGGCCGCCGCATAGGCCGCCAGCCCCTTCTGCACATACTGCGGGTACAACGCACGGTCGGACGTGGTGAGCACGATGCGACCATGGCGATTGGCCTGCATCGACGGCCACGCGGCCTCCGCCAGCCACAGCGGCGTCTTGGCAGCGAGGGTCATCATGCGGTCGAAGTGCTCGTCATCCAGCGCCTCGATCGGCTGGTATTCCACCCAACCGGCGTTGTGGATGATGAAATCCAGGCGACCGTGGTGCTGCAGGATCGCGGCGACCAAGGCCTGGCAGTGGGCGCGCGTGTCGATGCTGCCGTGTGCCGCATGCACGCCCAGCCCGCCCTCGCGCAGCAGCGCGACCGTGCGGGCAATCCGCTGCGGATCCTGGCCGGTGCCATCCAGCCCTGCCCCCACGTCGTGCATTACCACCTGTGCGCCGCGCTGGGCCAGCAGGCGGCTATAGGCCAGACCCAGCCCGCTGGCCGCGCCGGTCACCAGGCCCACCTGGCCGTCGAAGGAAACGGGATTCGATGTCGTCATCCGCACAGCATCGGGCAGCGACGGGGTGCGCCGCCAATACCTGTTGCGTGCCGTGGCGATACGCTGCAGGTATCGTCAGCGCCCGCGTGTGCCCGGTCCGGGCGGCCTGCGCTGAAGACGGTACGTCGTGTAGGCAATGGCCAGCCATAGCAGCAGGTAGAGCAGCAGGCCGGTGCCCACCGACAGCACGTCGTTGGCCTCGGTCCGGGCCACCAGCCGCCAGGTATCCACGCCCGCGGTGCCAAGGCCAATGAGCAATACGCCCACGCCCACGAACGTGCCCAGCCACCGCACCCAGGCATGCCGGCGGACCAGCAGCAAGGGCAGCAGCATCACCAGGGTGGCCGCGAGCAGCAGCAGCGTCATGCCAGTGAGCAGGCCGGTGAAATCCGACGCCAGCGCCGGCAGTGGCAGACAGGCCAGAAGGCCCACATACAACCGCGCCAGGCGCCTGCCCAGGCACGGACCCGCGAGGTACGCGCTCACCGTGCTGCCGCCTGTGTCCGCGCGAGCACGCTCACAAGGGAAGCCGGTTGGCCACGAAGTTGACCACATTGCCCATCGCCTCCGGATCCACGTTGCTCAACCCCACCAGTACATAGCCCTGCTCGGGAAGCACATAGAACACCGCGTTTGCGCCGGGTGCCCCGCCTTCGTGCCCATACACACGCTCCCTGCCCTGGCCACGCACCATGAAGCCATAGCCATACCACGCCATGGTGTTCTGCGGCGCGGTGGCTGCGGCCAATGCACGCGGAGCCAGCAGCTTTCCCGTGCGCAGTGCCTCGCCGAACTTCAGCAGGTCGCCCACCGTGCTGTAGCCACCGCCCGCCGAGGTGCCGCGCCAGGGCAGCGACGCCGTTTCCAGCGTCCATTTTCCATCCACCCGGGTATACGCGTTCGCCCTTGCCGGGACCGGGGTCGACTCCGGCAGTGATCCGGTCGCGGTCATGCCCGCAACCCGGTAGACGTGGGTATCCACATAGTCGTAGTAAGACTGGCCCGACACCGCCTCGATCACCGAGCCCAGCAGAATGTAGGCGTAGTTCGAGTACTGGTCCTTGCTGCCCGGCGGGAAGGCCAGCGGCTCGTCGGCGAACACCGCCCAATAGTCCTGCAGGGTGCGCAGCGCAGCGGCATTGCTGCTGGCCTTCTCGCCGAAAATGTCGCCAAGCCCACTGGTGTGGTTCAGCAGCTGGCGCAGCGTGACTGCGTCGGCCACCGCACGGTTCGGGTAGGTGGGCAGGTGTTTGCCCAAGGAATCCTCGAGGGTCAACTTGCCCGCCTGCTCCAGCTGCAGGATCCCCACGGCAGTGAACATCTTGTTCAACGAGGCCAGGCGGAACCGCGTGTCGGGGGAGACGGCCAGCGCACGCTGGCGGTCGGCCAGGCCACCGTGCCACTGCATGCGCACCTCGCCGTTCCTGGCGACCAGGAAGGCACCGGCCACCTCGTCCGACGCCTGCAATGCGTCGAGCCGGGTCGTCGCCTCGGCCAGGAGGGCGGCTTCGGGCACACGCTTGGGCGCGAACCGGGGCGGCGTTTCGGCGCCTTCGAACTGGAGCGTGGTCGCGCCTGATGTTGGGTCGACGGTCGCGGTGACGTGCATCGCGCGGTCATTCACCGTTGGCAGCACCAGTACCTGCGCCGTGCCTGGCTTGCCCGGCCTGGCTTCGAGGATCTGCAGGGCGCCGGTGTCCTTGCGGAAATCCAGATCGGCCTGGCCTTTGGAGCGCATGCCGTACGTCTCGCGCACCGCGCGCAGGGCATCGCCATCGGCGTTGTTGAAGGCGGCCAGCCACGCCGTGAGGGCCTGTTGGGCCGTGTCCTGTTTCGCCACCGGTGGCTTGGCATGGGACGCCAGTGAGACCAGCAGCAGGGCTGCAATTCCGACAATCATCAACCGCCGCATGCATTCCACCTCGTCCGTTTGGAGAATGTCCACCGCGCCGGGGCAGGTGCGTGGCCGGGACACTATCGGATAGATGGCGGCCGGTTTCAACGACGGCGCAGGACGTGGCAGCACGGCCTCGGCATGCACGTCCCTACCGCCGATTCTGATTCGAACGCGCATGAAGCGGCTGATCGCGACACGTGCTGACAGTGACGGATGGTTATGTAGCCGTGCCGCCAACTCACTTCCCCGTCGCCAAGCGTGCAGTGCGGCACAGCCGCCGCCGACGGAGCGTCACGCTTCGCGCACGCCGTGCAGTTTCCCTACATCGAAGCGCCTTGAGCAGGCGTAACACCGGGATACCGGATGCAGCCACGCATCCAACTTCCAGGAGCAGTACATGAAGCTCACCCCGTTGGCCTTGGCCGTCGCGCTGTTCGCATTGCCTGCCTATGCGCAGGATGAAGAAGGCTGCCCCACCGATGAAGAAATGGTCGCCAGCATGACGTTGGACGAACTGCGGCAGTACGAGCACAGCCTGCAGAATCCGGAGATGTCCTTCGAGGAGGCGTGCAAGGATGCGACCGACAAGGATGAGGAAGAAGCCACTGGCTCGCGAAAGCACTACTGCGTAAAACGGGTCGCGACGTACTCCTCACACAACCCGGAAACGGGTGAGGAAGAAGTGGCAAACGTGACGATGTATGACTATGTGTCTGTCCCGCAAAGTCGTACCGCATGGACGCACCGCGTCCGCGTCGAGTTTGAAGCCATACAAGGCAACGCAATGGCCGGGCTGATCGTAGCCCCCGATCTATACTGCGGCAGTTGCACTGAGAAGCAGCAGTTTGAGCCACAAACGCTGAGTGGACCAGGAATCTACGAATTCTCCGCAGCGCTTCGCTTCGATACGGACGATGGCAAGACCAGTCAGAACACACAGCTGGTTTTGACCCGATTCAACGTCGACCAGACGCCAATACAAATGGTCGCGCCGCAATTGCGCTGCGACACGCTGTCCAAGAAGCGAACATCTGGGTGCAGATTCCTGGAGTATCCCGCGGTGTTTGACGTCAGCCTTTCCGACTCGGAAACGGATGAATCAGCAACGCACATCAAAATCGCGCAGGAGATTCTTCCTGGCATGATAGGACGCTGGCATGTAGATCCTGCGCGCCGCGGTGCGGCATTGACCCGCACGAGAGATGACAAGATCAACAATGCCAATCGAAATGCATCGGGAACACTGTGCAGGAAGCGATTTCCGGAGGGCTACGAGGCAGGTCTCAACTGCGATGAGTACCCCTTCGCATCTACCAACCAAGGCGCTTCTTTGGTCCCGGAAACCTCAATGTCCGTCAAGTACATTCTTGGCGCGGACAACCAGAAGGTTGGCAATCGACTAGGAGGGTTCCTGTGCACGGAAGCGAGGGTGCTCGATGGAGAGGAGTTCTGGGTGAGGGTAGTGGAGTAGTAGAAGTGCAGATCGGAAATGCCAGACCAACTGTAGCTGGCAGACGGAGCTTATGTTCTGGCCCGCCATGATCTCAGCAAAGTGTACATGCCAGGAAGAAAGCCACGTGTCCGCCTCAACATCTCAAGGTACGAGCGCGACAGAACTCCCTTGAACTGCTAAGGATCGAGAAGTCCATGAACGAACAAGACTGGCGCCGCCTCCTCACCGATCTCAATCAAGCATGTCTCACCAGCATCCCGTACATCGTGGCGAACCCTCCCCCTGAGTTGGGGATGCAGCAGTTTGTCGACCGGCACTCAAACAGCGCAATGGCCCAGGTTGCGATTTCTGCGATGGCCGGGCACGCTACCTGGCTTGGTATGCCGCCTGCAACGCAGGTGCAGATCACATCCGCCGAACAGCGGCTGGGCGTCACGCTGCCCTCTACCTACACCGCATTTCTTCGCGTTTCGAACGGCTTTCTCATGCCAGGCCAATCAACAAGCTCGATCCTGCCTGTAGAACTGATCGCGCACTTCGGCGACGACCATGCAGACGTAGCACGGTTCTACCGAGAGACATTGGACACTTGGCCAGCTGAAGTGGACGACTACGTCCAGAATAGCCTTGAGGGCACGATCCAGCTTTCGGGCCCACCCAATCACCGCCCCGAATTCGTCCTTCTTGACCCACAGCAAAAGTCACCAAAGGGAGAGGTGGAGGTGGTGAAACTCGTTCATGAGGGCGCGGAATACATCGATGGTTTTGAGCAGTTCATGGAGCTCCAGCTCTTCTCAGTGAATTACGGCCTTCGCCTGTACCAGGAAAAATAGACATGAGCGCCTTGTGGAAAGAGCTTCTTGTGGAGCTCAATGCAGTGGGACTCGAGAGGATCGAACGGGGCAAGGGTGACCCCATGGAGTACCACGGCCTTGAGCCGTTCATCAACGCATTCCCAGACGCACCACTAGCCATGCTTGCATCAAAAGTTGGCCGTGAGGAACTGACATGGCTGGGTCAGAAGGGCGCAACACCCCAACAGATCGCTGACGCTGAAGAGCGACTTGGATTTAGGTTCCCTGACAGCTACCGGGAGTTCCTCTTGGAGTCGAACGGCTTTCTAGTTCCTGGAACTTACTGTTGCGTCCTGCTTCCCGTGGAGCTGGTCCGAA
Organism: Stenotrophomonas rhizophila; assembly: GCF_000661955.1. Lineage (NCBI taxonomy): Bacteria > Pseudomonadati > Pseudomonadota > Gammaproteobacteria > Lysobacterales > Lysobacteraceae > Stenotrophomonas > Stenotrophomonas rhizophila. The sequence continues at coordinate 3,483,560 of NZ_CP007597.1, forward strand.
AGTTCGGGGACGACAATGCGCAGATCGTCGCGATGTGGGCGAATGCGCACGCCAAGGACCCGCTACTTGATATCGAGGATGTGACCTATCGCATGGGCGACGCCATCCAGGTAACTGCTGAGCCTTCGGACTATGACTGGTTCGTCCTGTTCGACCCGATCAATGCGAGCCCCAAAGGCGAGCCATGGACGGTCATGTACAGCCGCCAGGGATATGACTGTGAGGAGACTTTTTTGGATCTCATCCAGGAGCTCGTCAGCTCCTACCAAGCAAGCTTTCGCAGATGAAAGACCCACAACTGTGACCCATGAGGCGGCGTTGGTGATCGGCTCATCCACCTAAACCTGGCGTTCGCTTCTGATCGAACTTAACCAACGTTGCCAGGAGATCATCCCGCACGCTCTGGCCCCTCCTCCGCTGGGACTCGGGATGACCAAGATGATAGAGCGGTATCCAAGCGGCAGTATGACCCTGCTTGCTGTAGACACACGAAGGAACTGACCACGTAGTTGGCATGGACGCCGTAGGGAGCACCAGAGGCCGAGCAACACCTCGGCCTCGAACTACCGAAGCGTTACCCGGCACTACAACCGCACCGGCTCCACCACCACCGCCGTGCCGTAACACAGCACCTCGGTAAGACCGGTCATCACATCGGTAGCGTCATAGCGCATCGCGATGATCGCGTTCGCCCCCAGCATCCGCGCGTGCTTGGCCATGTCGCGGTAGGTCTCTTCCCGGGCCTGTTCGCACAGCTCCGTGTAGATGGTGATGTTGCCCCCGAAGATCGTCTGCAACCCACCCAGAAAATTGCCGACGATGGAACGCGAGCGCACCGTGATGCCGCGCACCACGCCCAGGCTGCGCACGACCCGGAAGCCCGGCAGTTCCATTGCCGTGGTGACCATCGAATCGTCGAGCCGCAGTGCGGGCGGACTCCGGGGTCCGCTGTTGTAAGGATCTGCCATTGTTGTCTCCACTGAGAATAAGGGTCAGGGGTACTGGGGTGTGGTCCCGCGTGGCGGGGTCTTCCAGAACAGCCATAGGAGGGCAAGCACGCACAGCCACAACAGCCCGCAGCCCAGGATGATGACCAATCTGAAGCCGAACTCGTTGTGCCCCACGCTGGGCCAGAATCGCCACGTGTCCACGCAGGCGATGTACACGCCACCGAGCAGCACAGGCACGCCACACAGTATGCCGAGTGCGCGCGCCCAGCCGTGGCGGCGGAAGATGAGCAGCACGGCCAGCACCAGCGTTGCTACAAGCAGCAACGGCAATCCGACGAACACCGTCAGCATGCCCGGGAAGTCAGACGCCATCGCGGGCATGGGTGCCAGCGCGAGCCCCAGCCCCAGCGAACGCGCGGATGTGCCAGCGCCCCGTTGCCCCCCGATGTTCATTCTTGCCCCCAGGATGTTCGCGTCGCGCCATTTGAGCATGTCGCACGGCCACGGTGCAGCCCTGCCCTCATCGGATCGGGCGCGTGGTCACCAGTCCGTTGCCGGCCGCCCATTGGTGGATGTCGTCACGGCGGATGGCCGCCGCCATCAGTCCGGGGAAGGCATCGGGCGTACACGCGAATGACGGCACCCCAAGCGCGGCCAGCTGGCCCGCCAGATGCTGGTCGTAGGCAGGCGCCCCCTCGTCGCTGAGCGCAAGGAGCACGATGAACTGCACGCCCGCCTCCACCAGTTCCAGCGCGCGCGCCAACAGCTTCTTCTCCACGCCGCCCTCGTACAGGTCCGAGATGAGCACCAGGATGGCACTGTGTGGCTCACGGATCTGGGCCTGGCAGTAGGTGACCGCGCGGTGGATGTCGGTGCCACCGCCCAGCTGCACACCAAACAGCAGATCCACCGGGTCATCCAGCTTCTCGCTCATGTCCACCACTTCGGTGTCAAACACCACCAGCTTGGTCGACACTGCCGGCAAGGAAGCCATCACGGCACCGAAGATGCTGGAATAGACCACCGATGCGGCCATCGAACCGCTCTGGTCGATGCACAGCAGCACCTCGCGCTGCGGTTTGCGTGCCTTGCGCCCGTAGCCGATCAACGTCTCGGGCACCACCGTGCGCAGCGCCGGTTGCCAGTGGCGCAGGTTGGCGCGGATGGTTCGGTTCCAGTCGATCTCCGCATGGCGCGGGCGGCGGTTGCGGCGCGCGCGATCCAGCGCCCCGCTCACCGCCGAGCGCATCGGCTCTTCCAGCCGGCGCAGCAGGTCGTTGACCACGCTGCGTACCACCAGACGCGCGGTCTCCTTGGTCTCGGCCGGGATGACCCCGGACAACGCCACCAGGTTGGCCACCATGTGCACGTCAGGCTGGATGTTCTCCAGCATTTCCTTTTCCAGCAGCATCTGGCGCAGCTCGAGCCGCTGCAGCGCGTCACGCTGCATGACCTGCACCACCGACGCCGGGAAGTAGCGGCGGATGTCACCCAGCCAGCGCGCCACGTTCGGGGCCGAACCGCCCCGCCCGCCGCGACGGGCCAGGCCGTTGGGACCGTGTGGCTCGTAAAGCGCGCCCAAGGCGGCATCCACGCCCTGCAGCCGTGCGCTCAGGGCGCCGCAGCTGGCGCTGCTTTCCTGGCCCAGGATCAGGCGCCAGCGCTCGGCACGCGTGGTCGGGACGGCCGAGGCGGCCGGATCGGTGAGCTCGCTCATGCATCCACTCCAAACAGTTCGCGCAGCATCGGCAACGCGCGCTCGGCGCGCGTGGTGTTCCAGGTGGATGCGACGACCGCTGCCGGGGCGGCCCCCACGCCGCGTTTCACGCGCTCGCCAAGGTCGCGGCGCTCGGCGGCCTCGAACTCGGCGAACGTGCGCCTTACCAGCGGCAGCACCTGCACCAGATGCTCATCGGTCAGCCCACAGACCCACGCGTCGATCAGGTGCCATACCGCATCATCGTGCAGCAGCACGGTCGCGTTGCGGTTGAGGAAGCCGTCCAGCCACTGGGCAGCCGGCAACGGCTCGGCACCTGCCGACAACGCCCGCTGCAGCTGCAGGTCCACCTGCGTGCCATCCAGGTAGCCCGCATCGAGCAGCAGTCGCGTACCCGCGCCAGCCACCAGCGCACTGGTGGTGGTCGACAACGCAACAGTGGCCAGGCTGCGCCGCCAGGCCTGCTGGCCCGCCTCGTCGCCGCGCAGGGCGATCGCACGGTCGGCCGCCAACAGGGTCTCGCGCGCCTGCTCGGCGCGGCCGTCATCCAGATCACACAGGGCGATCGTCAGGCCGATGCAGGCCCGCTGCAGCATGCCGTCGAAGAGATGGGCCACCTGCTCGCCTTCGGTACGGCGCACGTTGCCATAGCGGTACACGTTGGCCAGGGACGGCAGGGCGTCCAGCAGCGTCAGCGGGTCGGCGTCGGTGGCCGCGCGTGCTTCCAGCTCGCTGGCGATGGCGCTGACCGCCTCGGGCAGGTTGGCCAGCAACACGCGGTCGACCAGCGCCGACAGCACCGAGAGCTGCGTGGCGTGGCGAGCCTCTTCCAGGGCACGTTGGCTGGCGGCAGCGGCCAGGGTCTGGCCGAGCCGGCTGGCATCGATCAGGTCGACCTGGAAGTGCGGTTGCCAGGCCAGCTGCCAGTACTCGTGGAACGTACCGCGTGCCGAATTACCCGCATGGGTCAACTGGCCCCACGGGATGTCCAGCAAGGCAAGGCGGTGCAGCAGATGGCTGCGCTGCAGGTCGGTGTCACCGCGCAGGTCCAGATCGAGGTTGCGGGCGAGCGCTTCGGGTTTGAGCCGCAGGCGCTTCTGCTGCGCTTCCAGGTCGCGCTGCAGCGGCACCACCGGCACGGCCGGCGGCACGCTGCCCAGTGCATCACCGAGCAACAGTCTGTCGCGGATCAGCTGCATGGGCGTGTCGTCGCCATTGCAGATGACGCTGCGGGTGGCATCGTTGATTTCTTCCAGGCCCGGCGCCGGCCGCTCGCGCATCGCCGCAAGCGTATCGGCCAACCGGGCCGCTTCGATCAGGTGTGCGGAAGAACAGTCGAGCCCGCTTTCACGCAGCAGGCCGGCCACGCGCGCGTACCAGCCGATGGCGCGCTGATGGCGCGCGCCGGCATTGCGCCAGAGGTGGTCATACCAGCCCGGCGCATCCACACCGGCGCCGTAGCCACTGCCGGCGCTGAGGTGACGGTAGGTCCACGGCACCCAGGTGGACTGGGTCTTGCGCTTGGGCATGCCCTTGAGGAGACGGTTGTCGGCGGTGACGCTGTGGGCCGCCAACGCGGCCGCGTCCAGTGCGGGCACGTGCCAGGCACCGCAGACCACGGCGATGCGCTGGTACTGCTTGCACGCTGCCCGGAGCCCGGCGCGCATGTGCGCCTCACGAATGGCGTCCTGCGCCGCCCGCGCGGAAGGCCGCGGCGGGGCGTGCGCGCGCACTTCGTGCATGGCCTCGGCGATCGCGGCAAACAGATCCTGACCATCGCCGCGCTCTTCGACCATGTGGTTCCACCACGCCTCGCCGTCGCCATAGCCGGCCGCACGCGCCAGCCAGTCCAGCGGGTCGGACGGCAGCGGCGGATCCGCGTCGGTGGCCGGGGCCTCCTCAAGCGGCGCATCGGTCGATACTGCGGGCAGATCATCTGGGCCAGTGACGGCGGTGGTGTCCTCGGCCGTCGCAGCGTCCAGGTCGCCCTCGCCCTCCGCCATCGACGGGGCTTGTCCGGCCTTGGCTTGCTGCTGCCACTCCAGCGACAGCGCCGGGGGAACGTCGATGAACTGCACCGGCACGCCCGCCTCGCGCGCCCACTGCAGGGCCTGCCATTCCGGCGAGAACAGTGCATAGGGATGGAAGACCGCCAGCTGCGGGTCGTCCACGCTATAGGACAGCAGCGCCACCGGCGGCACCATGGCCGGGTCGCTCACATGCGTGAGCAGCGCTTCGGTACCGGCCGGACCTTCGATCAGCACACAGTCCGGCTGCAGCGCATGCAGGGCGGCCAGCAGGCTGCGTGCGCAGCCCGGGCCGTGGTGGCGGACGCCAAACAGGGAAACGCTCTGGCTCATTGGCGTGGCTTAGGCGTGGTCACGGAAGGCGCGGTACAGGTCCTTCCACTCGCTGCGCTCCTTCACCACGGTCTCCAGATACTCGTTCCAGACCACCTGGTCCTGCACGGGGTCCTTGACGATGGCACCGATCATGCCGGCCGCCATGTCGGCCGGGCGCAGCACACCGTCGCCAAAATGGCCGGCCAGGGCCATGCCGTTGTTGATCACCGAAATCACCTCGGCCGTGGACAGCGTGGCCGTGGGCGATTTCAGCTTGGCCTTGCCGTCTTCGGTCATGCCGTTGCGCAGCTCGCGGAAAATGCGGACCACCCGTGCCACCTCCTGCAGCGCAGGCGGCTCGGCAGGCAGGTCCAGCGCCACGCCCATTTCGCCCACGCGCTTGGTCACGATCGCAATCTCGTCCTGCTCGCTGGACGGCACCGGCAGGATCACCGTGTTGAAGCGACGCTTGAGCGCGCTGGACAGCTCATTGACGCCCTTGTCGCGGTTGTTGGCCGTGGCAATCACGCTGAACCCACGCGTGGCCTGCACTTCCGAGCCCAACTCCGGAATCGGCAGGGTCTTTTCGGACAACACGGTGATCAGCGCGTCCTGCACGTCGGCCGGAATGCGGGTGAGTTCCTCGATGCGGGCAATCTTGCCCAGGCGCATCGCGTTCATCAGCGGGCTGGGAACCAGGGCGGCCTGGCTGGGCCCATGTGCCAGCAGCTGCGCATAGTTCCAGCCATAGCGGATCTGTTCCTCGCTGGTACCGGCCGTGCCCTGCACCAACAGCGTGGAGTCACCGCTGATGGCCGCGGTCATGTGTTCGGATACCCACGACTTGGCCGTGCCCGGCACGCCAAACAGCAGCAGCGCACGGTCGGTGGCGATGGTAGCCACCGCGATTTCCATCAGGCGCCGCTCACCGATGTACTTGGGACTGACCACGAAGCCGTTGTCGAGCGTGCCACCGATCAGGTAGGTCACCACCGCCCAGGGCGAGAGCTGCCAGTTGGCAGGCCGTTGGCGCTGGTCAAGGCGGCGCAGCTGATCCAGTTCTTCGGCGTATTGGTGTTCGGCGTGTTGGCGCAGGACGACAGTGCTCATCGTGGCTCCGGGTGAAGGTCAGAAGGAAGAATGCAGGGCGTGGCGCACTTCAACGATGCGCAGCAGGTCATGCGCGCAGGCGCGCATGCTGTCGGTGGCGTCATCGGGCTGTGCGGGCAACAGAACGTGGGACAACACGCTGGGGTGCAGCAGGCTGGCCAGTTCCAGCAGCTGCTGGCGCAGCAGGTAGTCGTGGCGCAGGCGATCACTGGCGAAGCACGCACACACGCCCGGCACCAGGCGCGCGGAATAGTGCGCGGTGAGCGTTTCGCCCGGTGCGCATGAGCCCAGCACATCGCTGAGCATGCCTTCGCCAGCCAAGGCATCCAATGTGTCCGGCCAGTACTGTTCGCGCTGCAGTACCGGCAGCATCGCCAGCAGGCGTGGGGTGTGGGCGTGCAGGCTGCGGTCGTCCAGCATCGCCGCCAGCCACGCCGGCTGCGTGGCGTCGACGCGTTCAAGCCAGCCGCGCTGCAGAGCGGCCTCCCAGTCGGTGCCCCGTGCAAAGGCCAACAGCTGCACCGGGGTCATCGAGGTGTGGCCGGTCCACCAGGCCAGCGGCAGCTGCCGCACCAACTGGTACAGCCACCACGCGCGCTCACCCAGATCGTCGTACTGGGGGCGCTTGGTTTCGATACCGGCGTCGGCCCATTCCGGAGCAGCCGCCGTTGGTGCCTCGCATTCCCAGCTCGTCCTGCGAAGCAGACCACTGCGTTTAACCAGCAGCGGCTGCATCCATCCGGCAATGCGTTGCGCATGCGTCGAGGTCGGCAACTGCGCCAGCAACGGCCCCACCAGCGCGCGCACCTCGCGGCTGCGGTCCTTCAGCAGTGACTCCAGCAGCGGCGCATCTTCGGGCTCCAGCTGCGCGGGAAATGCGCCGACGAAATCGACACGCTCGCGCGCCGACATCGCTTTCAGGTGAGCCTGCAGGCGTTCGCGCGCCAGCGCCGGATCGGTGTGGCGGGTGTGTGCAAACCAGGCCAGACGCGTGTCATGCCGCGCGTCGTCCCACGCCAATGCCGTTTCATCTGCGGGGGTAGCCGCCTCGCCGACGGCATCGGCATGTGCGAACGCCCACGCCGGGTTGCAGGCTGCCAGCCACTGTCCTCGTACGCCGAGCACCGGCAGCAGGCGCATGCGCAGCGGCACGCTGCGTGCGCCGGCGTCCAGCGCCTGCGGCAGAACGGCGTGCGGCAGCGTGCGCTGGTGTGCTGCAAGACGCAGGCAGGCCTCGTGGCGCAGCCGAACATCGTGTCCCTGGGCAACCACGCTGCGCGCGAATACGGCGGCCAACAACGCGGTCCAGGGGTGCGCATCGGGTACGACCTGCGCATCGTCTGCCGCCGGCTCGCGGAGCAGCACGTCGTCCATGGCGCCCACCCGCACAGCCGCCAAGCCACAGGCGGCGATGGCACCGACCCCGCGGCTGTAGGTCAGCGCGGCATCATCGCCCGACCCGATCTGCTCCAGCAGTGTGCCAAGCGCGCCGTCCGCCTGGATCACCTGCGGGCGGTCGATGCCGAGCAGGGCCGGTTTCAACCACGCATCGCTCATGCCGCGCTCCTGTGCCAGTAGTTTCCGTGGGCGGTCCAGGCCGACAACGGCAGTAACACGCGGCCGTCCCACTCGCCCATCACGCACAGCGGATGACCGCCAGCAAAGGCCATCAGGCCCCAGCCGTCATCTGTATCCAGCTGCAGTGGCAGGCAGCCGGCGTCGGTGTGCATGTGCCACGTGTCGTCGGCCACCTGTACATGCCCCTGCAGACGCAACGGGACCTGCGCCAACCAGGGATTGGTCGCGAAGGATGCCGAGGCCTGGTCGATGCCGACGCTGCTATCGCACAGCGGTACAGCGGGCAGGTCTGCCAGCGTGGTCGCAGCCGGCGCCAGCGCGCGCAGCGGCACGGTGCCCGGGAAGAAATGCAGGGTGGCAGCCAGCACGTGGTTGGCGGGCCACGTGCGTTCCCAGCCGCGTCCGCCATGCGCAAATTCCTGCAACAGGGCCGTACGCCCGCTATCCAGCCCGTGCAGCCACACCCGACGCTCGGTCAGTCGCCCCGGCAGTTCCACGACGCATTGCCCCAGCACGTGCCAGCGATCGTGCAGCGTTTCGCCGGTGGCCAACACCTCGTCCTTGTCCAGCGGCCAGCCAACTGCCGCGCGCAGGTCTGCTACCCGCGCCGGGGACAGCGCGCTACGCCGGTGCACGGCCTGGTTCAGCAGCTGCAACAGGCCCAGCCGTTCCCCCATGTCGGACAGGCCGGCCATGCCGACCTGTTCGGACTCCATCGCAAGCTGCAGCTGCCCGGCCAGCGCCGGGGCCTGCGCATCCACCATGCGCGCGGCCATGTTCATCGCATCCTCGCGCTGACTGGCCCCCAGGTTGGCCAGCCCATGGCGGAAGGTGTCGGCGATCCAGCGCTCCAGCTCGGCGCAGCCTTGGGTGATGCGCTTCCAGCGCGTAGCTTCGCGCTTGGACGCCGCTGCGGCGGCCGCCTCGGGTGCAACCACGGGTGCGGCGGCAGCGCCCTCACCCGCCGGTACATGGCGCGCGGCGCGCTCGCGACGACCGCGCAGCCATTCGTCCACCCAACCGGGCCGGGATTGCGGCAGCGGCGAAAAGCACGGGTTGCCCTGCGCGTACAACAGCAACAGGGCAAGGCCGTGCTTGCAGGGGAACTTGCGGCTGGGGCAGGAGCAACGGCTGACCAGCGCGGACAGATCCACCTGCGCCTGGTAAGGCTTTGCGCCGCTGCCCTGGCACTCGCCCCACACCGCTTCATCGTCGGCGCCCAGCAGGCCCCATTTGCCATCCGTTGCCAACCCGCCGGCCGCCTTGCTTGAAGACGCATCCGGCGCCAGCGCGAGCACCTGCTCGCGCGTGAGACGCGCATCCATATCCGTTCCCGGGCTTTCCCTGCGTAGGCCGCATCATAAAGGAGCATCAAGCACGCATGGGGTGATCCACGTCGCGTGCGCCGAAAGCCATGCAGGGCACCACGGGTGACCGGCGAGCGCTGTCGCATGCAGCACTGTCGATGACCTCGTTCGATGCCATCGGCGCTCCCCGAACGCGTCGCGTGCGCGCAGGGTTGCGCCCCGTCCTGCACTGCAGCCCTCAACGCTGCTCGGTTCGGACCACCTGATAGACGGCGATATTGCGCTCAGCCAGAACGCGGACCACTTCAGGGATCAACTGCATCGGCAGGTCCACCTCGTAGCCATGCGGTCGGGGCCGTAGTTCCGCAGGCGCGACGCTGAAGCTTGCATGGGCCTGGCGGCGCTCGAACAGGAAGGCGGTGATCGCATCGCGCGCGATGTCCTGCCACTCGCCCACTTCGAAGTACACCCGGTACAGCGTGTCGCCGTAGTCGGCCGGTGTGCCGACGGCGGGATCGGTGCCACTGGGGTCCATGCCATGTTCCTCGGTAGGTGGGACAGCGGGCGGCGCTGCACCTGCACGATAGCGCGGGCGACGTCGGCTGGCCTGCAGGATCCGAGGCGCGTGCAACGCCCAACAAAAAAGCCCCCGTTTCCGGAGGCTTTTCTGACTGAATCGTGGTGGGCGGTGCAGGGTTCGAACCTGCGACCCTTGCCGTGTGAAGGCAATGCTCTACCGCTGAGCTAACCGCCCGATGCTGCTGAGCCGCTCATTATAGGGCGGCAATTTTCGGCGTCAACGGTTTCGCCGAAATTTCTTCACATCGTGTGCGTGGGCTTGTCCGAGGTCAGGATGCCGGCCAGCAGCGTCTCGATCTTGTTGCGCACATTCTCGCCCTCGGCCCCTTCGGCCAGCTGCACGCCGATGCCGGCCGCGCGGTTGCCCTGGGCGCCGGCGGGGGTCACCCAGATGACCTTGCCGGCCACCGGCAGGCGCTCGCTGGAGTCCGGCAGGGTCAGCAGCAGGAACACCTCATCGCCCAGGAAGTAGCGCTTGGGGGTGGGGACGAAGACGCCGCCGTTCTTCACGAACGGCATGTACGCGCTGTACAGCGCGGCCTTGTCCTTGACCGCCAGCGACAGGATGCCCTGGCGGGCGTTGGTGGCACTCATGCTCTATTCCCCTTTGCTTGCCGCTCGTTGACCTTGTTCCAGGCCAACAACAATTCCACCACCGCAAGGTCGGCGCGCACGGTGGTGCGCAGCAGATCTCGGGTACGGTTGGCGGCGTCGAACCACGCCGCCAGCTTGTGCAATCGGTCCGGATCGGTCAAGCCGCCCGTGCTGGCCTGGGCCAGCGCCAGGTCGGCGGCGTGACGCAGGCGCAGCGCCGCGTTGTCGTCGGCGGTCCAGCGCTGGGCCAGCTCCACCGCACCGGCGCGCCCGGCCACCAGCGCTTCCAGGTCGGTGGCCACCTGCCGGCGCAGCGCCAGGCCATCCTCGCGCAGCCAGTCGTCGGCCTGCCCGGGGTGGCCGCGCGCGGCGTCCAGGGCCTCTTCCGCGCTGCGCGGGGTGTGGCCCTGGGCGTGCAGCCAGGCCAGTGCTTCCTCACGCGGGGGCAGCTTGAACTCCAGTCGCTGGCAGCGGCTGCGCACGGTCGCCGGCAGGCGCGCCGGGTCGCTGCTGATCAGCCACAGGTAGCGGCCCGGCTGCGGCTCTTCCAGGGTCTTGAGCAGCGCGTTGCAGGCCGCGCGGTTGATCGCATCGGCCGGGTCGACGATCACCACCTGGGCAATGCCGTACTGCGGGGTCAGCGCCAGCTTCTGCGAGATCTCGCGGATCTGCTCGATCACGATCTCGGTGCGCAGCTTGTCGCCGGATTTGTTCGGCACGAACGAGATCAGCTGCAGGTCCGGGTGGGTGCCGGCAGCGATCAGCTGGGCGCTGCGCTGGGCAGCGGCCGGTTCACCGCTGCACAGGATGTGCTGGGCCATGCGCAGCGCCACGGCGCGCTTGCCCAGCCCGGCTGGGCCGCAGATCAGCAGGCCATGGCCCAGGCGCCCGGCGTCCAGCGCGGCCACGGTCTGGTCATAGGCGCGCTGCTGCCACGGGGAAAAGGTCTCACTCATGGGAAGGCTCCGGTGCCAGCCAGGCATCCACCGCCGCCACCACCGATGCGGCAACGCCGACCTGGTCCTGGCTGGCGTCGATCAGGCGGAAACGGGCGGGGTCGGCGCTGACGCGCTGGCGGAATACCGCGCGCACGCGCTGGAAGAAGTCGTCCTGCTCGCTCTCGATGCGGTCCGGCCACAGGTCGCGGCCATTGGCGCGGGCGCGGCCGACGGCCACATCCACGTCGAGCAGCAGGGTCAGCCCGGGCAGCAGGCCCACCGCGCGGCGCTCGAGGTCGGCGATCCACGCCGCGTCCAGGCCGCGGCCGCCGCCCTGGTAGGCGTAGCTGGAATCGGTGAAGCGGTCGCTGACGACGTAGCAGCCGCGGCGCAGCGCCGGCTCGATCACCTGGCGTACGTGCTGGGCCCGCGCGGCAAACACCAGCAGCAGCTCGGCCTCGGCCGACAACGGCTCGGCGGCGATCTCCGCATCAGGGGTGAGCACCAGCGCGCGGATGCGCTCGGCCAACGGCGTGCCGCCGGGCTCGCGGGTCAACAGCACCTCGTGGCCGCGTGCGTGCAGGGCCTCGCGGATGGCATTGATGGCGGTGGTCTTGCCCGCGCCTTCGCCGCCTTCCAGGCTGACAAAGCGCGGGTGGCGCAGCAGCGAGGCGGTCATTGCGGTGCGGCCTGGCTGCGCTGCTGGCGCAGCTGCTGCAGGTAGCGCGCCACGGCCGCGTTGTGGTCGGTGTAATTGGCCGAGAACACGTGCGCGCCGCTGCCGTCGCCCACTGCCACGAAGTACAGCGCATCGCCGGCGGCCGGTTGCGCGGCGGCCTGCAGGGCGTCGCGGCCCGGCATGGCGATCGGAGTCGGGGTCAGGCCGGCCCGGGTGTAGGTGTTGTACGGCGTATCGGTGGTGAGGTCGCGCTTGCGGATGTTGCCGTCGTAGCTGCTGCCGATGCCGTAGATCACGGTCGGGTCGGTCTGCAGGCGCATGCCGATCTTCAGCCGGCGCATGAATACGCCGGCGATCTGCGGCCGCTCGCTGGGCAGCGCGGTTTCCTTCTCGATGATCGAGGCCAGGGTCAGCAGTTCGTACGGCGTGTTCAGCGGCAGATTGTCGGCACGGCTGTCCCACGCGGCGGTCAGTTCCTTTTCCATCGCCGCGTGCGCGCGCTTGAGCACGTCCACGTCGCTGTCGCCGCGCTGGTACACGTAGGTTTCGGGCAGGAAGCGGCCTTCCGGGTGTTCGCCGGGGAAGCCGATGGCCTTCATCAGGGCAGCGTCGTCGAGGCTGTCGGTGGTGTGCACCAGCGGGTCGGCGCGCTTGAGCGCGGCCCGGACCTGGCGGATGTTCCAGCCTTCCACGATGGTCACCCGGTGCTGCAGCACGCGGCCCTGGCGCATGCGCAGCAGCAGCTCGCGCGGGGTCAGGCTGGGGTCCAGCGCGTATTCACCCACCTTGAGCTTGCCGGCCGCATCCAGCTGGCGCGCCAGCAGTTGCCACTGGGTGTCGCTGCCTTCGTCCACGCCGGCCGCACGCAGCTTGCCCAGCACCGTGTTCAGGCCGTCGCCGGAGGCGATCACCATGCTGGGCTGGTCCGGGGTCAACGGCGCATCGGCGAAGCCGCGCTGGCTATGCCAGAACCACGCCCCTGCACCAGCCAGCAGCAATGCCCCCAACAGCAGCACCGCCAGCACGGCCAGACATCCCCGTTTCGCACCCGCCATGGTCACCTCGAATGGTTTTCGCCGCCGCGCAGCATACCGCGCGACCGCTGCACACGCCCAAACGGCTCAGTCATGCCGGCCCAGCGCACGCATCAGGCCACGCGCCTTGGCGCGGGTTTCGTCCAGTTCCTTGTCCGGGTCCGAATCGACCACGATGCCGGCACCGGTGCGGAAGGTGGCGCTGGCCGCGGCCACTTCGGCGGTGCGGATCAGGATGTTCAGATCCAGGTCGCCATCGCGGTTGAGCCAGCCGAACGCGCCGGTGTAGGCGCCACGCGCGGTCTGCTCCAGCTCGGCGATGATCTGCATGCAGCGTACCTTCGGGCACCCGGTGATGGTGCCGCCCGGGAAGGTGGCGGCGATCACCTGGCCGGGGCTCACGCCCGCGCGCAGGCGGCCGCGCACGTTGCTCACGATGTGGTGCACGTGGGCGTAGCTTTCCACCGTCATCAGCTCGTCGACCTCGACGCTGCCGGGCGTGCAGATGCGGCCCAGGTCATTGCGCTCCAGGTCGATCAGCATCACGTGCTCGGCGCGCTCCTTGGGGTGGCCGACCAGCTCCTGGATGCGCGCAGCGTCATCGTCGCCGGCAAAGCGCGGGCGGGTACCGGCGATCGGCCGGGTCTGCACGTCGTCGCCATGCACCGACACCAGCCGCTCCGGCGAGGAACTGACCACCGCCCTGCCCTGCGCCATGAACAGCCCGGCGAACGGGGCCGGGTTGGCCACCCGCAGCTGCGCATACAGCGCCTGCGGCGACAGCATGCTGGCGAACTGCGCGTTCCAGCGCCGCGACAGGTTCACCTGGAACACATCGCCGGCACGCAGGTACTCGATGACCTTGCCCACGCCGTCGGTGAAGCGCGCAGGCGCATCCTCGCCCACCTCGGCCGGCGGCTGCCAGGCCGGCAGCGGCGGCAACGCACGTGCGGCGTCCAGGTCGGCCAGCAGGGTCTGCAGCAGTGCGGCGTGGTCGGTTTCGCACACGGCGTGGTACTGGCCCAGCACGCGGTCGTGCAGCACCGCTGCGGGGCAGCGCAGGGCCAGGGCGGCGGGCAGCCCGTCGGCGCGCGCGGGCAGCCGCAGCACCGTTTCGATCTGCCCGGCCAGTTCGTAATCCAGCATCAGCGCCCAGCCACCACGGAACGGCAGCTGGATCTCCTCGCGTGGCTGACGCAGCGCCGCCCACTGCGCGTCCAGCACGTCCAGGAAGCTGCCCGGATGGGCAACGCCTTCGGCATCGCGCACGACGCCATCCGCGTGCAGCGCGAGCGCCTGCCCGTTGCCCATCAGCAGCAGGTCCCAGCGGCCCTGCGCGGTGCCCGAGGCGGTGGATTCCATCAGCAGCGGATAGCGCGATGGCGCCACGCGCTGCAGCGCGAGCAGGTCGGTGGTGGCGGGCAGCGGATGGGTCAGCAGCATGGCGGGGAACCGGAAGGTGCGGGAGGGCCAGATACACCAAGGCCGCCAAGATGGCGGCCCGGGTGCGGGTACGGCAGCGCGGCGATCAGACGCGCTTGAACACCAGCGTGCCGTTGGTGCCACCGAAGCCGAAACCGTTGGACATCACCACGTCCACCTTGGCCTGGCGTGCTTCATTGGGCACGTAATCCAGGTCGCAGCCTTCGCCGGGCTGGTGCAGGTTGATGGTCGGCGGAATCACGTTGTCGCGCAGGGCCAGCACCGAGAAGATCGCTTCGACGCCGCCAGCGGCACCGAGCAGGTGGCCGGTCATCGACTTGGTCGAGCTGACCATCATCTTGTAGGCGTGGTCACCGAAGGCGGCCTTCATCGCCATGGTCTCGCCGAGGTCGCCCAGCGGCGTCGAGGTGCCATGCGCGTTGAGGTAGCCGATCTGCTCCGGGGTCACACCGGCGTCCTTCATGGCCATGACCATGCAGCGCGCGGCGCCTTCGCCGTTCTCGCTCGGCGCGGTCATGTGGTAGGCGTCGGAGCTGGCGCCGAAACCGGCCAGTTCGCAGTAGATCTTCGCGCCACGGGCCTTGGCGTGTTCGTACTCTTCCAGGATCAGGATGCCGGCACCGTCGCCGAGCACGAAGCCGTCGCGGTCCTTGTCCCACGGCCGCGAGGCCGCTTCGGGATCATCGTTGCGGGTGCTCATGGCCTTCATCGCGCAGAAGCCGCCCAGGGCGGTCGGCGAGGAGCCACGTTCGGCGCCACCGGCCACCATCACGTCCGCATCGCCGTACTGGATCATGCGCATGGCGGTGCCGATGGAATGGTTCGAGGTGGCGCAGGCCGACACCGCCGAGAACGACGGGCCTTTCAGGCCGCTGATGATGCTCAGCTGGCCGGGCAACATGTTGATGATGGTCTTGGGCACGTAGAAGGGCGAGATCTTCTTGCCCTCATGGAAATCGATGGTCTGCTCTTCGATGCCAAGCAGGCCGCCGATGCCGGCGCCGACGATCGCGCCGATGCGCTCGGCATTGGCGTCGGTGATCTCCAGGCCGGAATCGTGCAGGGCCATGAACGCTGCGCCCAAGCCGTAATGGATGAACGGGTCCATCTTCTTGGCATCCTTGCCGCTGACCCGGTACGTGCCGAACAGTGCGTTGTCGGCGGTGATGTCAAATCCCTTGACCTCACCTGCAATTTTGGTGGTGAACCGTTCCAGGTAGCTGTCGGCAACGTTGGTCAGCGCAGCGATGCCCGAACGGCCTTCGCTGATGCCCTTCCAACTGGTGTCCAGATCATTGCCAAGGGGCGAGACCATGCCCATGCCGGTGACGACGACGCGACGCTTCATTGCTGATTCTCCTGGCCCGTGGTTCACGGGTATGACGCGGTGTAACGCTCAAATGCACAGGGCCGCAAGTGCGGCCCCATGGGATTGCCGCGCGCGGCCGGGGCGGGTGCCACCGCCGCGCGCAAGCCGCCTGACATCAAGCCTTGACGTGGGCGTTGATGTAGTCGATTGCAGCCTGGACGGTGCTGATCTTCTCGGCTTCTTCGTCCGGGATTTCGCACTCGAACTCTTCTTCCAGCGCCATCACCAGTTCAACGGTGTCCAGCGAGTCAGCGCCCAGGTCATCGACGAACGATGCGCTGTTGGTGACTTCTTCTTCCTTGACGCCAAGCTGTTCGACGACGATTTTCTTGACGCGTTCTTCGATGGTGCTCATTGGATATCGCTCCAGATGGAGTAGTGGTTCAAAAATGACGCCATCCGATGTCGGATGACCGTGGGATAGTGTAGTGGAAACCGGTGATGCCTTGCATTGCCGCAAAACATCTTTCAGATCAACCACTTGCGGCGCGATCCGTGCGCCACATGCTTACGGCATGTACATGCCGCCGTTCACATGGAGGGTTTCGCCGGTGATGTAGCTGGCCGAGGGACCGGCCAGGAACGCCACCGCGTTGGCGATGTCGGACGGTTCACCCAGGCGTTCCAGGGCGATCGTCTTGACCAGGCCGGTGCGCTGCTCTTCCGGCAGGGCCTTGGTCATGTCGGTGTCGATGAAGCCGGGGGCGACCACATTGACGGTGATGCCGCGCGAGCCGATTTCCTTGGCCAGCGACTTGGAGAAGGCAATGATGCCGGCCTTGGCGGCGGCATAGTTGGCCTGGCCGGCATTGCCGGTCACGCCGATCACCGAGGCGATGTTGATGATGCGCCCCTTGCGGGCCTTCATCATGCCGCGGATGACCGCCTTGGAGGTGCGGAACACGCTGGTCAGGTTGGTGTCGAGGATGGCCTGCCAGTCCTCGTCCTTCATGCGCAGCAGCAGGTTGTCGCGGGTGATGCCGGCGTTGTTGACCAGGATGCTGATGGCGCCGAATTCCTTGGCGATACCGTCCAGCACGGCGTCCAGCGCGGCGGCGTCGGTGACGTTCAGCGCGCGGCCGTGGCCACCCACGGCGGCCAGGCGCTCGCCAATGGCGGCGGCACCGGCGTCGGTGGTGGCGGTGCCGATGACGGTCGCGCCCTGCGCGGCCAATGCGTCGGCAATGGCGGCGCCGATGCCACGGCTGGCGCCGGTCACCAGTGCGATTTCACCCTGAAGGGGCTTGCTCATCTGTAGTTCCTCGAACGGGACCGGTCCACGCGCCAGGCCGGGGCCGGGCGACGCAAAGCCAGTCAAAGGATCAGGCGGCCCAGGTTTCGCGGGCTGCCTCGAAATCGGCGGGCGTGGACAGTGTGCGCGCGTCCAGCGATTTGTCGATGCGCTTGATCAATCCGGTCAGGACCTTGCCCGGGCCGCACTCGGCGACGCGGGTGACGCCACGGGCGGCCAGGGCCTGCACGCAGCCGGTCCACTGGACGGGCAGGTAAAGCTGCTGGACCAGGGCCTGGGCGATGGCTTCAACGCCGTCGTGGATGCGGGCGTCGACGTTCTGCACGACCGGCAGCGCGGGCGCGCGCCAGTCCAGGCCGGCCATGGTTTCGGCCAGGCGGTTGGCGGCTTCGCGCATGAGCGGGGTGTGCGAGGGGACGCTGACGGCGAGCTTGACGGCCTTGCGGACGCCCTTTTCGGCGAGCAGGGCCAGGGCGCGGTCGACGGCGGCAGCGTCGCCACCGATGACGATCTGGCCGGGCGAGTTGTAGTTGGCGGGCACGACGATCTGGCTGCCGGCGGCCTGTTCGCAGACGTCCAGGACCAGGGCGTCTTCGGCGCCGAGGACGGCGGCCATGGCACCCACGCCGGCGGGGGCGGCTTCCTGCATGAGCTGGCCACGCAGGCGCACCAGGTGGGCACCATCGCGCAGGGTCAGGGCGCCCGCGGCAACGAGGGCGGTGTACTCGCCCAGGCTGTGGCCGGCCAGCACGGCGGGCTTGGCGCCACCGACGGCATTCCAGACGCGCCAGACGCCGATGCTGGCGGCCAGCAGGGCGGGCTGGGTAAATTCGGTGCGGTTGAGCATTTCCTCGGGGCCGCCCTGCGACAGCGCCCACAGGTCGACGCCGGCGCCATCGGAGGCCTCGGTGAAGGCCTCGCGGACCTGCGGGTGCAGCTCAGCCAGTTCGGCGAGCATGCCCAGCGACTGCGAGCCCTGGCCGGGGAACACGAATGCGAGATTGGAATCGGTCACGCGGTCATCCGCCTGCAAAAATCGAACGGCGAATGATAAGGGGGAATACCGCCCTCCGTCTGTACTGACGCGTATGTGGCTTGGCCGCTTTGAGCGCAAGCATGGAGCCAGAGCGGTCAGTCACTGTCGGGAAGTGGGCTGGGGTGGGTGAGGTTGCGGGGCACGCTGCAAGTCCCGCTCCGCGGCCCGGCCCAGCCGCTGGCGGCTGTGCGTTCGAGCGCATGCGAGGCAGTGCCTCGCAAGCAATGCGCCCTCACCCGTGTAAGCTCCGCCACCGCATCCATGCGGTGGAGGGCCCCGCAACCTCACCCACCCCAGCCTCTCCAGACATGGCTGGTGCGCAACGTAGATCAAGAGCAGCGCAGCGGCCTGCTTTGGGTTTGAGAGGTGCCGAGCTTCGCTCGGCACTACCCCTCCCCCCCTCTCACGGGCGGGGATGCTCTGCTGAGGCTCAGCAACGCTGAGACGAAGTGCCGTTGATTGCCCATGCCCGCCCGGAATCTCTCGGGGGTCGGCGTGGGTGGGTTGGCGGGACCGTTGGGCGCCATGGATGGCGCCCACGAG